>CAVFNE010000060.1:8716-11436 GCA_963623755.1 Muribaculaceae bacterium | reverse complement strand
AAATATTTCTTGCAATTTTCGAGAGTTATGAATGCTCGATTTAAGAATGAAATCAGAAATTAGGATTCAATCAGGGGGTGTGAATAGTAACCCATATTTTCAAGAAGCAGTTGAGAAATGAAAAAGAAATATCTTAAACTGAGGCTGAGGAAAATATGAAAAAACTTATTGTTGTTCTTCTTGTTCTTTTACTTTCTTGTTCGCTTTTTGCATCGAATCTGCACTTTGTCCTTGCCGACATCGGCCAGCATCCGGATTTCCTCGGGGGTTTTATACCGACATATGTGAATCTCGGGGTGGGGTATAAACTGCCCGAGCTTATTGACGGCAACACAACAGATATCCGGCTTTTAGTGGGAGAGGGATATTCGCAGCGCCTTATGTGGCTCGATATTGAGAGCGGTGAGAACAACTATTCTTCCATCTGGGATAAGGATAGCGCGCTCAGGTTCAACGTATGGCAGAATGAACTTTCTCTAAGGTTTATCCAGGGCTTTTTTGAGAGTCCTGTAAAGGGTAAGGATCTTCTGACAGCGACAGTCAGTCTTTCATCACGCTATGAGAGATATTATTCATCATCCAAATTCGCATTCTTCAATATCCATGGAAACCTTGATGATATAGTTCCTTCCGATTACTCAGGAGTTATCTACCCTGAGCTCAACGGCAGAAAAGATTATCTCGCCCTTGAGGCAGGGCTGAGTCTGAAGCTGGACATGATGGAAGATACCATTCACACAAATAACGGCGTGTGGGCACGGCTTGATATCAAATACGGCCCGGAGGCTCTTAATGACTTTGCATCAGGCCACGGAGACTACTATTCGCTTGTCATGAATACCGTCGGGGCTGTAACAGTCAAGAACTTTACGGATGAGAGTGGTAAATCATATTTCAGCATCACCCTTATCGACAGAGTCAATGCATCATACACGTCAGGAAGTGCCGTCCCGTCATTTATACAGGGGCCGGTATCTCTCGGTCGTAAGGTCAGGGGCTTCAATACTTACACATATGCAACAGAGTACAGCGTAGTAAACAATTTCGATATCCGCTTTGCGGGGCCCGATGTCGCAGTAGAGGGCATAGCACCGAGGATAAATCTCTTCTTCGACTGCGGCTACGGCTGGGGTAAGGTCTTCAATACCACACGGGAAGAGAAGAATTTCCTATCTTCCATCGGCGCACAGCTGGAAGTCTGTTTCTTCGACTTCATAGACTTGGGGTGGGAAGTCAATGTTCTTCTTGTCGATAAGGAGAAGTACACACAGCCCGGGCGTGTTACAACAAACTTCACATTCTTCCTTGATTTCTGATTGTCTACCTGCCGGATATCACAATCGAGCCGACTGCAAGGTACGGCAGCACGCTCGAGCCATCCTTAACCCTTTCTTTCGATATGCCCTCTACGTTTCTGAGCATATCGAAAAGATTGCCGTTGATCATGGTCTCGTTGACGGCTCCCTTTATCTCTCCCTCTTCGATGTAGAAGCTGTTTTTTGCAACCCCCGAGAAGTCGCCACTCACTGATGGATGTCCGCCTGAGAAACCTCCGACGATAAGACCGCGCTTTGTATTCTTTATTATCTCACTGAGCGTGATGTCTCCCTCTTTCATGACGATGTCGCTGCTGGAGTTCTTTGTCACCTCTTTTCCTGTTTTGTTTGCGCCGTAGAGCGAAAGACAGAATGACTTCAGTACACCCTTATCAATCAAGGTGACATCCTCTGTTCTGAAACCGTCGTCAGTGACGTATTCGCCGTTTACTATATTGCTGTTGGTTGACTCGAGAGCAAGTGTTATCCTCTCATCTGCAACCTTTTCACCGATCTTGTCCTTCCACGGGCTGAGGTTCTGCATAATCATCAAATCAGAGATGCTCTCTCCGATGTATGAGAGGAATGTGCCGAGACATGACGGCTTGAAGATTACCGAGCCTGTAAATTTCCCGATGTTTGATGCACTCTCAAGACTCTTTGATTGTGATATAAGATCATCTTTTATGCTTCCCATCTCGATGAACGGCTTATCGAGGGATGAGGTCGTGAAGGACGAGTAGTTCATTCCGCTTGTCTTATCGCCCTCGTGGGACGAAAATCCGATGTAAAACTCATAAAAGCCGCCTGTTGTGTGGTAATCGGTGGCGTTGGAGTTATGGTAGACGGTGTCGTAGTGAATATGCTCTCCTACGGTATCCATAACAAGAAGATTTGGAAAGTCTCTTTTGATTGTCTCTAAAAGTTCCTTTATCCGGGAGAAGAATAGTGTGTTATCGTCATCGTCTTCTCTGTGATTTTCAATTACTCCTATCGATGGGGCGATGTCGTATGATGGATCACTTTCTGCTGAAGATGCTGCCTCCACTGCCTCATCGATTGTGAGTGATATCCCGTCATCCGTGAGTGTTGATGATACCTTTGTCCCCTTTCTGCCGTCTGTGAATACGGTGAGGGAAAGGGATGATTTGAATGTGGTTCTGAGAAGCGAGAAAGCGCTGTTCTTTGCTGTAAACTCCTCCATACGGCTTTGTGTAACAGTATAAGCATATTTTGCTATCTCTTTTTCTTTGAGTGTCTTCTCTATTTCTATCGATATGTCTCTTGTGTTTCTCATTTTATCTACCTCCTATCATGATGCGGCACCTGAGTTCAGGGCCTCCCATGCCGACGGGAATCGGCTGCTTTTTGCCGCACATTCCGCTCGAGGTCCACTGGATGGAG
>CAVFNE010000060.1:862-8706 GCA_963623755.1 Muribaculaceae bacterium | reverse complement strand
CAGCATTTCGAAGGCTATTCCGGATACTGTAGTATCGAGAATTGCCCTTCCAAGTTTTCCCTTTTTTATCTCGTATCCCATTATGACTCCGAACATGAACTCGCCGGATAAATCAGCCTGTCCATTATTCGTGTCTATGAGGTAGTAGCCGTCATCCGTTGCACTGATCATCTCTTCGAGTGTATTCTCCCCCGGAAGAATGAGAGTGTTACGCATTCTGATTATAGGCTCATCACTGTATGACCAGGCTCTGGCATTTCCCTCAGGCTTCACGCCGTAGCGGAGAGAGGTCTCGTTATTATGCATGTAACCCGTCAGTATGCCGTCCTTGATAAGAACTGCGTCTTCTGCCGGGACACCTTCGTCGTCGATGAGAATCGGTAGCGGGGCTGTCTTTCCGAGTGCTGTATGTGCATAGTCAACCATATTGACAAGAGGCGATCCGACACGGCGGTTCAGCATCGGGCCCGCAACGCTTCCACCCATTACCAGATCCGCTTCGACTGTATGGCCCACAGCTTCATGGGCAAGCATTCCCGACATCATGCCTCCCAGAATTACCGTCTTGATGCCGGCCTCGGCATAGACACCTTCCTTCTTCTCCATAAGGCGAATGTAGAGTTTGTCGATTTCAAAAAAGAGCCATTTTATGTGGGTAAAGTAATCATAAAAGCTTCCCCTTCCTCCGTAGACGTCGCTGAGAGAAACAGGAACTCCGTCCTTTGTAACTGTGCTCAGTGATACTGCAATAAAAGCTCTCGGGTTGATTACGTGGCCGCTACTGAATGCACTCGAGTAAATGATTTTGTCCTGGCTGTCCTCTTTGTAGACGACGGTCCGTGCAGTGAGGCTCGGATACTTGAGTGCTATATACTCGTCAATTTCTTTTATTCGAGCGATTATCTCACTCTGCCCAGCGTCTTTGATTGTGCGCATTGTCTCTATGCGTTTTCTCTCTCCGCGGGGTAGACTTTCCTTATTCTGAGGGGCGTGGGATGAGAGAAAGGATGCATTCTTTCTTGCCTCTCTGAGAACTTTCTCCACTTCATCCTTCTCATAGCTGGGGGAGGAGGCAAAGCCGTATGAGCCGTTCTTTCTTACTGTGGCACTTACACCTCTTGTCTCCGAGCGTACGTTGGAAACAAGGCTGCCGTTACTCAACACAGCTCTTCTTATCCTGTTCTCATGTCCTCTCAGGACAGCCTCCTCGCCACTCTCGAAGAGCGATGTGCTTTCCTTTATTATGTCATCCAGCATGATTATCCTCCTATAGGTATGGGTTTGATGTTTCCTCTGTTCTGTCGATGAGAATACCAAGACTCTCAAGAATCGAGAGAGTTTCATCCAGTTCGTATTCAGCAATGTAGGAAATGGTGTAGACAAAGCGCGAGTCGACAACTTCAGTCTGGAGCTTGAAGCCGTTTTTTGTCAGCTTTTCATATCTATCGAGTGCATAGCCTTTGATTACCGGGACCATTACAATTGAATACCATCCACTTCCACTTTTGTCTTCTTCCTCTTCAAGGGAAGTCAATCCTCCCTTTATAATGCCGACTGTTATCTCTGTGTCCCCGTTCCCCCAGACTCCCAGATTTTCGAGCACAGTTTTACTTAATCCCAGTTCACGACCCGGAAGGGTTGGTTCGAGAGGGGAGACAACCTTTACCTGTGATGATTTATCGCCATAGGTGAGGAGCAGCAGAGAGGACTCGGCATATTTATCTGAATAAGCAAGAAGTCCTTCATCCTCCCCAGACCAGAAAGCTCTTTCTGCAGATAGAGTGGAAACAGCAAACAATAGAACCATAAATAAAAGAGATATTCTTTTCACATGGAAAGTATAAAATCAAGGATATGAAAAGGCAACAACAACTACTTTATTTCAATTGTATTGATGAATATGAGCAAGTATCATACTACTGACAACCAAAGGATGATTAATTGTGAAGACTGTTAACGAAGATGACTGGAGAAAGTACAGAGAACTGCTTCCTCTGTGGCAGGAAAGATATATGACAAAGCTCATTAACGGATACATCACTCTCTTGAGAGATTCCTCTAATGCTTCTGATAAGTTCTGGGCGCTGAAGAGAAGGATAAACAGAGACTCTATGAGTGAGGGAGTTATCGTACAGGTCTCATGTTCTAGTATGAGAAATACCATATTGACCATGCTTCTTAAAGATATAATAACCCTTGATGATATAAAAGACTTCAGTGATGAACTCAGAGTCGACTTGGAAGCAGTCAAAAAGGCACAGATAGCAGAGAGGGTTGGTAAGAGAAAGAAATAGAGAGGAGATATATGCAAAGAGCAGATTACTCCGAGGCATTCAGAAAAAACGAGAAGGAAGCAGACTATTATGCTTCAGCTGTATGGATGTGCTTGCCTTTGTTGTTGCACTTGTCTGGATGCTGAATATTCTCGGCCTCTTAATCGTGCCTGAAAAAATCATGGCTGCTAGAGCGTGAGTGGCATAGTGCTTTTTCTTCTTCCATCTCTCTTTGTTAAAGGGCTGAAGTACTTTGAAAGATTGAAGGGTCCATAATGCTCTGTTGTATTCTTGGTATAACATTCCTCTCAGGAGCGCTACCGAGCCATGGAATTCTTGCGTGGGCCATCCCGATAGCACTCAGCTGTCACTATTATGAGAAAAAGTTCTCCCATCTGGTATTCGGAGTTTCAATCTGCTCTATGGTCCTTTCTCTGATAATCGGAACATACTACGGCGAATGGATCAGTAATCTTTTAAAGGCCCTTGAGTCATCGGGAGAACGCATTGTGACGGAAGAGACAATCAAACGTGTTGTTCTATTCTTTATAATTCCACGTTCCATCATTCTCTTTGGTCTTACAGTCGTGTGTTCAACTCTTAAAACGCGGACACGTTCGCTTCTTATACAGCAGGCTGGAAAAACAGAAGAAAAACAGCAGATATTGTCTGAACTGGAGGTTGAAACACACATCCGGACTTCGATGCTGCCATCTGTTTTTCCTCTATTCCCGGAGAGGAAGGAGTTCAATATCTATGCTGAAATGACGCTTAAAAAAGAAGTGGGCGGAGACTTTTATGATTTTTTTCATCGATGACGATCATTTTGCCATTGTGATTGCCGACGTTTCCGGTAAAGGTGTTCCTGCTGCACTCTTTATGGTCAACAGCTAAAACACTTATAAAGGACAGAGCTCAATTGGGACTGGACGTAAAGAGCGTCTTTGAGAGAAGGTGAACAATCTCCTTTGCTAGTCCAATAATCAGGGGCTCTTTGTTACATCATTGATGGGGATAGTTGAGATTCCCACCGGAAAGCTTACCTTTGTCAACGCCGGCCATAATCCACCTCTTGTCTCCTCCTGTAGAACCGGCTTTGATTTACTTATCATCCTCAGGGCTGGGACTCTGTTGAATAAAGCACTTCTCTTTGTCATAATCGGAGCATGAGTGAAAATTTGAATCAGTCTACCCATTGGGCAGACATAATGGCCGATAAGATTATCAGAGAAAAGGGTGATAAGGAGAGCTACACATGTGCCAGCGGTATTACACCCTCCGGCACAGTCCACATAGGAAACTTCAGAGAAATCATAACAGTTGAACTTGTTGTACGTTGTCTCAGAGAGCGGGGTAAGAATGTGAGATTCATATACTCCTGGGATGACTATGATGTGTTCAGGAAGGTTCCGAAGAATATGCCGGAGCCTGAGCTTCTTGCCTCATACCTGCGTAAGCCGATTACTCTTGTTCCCGACACAAAGCACAGGGCTGATAACTATGCCAGGGGTAACGAAGTCGATGTCGAGAAAATCCTTCCGACAGTGGGCGTCTATCCTGAGTTTCTGTATCAGGCTGAAAGATACCGAACAAATAAATACGCTGAAGATATAAAGGTTGCCCTCGAGCACCGTGATGAAATAAGAGCGGCACTCAATGAATACAGGACAGAGCCCCTCTCAGAGGATTGGTGGCCGGTATCTGTATTCTCTTCATTTACAGACAGGGACAACACCACAGTCATAGGCTGGGATGGTGAGTACGGACTTACATATCATGATGATGAACTCGATAAGACTGAGACTATAGATATAAGGACAACTCCCAATACAAAACTTCCGTGGCGTGTCGACTGGCCGATGAGGTGGGTTAAGGAAGGCGTTGACTTCGAGCCGGGCGGAAAGGATCACCTTACAGAAGGCGGCAGCTACGATACAGCAAAGAATGTCGTCAAGGTTTTCGGAGGGGAAGCTCCGGTCTCCATGCGTTATGACTTTGTGCGCCTCAAGGGTATGGGAGGAAAGATTTCCTCCTCCGGTGGAGAAGTCGCAGACCTATATGATGTTCTTGCCATCTATCCTCCAGAGATTGTCCGTTACCTCTTTGTCGGAACAAAGCCTCAGAGTGAGTTTGCAATCTCATTCGATCTCGATGTGTTGAAAATCTATGAGGATTACGATAACTGTGAGCGTATATACTTCGGCCTGTTACCTGTAAAGGAACAGAGAAAGGAGAAGGAGAAGAGAATCTACGAGTTGAGTCAGGTAAGCGATAAGGCTATCCCGACAGAGCCCGGGTACCAGATTCCATTCAGACATCTGTGTAACTACATCCAGATTTACTCCGGTGACACAGAGAAGGTTCTCTCCCGCCTCAGCGATGCAACCTCAAGCCAGAAGGAAAGACTGAAGGTAAGAATAGAATGCGCTAAAAATTGGCTGAGAGATTATGCTCCTGATGAGTTCAAGTTCTCTCTCCAGACTGAGGAGGATCCACTGTATGAGGCAACAGAGACGGAGAGAAAGGCCATTAGAGATTTTGCCGGCTATGTTGAAGAATACCTCGATACCCTCAGTGAGAAGGATTTCTCCAACTACATATATAAGGCTGCTCAGGACAATGGGCTCGAGAATGCAGATTTCTTCAGAGTTATCTACACTGTTCTTATTGCAAAGGAGAAGGGACCCAAGCTTGCAGGCTTTGTTAAAGCATGTGGGAGCGAAACAATCCTTCCGATTCTGAAACGCTATTAAAAAGAAAATTCAACTGCCCTCGGTAAGTCTCCGGGGGCTTTTTTCAGCACATATACGTTCTTGTTTCAAGGCATGGGTAATTTATTGAGCCTTAATCAGCAGGCTGTTGCCTTAATGTGGAGTGGACTAAGGCATATCAAGATTATCATTTTCGGAGAAAATAAAGACCTGTCTAATTTAAAGAATTGCAGGCATGGCTGTAATCATTACTCCGCTTGTCTTTCTCACGGCTTAAATTTACTTAAACCTATTCAATAGGCTGAGTCAGTTTTCGTATCTCTGCCAAGCCAACAGCACTTATCTCTCCAGTTGAAAGAGTGACAATCTAGACATTCCGCTCACTTTCCACCTTCGGGAATTTCTTCATATGTGTTTTTATCTTTCCAGTATTCACAGGTGTTGAAGTGTTAACAATAGGATGTCCATCTATGGTGTACATTGTGCCACATTTTCTTCCGCCGGCTACATCGCACAGTTCATCGTCTCTCAGTTCGCCTTTTTTGGCATTAAGCTTTGTAAAATATGTTTTTGCATCTTCATCCGATAAATCAATGCTGTTTGCTTTTGCAAGTGTGATAAGCTCCTCAGATGTTTTTGTAAGTTTTGCTTTCTCGAGTAATTCTTCGCTTAAATGCATTTTTTTATTTCCCATAAAGTGAATTTCGCTAATACATACGAAAGCCTGAGGTTTTTGTTGTTAGACCATTCATTGTCTCGAGGCATAAAATGCGACATTTTTCAATTCGCCTCAATAATACTTCTAGTAAGGGGTAAAGAAATTGGAAAGAAGCGGGAAAATAAACAAAGAGGATGTGGCATTTTTGAGGTAATGGATGATAGAAAACCCTTTCAGAGAGGGGTGGAGAATAAAATCCTCTGTAGTCTTTATCTATTGTGTCGGACGCGGTTAGTTCCTTCGGTGGGGCTCTGCGACCCAAAAAGCGTGAAAAGCTCTTTATAGATGAAACTAATATTTAATTCGGGAATTAATGTTCCTATTTGAGAATATAATATCTATATAAACCGGTATCAAACAACATTAGGAGAGAAAATCGGATTGATTATCAATTGGGATTTACTTTGATATACTAGGTTTGCTCCGGCGTCTATTGATGTCGATTACATTGCTCTGAAAGTTATGGCCCGTCTCAGGCTCCCGGCAGTGGAAGCGCTGCATCTGCACAATTCTTCCCACTGGTGAGTCTCATCTCAAGGAGTATCAACGTGATAAGAGATAAGTTAAATCTAGTTCTTCTTGAATACCTTGTCGAGGATTATCGGATTCTGTCTCCATTTTTCGGCTGTTTTTACCTGCAAATCTAGTCTGACGGAAGAAGATGGGAAGATTTGTTTTATCTCTCTCCTTGCCTCAGTTCCGATTCTCTTTATGTTCGAGCCGCCTTTACCGACTATAAAACCCTTCTGACCTTCTCTTTCGACTGAGATGAAGGCTCTAATCCAGACTTCATTCTTCTCTTTGTTATATTCGAGGTCGGAGACTTCAACATATATAACATGAGGCAGTTCATCCGTTAGGTTCGATATTGTCTTTTCCCTGATTATTTCGCTTATTCTGAACTCAAGATCCTGATCGGTGTATTGGCTCTCGTCGTACATCAACTCTCCCTCGGGTGCAAGGCTGAAGAGAGCTATGAGGATATCGTCAATGCCGTCATCGTTGAGTGCAGATGCGACATATGTGTCGACAGAGGGCAGTTTTTCCTTTAAAAAGAATTCGGCGTCCTCGATGTTTTCTTTTGTGAGGACATCTTTCTTGTTGATTACGGCAACTGTTTTGACGCGGGAAGCCTTAATCATGGCGCAAATTGCCTCTTCTTCCTCTTTTGCGCTTCTCCTGCCGTCGAGAACATAGAGTATGAGGTCGCTGTCCTTCAGAGAAGATATGGTAATTTCCTGCATTCTCCTGTTGATTGTCTTCTCGCTCAGGTGATAGCCGGGAGTATCTGTAAAGACGAGCTGTCCCCTCTGGTCTGTATAAATTCCCCTGATTTTGTTTCTTGTTGTCTGTGGAGTGGGGCTTGTGATAGATACCTTCATTTCGCAGATTGTGTTGACGAGTGTTGATTTGCCGCTGCTGGGCCTTCCTATTACAGATACTGTTGCGCTTTTCATGTTTTCATTATCTTTAAGAAAGAAGAAAAATTCTACATGCATTTCCCAAAGAGGTGTTTTTCAGTTATTATTCACCTATGGAAGAAAAAAAACAGAATATAGATCCGACTCTGTTGGATAAGCTTATGAAGACCCGCTCTGTGATGCTCAGCGGTGAGATTAACAAAGATACGGCAAATGACTTTGCAAGTCGCATGCTGATTCTCGACAGCGAAAGTAATGACCCGATTACTGTGTATATAAACTCACCGGGAGGCGATGTGGACAGCGGCTTTGCAATATACGATACAATCAGATTTGTCTCTTCTCCCGTAACACTAGTCGGCATGGGGCTTGTTGCATCTGCTGCTGCATTGATTTTCTTGTCAGTCGATAAAGAGAGGCGTCTTGCTTTTGAAAACTCTACATACCTCATTCATCAGCCACTCTCTCAATTGAAGGGTACAGCAATTGATTTGGATATATATGCAGGGAAACTTGAGGCATTGAGGAAAAAGCTTGATGCTGTGATTGCCGATGCTGTTGGAAAGAGTGTTGAGGATGTAGCTCTCGATACCGAGCGTGACCACTGGCTTACGGCACTGGAAGCCAAAGAGTACGGCCTAGTCGGCAGAATAATTAGAAAGAAATCAGAAATCTGAAATCTGAAAATAGGGTAAAAAATAATCCTCCTGAAGGTTAATCC
>CAVFNE010000060.1:0-852 GCA_963623755.1 Muribaculaceae bacterium | reverse complement strand
CTCAACACTTAGTTGAGACTATCACTGCTGTCGAGAGAACTCATAGCGGCTTTTGACGTATCTAATGCCACCCTTGTACCTTTCTTCAGGTTTGTACAAACACGCTTTGCGCAGAAACCCACTCCACCGCTGACTCCGTCAAGTTCTGTGTCAGATACTTCGTTTGATGCTTTTGCTTCAAGCTCTGCTTCAAGAGCTTTTTTATCTTTCTCTTTCATTTTTTATCTCCTTGCATGACTCATAGCGTCTTTTGACGTATCCAATGCCACCCTTGCACCTTTCTTCAGGTTTGTACAAACACGCTTTGCGCAGAAACCCAGTCCACCGCTGACTCCGTCCATTTCTGTGTCAGATACTTCGTTTGATGCTTTTGCTTCGATTTCTGCTTCAAGAGCTTCTTTATCTTTCTCTTTCATTTTTTTATCTCCTTGCAATAGTATATACCAATGCTTAAGGAATTTGTTAGTAAAGTTCCTATAAAAAATTGTCATCGTCTGTTTTTTTTGATGGGCTTTCACCCTTTTTTTTCTTGGATCGAATTAATAAGTCCTGCTGACAAAGCTTTATTGTGCTCAATGCAATAGAAGCTATGATAATACGTCAGATAATGTAACTCCTTATATTTTTATACATTTTTTAATTAGTAAGTTATGCTGACAAAGTTTATTTCCCCATCTTCTTCAGCGTAGTGCAAGCCCATCCAGCTCAGCTGTTTCCTTATTTTTATGTCATTGGGTTTGACAGGAACATCCACACCAAGGAATTGGAAGATATTGTATTACCTCTCTGAAATCTCAGACCAAACAGTTTTGTTTCCCATTTTGTATGTATAGACGCACTCAAGGTCATGAA
>CAVFNE010000059.1:0-11439 GCA_963623755.1 Muribaculaceae bacterium | reverse complement strand
GTTGATGCTGCAAAGAAGATTGCTTGTATCAAGGAAGTCAGAGCTGTCACAGGTCTCGGCCTTAAGGAAGCTAAGGAACTCTGTGAGGCTGGTGGTGTTCTTAAGGAAGCTGTCAGCAAGGAAGAAGCTGCATCTATCAAGGAAAAGCTTGAGGCTGCAGGTTGTGTTATCGAGGTAAAGTAACACCGATTAAATAATGACACCCAGTGGTCCCCCGGGGACACTGGGGTTTTGTCGTTTACCTGATATATTTTCCCGGGATAAATAAGCGAAAGCTCCGGAACAAGGCTTTGTTCCATTTTGGAGGTACAACGATATGACCGGAAACGGTAAAGTATTTGAGAGAGTCAACATCGGTTCTGAAGTGCTCAATGAGTATCCTGTTCCAAATCTTGTAGAGATTCAGACTGCATCCTATAAAGATTTTTTACAGCTTGATAAAATCATGCATGGCCAGGAACCTGACCCAAAGTACGGACTTGAACATCTATTCCAGACATATTTCCCGATTGAAGCACCCAACGGAGGGATGACTATCCGTTATTCCGGTTACTCCGTCGACCCGAGTGATGTCTTTGCTATGAAGAGTGAAGGCGAGTGTAAGAGAAAGGGAAGTACATTCGGTGTTCCTGTTAAGGTGAAGATTCAGCTCGAAAAGAAGGGCGGTGAGATTCAGGAGAAGGAGATTTTCTTCGGTGATTTCCCTGTCATGACAGATCGTGGTACGTTCATAATCAACGGCTCTGAGCGCGTCATAGTTTCAAGTATTGTCCGTTCTCCCGGCGTTATTTTCAAGAACATGAACAAGAAGGGACTCAAGAGCTCGCTTTTTGCAGCTAACCTCTATCCTTACCTCGGCTCCATGCTTTCTTTCGTCTTCGAAAGAACAAACGTTGATGATAAGGAAAACAAGGTCGACTTCAAGGTCGAAGGTGAGAGTGACGGCAAGAAGAGCAAGGAGACACTTATCTACGGTGCCATCCATAACCTCATCTATGCTACATCCCCCAGAAGCAAGGATGATACACAGTCATTCAAGAAGATTGCTATTCCTGTAACATTCTTCATGCGTATGCTCGGCCTCGAGACAAGAGATGAAATTGTTTCGCAGTTCTATTCATCCGAGCTTATCAGCACCTCCACATACGACGGTCACTTCCCGCGCTTTGTCTACAAGGATATCAAGAAGGACGGCAGTGTTCTCTATTGTGCAGGCGATGAAATCGGGGCTATCAACCTCCAGGAACTTGCAAACGCAGGCATTGAAGATATCGAAGTTGTCGACACACAGGAGACAAACCTCGACGATTTGCCATCAATGGCTGTACTTAAGACTCTCCACGAAGAGAGAATCTTTTGCTACAGGGTTATTCAGGGTGATGTATCTGCACTCAATAAGCGTTCACTCACATTCGACAAGGAAAAGTGGGAGAACTGTCAGCGCATCTACAGGGAAGAAGGAAAAGAATTCAAGGATCTTTATATCGGTTATGTCGCCGAAAAATGGAAGACATTCCTTCCCCAGCATATCAGAACAACAACTGACAGTGACAGAGTCATCAACTACTACAAGGACTTCTTTAATGATACCAACCGTTACGATTTCTCGGAAATCGGACGCTATAAGCTCAATAAGAAGTTCTTCGGAATGGATGAAGAGAAATATATTAAAGAGACGACACTCACAATTGAAGACGTAATATGTACAACACGTATGATTATGGACTTCGGGGACGGTAAGTTCCAGAAGGACGATGAAGACTCTCTCGGCAACAGAAGAGTCAGGACTGTACGTGAGCTCCTGGAGAACAGCCTTGCAGATGCATTCAGTAAGATGGTCAAGACTGCCAGGGACAAGATGAATGTCTCAGACGATGATGTAAAGCCTCAGGAGATTATCTCCATCAAGCCGGTAATCGGTGCTGTCAGAGAGTTCTTCGGCTCGTCACAGCTGAGTCAGTTCATGGATCAGGTCAACCCGCTTGCAGAACTTACACATAAGAGAAGAATTTCAGCTATCGGTCCTAAGGGCGGTATCAAGAGAGATAACGCACGTCAGCTCTTCGATGTCAGAGATGTTAACTACACTCACTACGGCAAGATTTGTCCTATTGAAACCCCTGAAGGTGGTAACATTGGTCTTATCCTGACACTTGCTAACTATGCAAAGATTAATTCCTATGGCTTTATCCAGACACCGTATAGAAAGGTTCTCAACGGTGTTGTTACAGACGACTGCAGATACCTGGATGTAAACGATGAGGAGAAGGCAAAGATTGCCCAGGGTAACGCAGAAGTCGAGAAGAAGAAGGACGGAACATTCGTTCTCAAAGGTGAAGTATCTGTCCGTGCCAACCAGGACTACTCGACAGCAAAGCCTGAAGAGATTGACTGGATGGATGTCTCACCCAAGCAGGTAGTATCTGTTGCAGCTTCCCTTATTCCTTTCTTGGAACACGACGACGCCAACCGTGCCCTCATGGGATCGAACATGCAGCGCCAGGCAGTACCTCTCGTATTCCCCGAGACTCCCCGTGTCGGAACTGGTATGGAGATGAGAACAGCTTATGACTCATCAATCATGGTCAAGGCAAGGCGGAGCGGTAAAGTTGTTTACGTTTCATCTGTCACAATCAAGGTTGAGCCTGATGAGCCGAGTGTCAAGAATGAACTTGATGTATATGAGCTCAGAAAGTATGAAATCACAAACCAGGATTCCTGTATGAACCAGCGTCCGCTTGTATCTGTTGGAGATATTGTCAAGAAGAACGATGTCCTTGCCGACGGTCCGAGCACAGACCATGGTGAACTTGCACTTGGAAGAAATATCCTTGTCGGCTTCGTTCCTTGGAACGGATACAACTACGAGGATGCCGTTCTTATCAGTGAAAGAGTCGTAAGTGAAGATATCTACACTTCTATTCATATCAAGGAATATGATGTTGACAGGAAGGAGACAAAGCTTGGAGAAGAGCGCTTCTCACGCGACCTCCCGAATACTTCCGAGCGCGCAGTCGAACACTTGGACAGCGAAGGTATCATATGTATTGGAACATATGTGCGCTCGGGTGATATCCTTGTGGGTAAGACAACACCAAAGACAGAGACAGAGAATACGCCTGAGCAAAAGCTGTTGAACTCAATCTTCGGTGAGAAGAGTAAGGATACGAGAAATGCTTCTCTTGTTGTTCCTCACGGCGTTGAGGGTACAGTTATCGACATCCAGAGGATAACAAAGAAGGAAGAGCTTGCTCCGGGCTCACTTGAAACAGTTAAGGTTTACATTGCTACAAAGCGTAAGCTCAAGCAGGGTGATAAGATGGCAGGCCGCCACGGAAATAAGGGTGTTGTATCACGTGTCCTTCCACAGGAAGATATGCCTTATATGGAAGATGGTACTCCGCTTGATGTCTGTCTCAACCCCCTCGGTGTTCCGTCCCGTATGAACATCGGTCAGCTTATGGAAACACAGCTTGGATGGGCGGCAGTAAAGAATGACGTATGGTATAAGACTCCGGTCTTCCAGAGTGCTACAATGGAGCAGATTGAGGAGGAAATGGTCAAAGCAGGTCTTCCGAGGGACAGTAAGGTCACTCTCTACGACGGAAGAACAGGTGTTCCTTTCGTCAATAAGGTATTCTGCGGCTATATCTACTATCTCAAGCTCCACCATCTTGTTGATGATAAGATGCATGCGAGAGCTACAGGTCCTTATTCTCTTGTTACACAGCAGCCTCTCGGAGGTAAGGCTATGTTCGGAGGACAGAGACTGGGTGAGATGGAAGTCTGGGCATTCGAGGCATATGGTGCTGCTAACAACCTTCAGGAACTTCTGACAGTCAAGTCAGACGACATGAAGGGAAGAGTCAACATCTATCAGGCTATCGTCAAGGGCGAACCGGCTGAACACCCGGATGATTTACCGGAAGGATACAAGGTTCTATGCCAGGGTCTCAGAGGCTTGGCACTGGATCTTGCTGCATATGATGAGAACGGCAAGCTTATTCCTCTTACAGAGAGAGATAGAGAGTTAATCAGCAAGGCCGAAAAGGAAAAGAACAACCAGTAGGAGGTAAGGGATGAGCGATACTCATGATATTGATACATTAAGAATAAAGATTGCGTCCCCAGACCAGATTCTTTCATGGTCCTATGGTGAGGTCAAAAAACCTGAAACTATAAATTACCGTTCTCTCCGTCCGGAGCGGGATGGACTGTTCTGCGAGCGTATCTTCGGTACAACCAGGGACTGGGAGTGCTGGTGCGGTAAGTTCAAGAGCAAGAGATATAAGGGCACAGTCTGTGAGCGCTGCGGTGTTGAAGTCACAGAGAAGAAGGTCAGACGTGAGAGGAGTGGACATATCAAGCTTGCAACTCCTGTTGCACATGTCTGGTTCTATAAGTCACAGCCCTCTATTATGAGCTACCTTCTGGAGATGAAGAAGGCAGATTTCAACTCCATCTTCAAGTATGAGAGCTATGTTGTCATCGACCCGGGGCAGATTGACGAATTGAGTAAGTGTCAGGTTCTCAGTGAAGCTGAGTATGATGAATATACAGCAAAGTACGGTGAGGACTCCTTCAAGGCAGGAATGGGAGCTGAGGCTATCTATGAGCTTTTGAAGGGATTGGACCTTGTGGCATTGAGGGATAGAAACCGTGAAATTCTTGCTGAAATCATCCGTAAAAACGGCAAGACGGATAGTGGAGAAGCAAAGAAGGCAGCATCTGTCATTAAATACTGCACATGGTTTATCGATTCGGGTAACCAGCCTGAGTGGATGATTCTTACTGTTCTTCCTGTCATCCCGCCGGATTTGAGACCTATGGTCCAGCTCGACGGTGGAAGGTTTGCAACAACAGACCTTAACGAGCTTTATAGAAGAGTCATCAACAGAAACAACCGTCTCCAGCGCCTTATTTCAATCCAGGCTCCGGATATCATCGTACGCAACGAGAAGAGAATGCTTCAGGAAGCAGTTGACTGTCTCCTCGATAATGGTAAGGTTGAAAACCCTGCAAAGGGTGCTTCAAAGAGAGACCTTAAGTCGCTTGCCGACCAGCTCAAGGGTAAGCAGGGAAGATTCAGACAGAACCTTCTGGGTAAGCGTGTCGACTATTCGGGGCGCAGCGTTATTGTTGTAGGACCTGAATTGAAGATGCATCAATGTGGTGTACCGTCACTCATGGCACTTGAACTCTTCAAGCCTTTCCTTATCAGAAAACTTCATGACAATGGTATTGCACCGAACGTCAAGAAGGCAAAGATGATGGTTGAAGAGGGAGCTCCGGAAGTATGGTCTATCCTTGAGGATGTTGTTAAAGAGCATCCTGTCATGCTTAACCGTGCACCAACACTCCATAGACTCGGCTTCCAGGCATTCGAGCCTGTCCTCGTCGACGGTAAGGCCCTTAAGCTCCATCCGCTCGTATGTCATGCATTCAACGCCGACTTCGACGGTGACCAGATGGCTATACATGTACCTCTCAGTGAAGCTGCACAGCTTGAATGCTGGACTCTCATGCTCAGCACGACAAACCTCCTCGACCCTGCAAACGGAAAGCCGATTGCATTCCCGTCTCAGGATATGGTCCTTGGTATCTACTACCTCACAAAGGAGAGAGTCGACCTCGATAGAGGAGAGAAGCGCAAGCATTTCGATTCCATCAGTGAAATCGAGGCTGCAATTGACAGTGGCAGTGTTTCATATAATGAAAAAATCTATTACCGCCTCAGAGACGGTCTTGTCGTCATTGATGAGAAGGGCAACAGGACAACAGCTGATGGCAGAAAGTGGATTGAGACAACTCCGGGTAGAATTATCTTCAACTCCTCAATCCCCGTCGGTGTTCCATTCCAGAACTACTGTCTGGGCGATAAGCAATTGAAGAAGCTCATCACAGCTACCCTCGATTCAGATAAGCCTTCTGTTGCAGTAGAGCTACTCGACTCGGTCAAGAGCTTGGGATACAAGTACGCAACCCTCTTCGGTGCCACAATCGGCCTGAGCGACATGATTGTTCCGTCAGGTAAAAAAGACCTTATTGCAAAAGCAGAGAAGGAAGAAGCTCATATCAAGGAGCAGCTCTTAAGCGGTACTATCAGTGAAGAAGAAAAGAAGAGTAAGGTCATCTCGCTCTGGAACAACACAAAGAACGAGCTTACAGACCTTTTGATGAAGGAGATGAGAGAAGACCAGCATGGCTTCAACCCGCTCTTTATGATGGCCGACAGCGGTGCTAGAGGATCGAGTAAGCAGATTTCCCAGCTTGGTGCCATGAGAGGTATCATGACAAAGCCTAATGGCGATAACATCGAGCTTCCTGTCAAGTCGAACTTTAAAGAAGGACTGTCGATTATCGAATTCTTCTTCTCCTCAAACGGTGCAAGAAAGGGGCTTACAGATACAGCTCTCAAGACAGCACGTGCAGGTTACCTGACACGTAAGCTTGTCGATGTTGCTCAGGATGTTGTCGTTACAATGGAAGACTGCCATACAATTAATGGTATATGGGTATCAGGCAACGCTGCGAAGAACGAGACACTCTTCTCCAAGATTGCGGGTTCATTCCCGGTTGAGGATGTTCTCCATCCGTTCTTGAAGGACGAAAATGGTAAGCCTGTTGTACTTGCAGAGGCTAACGAGCTCATCACAAACGAGATGGCGGCAGCAATCGAAGACGCAGGTGTTGAGAAGGTTCTTATACGCTCTGTCCTCACATGTGAAGCAGAGCACGGTGTATGTAAGAAGTGCTATGGACGTAACTATGCAACCAATAAGACCGTCGAAATCGGGGAGGCTGTAGGTGTCGTTGCCGCGCAGTCAATCGGACAGCCGGGTACACAGTTGACCATGCGTACATTCCATGCCGGTGGTATTGCTACAGTATCGAGTAACGAGAAGAGCTTCGACTATCCTGTCATCATTGACTCGATTAATGAAAACCTCTATGTCGTCAATAGAGAAGGTAAGAGAATATTCCCACGCAAGAGCAGATATACAGTTACAAAGATTCTCGATGAGATTACAGGTAACTATTCCCAGCTCCTTGTTCAGAACGGCGAAAACGTCGGTAAGGGATATGCGTTCTACAAGAATTTGAGGGGCGAAGAAGTTATTTCCAAGTTCAATGGTAAGCTTCTTGTCACAGACGGTCGCACATTCGTTATTGGATCTACAAGCGACGAAGAAATTCCGGTCGGAACAATTCTCAGTGATGATGTTAAGAACGGCGCAATTATTCCTGCCGGAGAGATTGTCTATACATTCGACCCGTTCAACGAGCTCATCATTGCAGAGGAAGACAGCACAATCTCCGAGATGAGAGACTTCGTTGCACGTAAGAGTTATCTTGTTGTCGAGAACCATGCTTCAGGTGTCAGAGAATGGCATACGGTATCGAGAGACAAGCTTGGTAAGTACAACCCGACGGTTGTAGTTACACTTGCCGACGGCAGTGAAAAGAGCTACACAATCCTCGGTGGCTCTATAATGCATGTCCAGGATGTCGGAGAGGCTGTACACGCCGGTGACATTATCGCATCCGCACCTAAGGAAGACGCAAGTAAGAGTAAGGATATCGCAGGTGGTCTCCCGCTCGTCAACTCTCTCTTCGACGCAACTAAGACACAGACAGAGAACTACACTGTCATTGCACATGTCACTGGTAAGGTTGAGAGAATCAAGATTGAGAAGGGATACGCAAAGATTACAATCCTCGACAAGCTTGCTGAGTGCCCTGAATTTGCAGAAAGAGCACAGGATGGAAAGAGCTTCAGACATGTTCATAAGGTTCCGACCCAAGGTATTGTCCTCCTCGTAAGAGAGGGTGATGAGGTTGTCTGTGGTGACAAGCTCTGTGATGCTCAGGTCAACAGCCGTGAAGTTTTGACAGTACAGGGTGAGACAGCAGTCCTTTCTTTCCTTGTCAAGGCTATCCAGGATGTCTACAGAGAGCAGGATATTGAAATCAATGAAAAGCACCTCTCGATTATCATCCGTCAGATGCTCAGGACAGTGGAGATTGTCAGAAGTAACGATACACGCTTCATCGAGAACCAGAAGGTCGATAAACTCGAGTTCCTGAAGGAGAACGAGAAGGCAAAGAAAGAGGGAAGAGTTCCGGCTATCGGAAGACCGTGTCTCAGCGGTGTATCCGACGCAGCTAGAAATAGTGAGTCGTTTATCAGCGGCGCATCGTTTGCTCATACTGTTCAGACATTGACAGAAGCAGCAATTGCTGGTAAAACAGACGAGTTGAGAGGTCTTAAGGAGAACGTTATCATCGGTAAGCTCATTCCTGCAGGTACAGGTTTTGTCGGCTACAAGGATATCGTACTCACTGAAGACGAGAAGCTTCTCGAGGAACAGAAGATTAAGGATGCCAACAGGGAGGCTAACCCTGTGGTTGAGGATGATACTGACTTCGAGGATCTTGCTGAAATGAAGACTGTAGGAGATGACAGAGAAATCGGGGATGTCATGATTGATGAGGAGTAATGCCTGTCGGCATTGCCCCTCGGGGCACAGCCGCTGTCACTCATGCTGACTGCAGTTTTTAATATAACCGTCTGGTGTGAGACAGGCGGAAAAAAGAAAGGAGCGTCAATTAGATGCCTACAATTAATCAGCTTATAAGAAAGGGCAGAAGTACTTCCAAGCAGAAGACAAAATCCCCAGCTCTTGAGGGTTGCCCGCAGAAAAGAGGTGTATGCACAAGAGTCATGACAGTTACACCTAAAAAGCCTAACTCTGCTCTCAGAAAGGTAGCCAGAGTCCGTCTTTCCAATGGAATCGAAGTCACAGCTTACATTCCGGGTATCGGACATAACCTTCAGGAGCACTCTGTTGTTCTTATCAGAGGCGGAAGAGTTAAGGACCTCCCTGGTGTCAGATACCACATTGTTCGTGGTAGTAAGGATACTCTCGGTGTCGCAGATAGAAAGAGAAGCCGCTCCAAGTATGGTGCTAAGAGGCCAAAGGCTTGATAGGAGGTAATAAAAATGAGTAGAGAAAAAACTCCTGTCAGGAAAATAACCCCTGACGCAGTATATAACAGCAAGGCTGTTGAAAAGCTTATCTGCCGCATGATGGTATCTGGTAAGAAGAGTGTTTCTACAAGAATCGTCTACGATGCACTCAAGATTATCGCTCAGAAGACAGGTGAGAAGGAAATCGACGTATTCAACAAGGCTCTCGAGAATGTAAAGCCTGCAGTTGAGGTCAAGTCAAGAAGAGTTGGTGGTGCAACTTACCAGGTCCCGACCGAAATCAGAGAAGGCCGCCGTGAAGCACTTGCTATGAGATGGATTATCTCTGCTGCAAGAGCAAGGAATGGTAAGACTATGTCAGATAAGCTTGCTGACGAGCTCATCGATGCATACAACTCAACCGGTTCTGCCTTCAAGAAGAAGGAAGACGTACACCGCATGGCAGAAGCAAACAAGGCATTCAGCCACATCCGCTTCTAATTATTGCGATGAAAAAAAAGAGGGACTGCGGAAAGCAGCCCCTTTTTTACGCCATAGGCGTTAAAGATTAGCCTTTATAGCACGGCTGAGCTGATCGGCGCATGATGTGGGTTTGAAGCCACATGTATTGCCCTCGAGAATACACGCCACTTCCTTTGCGTCTTTTCCCTCGCATAGTTTTCCGATAGCCTTCAAGTTGCCGTTGCAACCGCCCTCGAAAGAGAGATTGTGGATTTTATTATCATCGTCGATATCGAAATGGATTGCACGGGCACACACGCCCTTTGTTGTATAGTTTATGCTTTTCATGTTTACCTCTTATGAGAAAGATAGCTTTTTGCATCCACTGTGGCAAGAAAAATCATATTTTCAGATAATTTAATCCAATTTCGAAATATAAGAGTCCAATTTCGGAATTGGACATAACATTGACTTTTTCTCTTCGTTACTATTAGCAGATTAATTGAGACTGGAGGAGTATATGTTTGATACAGCGTTACTGGAAAAGGCAAGAAAAGCAAAAAGTAAAGAAGAACTCATGACTCTTGCAAAAGAGAATTCAATTACCTTGAGTGATGAGGAAGCAGAAAATTATCTGGGTTCATTAAAGCTCTCTTTGAAGCAGGGTGAGCTGGAAGACGATGAACTGGATGATGTATCCGGAGGATGTAACACTACTGTTAACGGAAAAAAATACGTTGTCGTCTCATCAGGGGTCAAGTGTTTTACCGGTTTTTATGAAGAAGTGCAGAGTGTCCGTAATGGTTATACGAGTACCAGCGGAGGAAATGCTCTATGGTTTCTTAATTCAAGTTCGGGTTGCTGTGGCAGGTGTGTGAATCTTAAATTTACAAATGGTGCGACTTTAGGTTACTGCAGTAAGTCCTGAGAGGAATATCTCTTAATTGAACTGACCTCCTCTCTCTTATGGGGAGGTTTTCCTTTGAGATTGAAATGATGAACTTTGACTTTTACCCTATCTTCATTTATTCTTTTCCATAAGAGAAAGATTAAGGCTTTTCTATATCAGCTGTTGAAGAGGAGGTGAGTGATGGGAGCGTATATAAATCCGGGAAACAATGGATTTAAAGAAGTTGTTTCATCTGAATATGTAGATAAGACAATGCTTATCGATATGATTAACGGAACGCTGGAGAAGACTGGTAAACTTACATGTATCAGCCGCCCGCGCCGGTTCGGGAAATCATTTGCTGCCAGGATGCTCACTTCTTACTATGATTCAAGCTGTGATTCCCATTTTCTTTTCGATGACAAGAAGATATCCTCGACGGAAAGTTATGAGAAATATATAAACAAGTACAATGTAATCCGTTTTGACACGGCAAGCTTTATATCCATTGCACGTAATGATGGAAGGAAAATCAAAGATGTCCCAGCGATGATTACTGATGCACTTAAGAGGGATTTGAAGAAGTCTGGTTTCGATATTGTGGAAGAAGAGAGCCTCTTGGATAATCTTAGTAGTGTTGTCTCCTCCAGTGGAAAGGCTTTTGTATTCATAATCGACGAGTGGGATGCTCCAATCAGAGAGGCAAAGGACGATATAGAGGCACAGAAAGCCTATCTTGATATGCTCCGGTCCTGGTTCAAGAATGAAGCATTTACTCCAGATGTGGTTGCAGCAGCTTATATGACGGGAATACTTCCCATCAAGAAAGACGGCTCGCAGTCTGCACTTTCCGACTTCAAAGAATATACAATGCTTTCTCCGATGTGGTATTCCCCATTTGTTGGATTCTTGGAAGATGAAGTGAAAGATATCTGTGAGCGTCACAATACAGACTTCAATACCATGAAACATTGGTATAACGGATATTCTTTTTCCTCTGTCGGCGCAGTCTATAACCCGAATTCTGTGATGAATGCCGCCCAGAGTGGAAGTTTTAAATCCTATTGGGTACAGACATCATCATCAGAGGCTTTACTTGATTACATAAGTAAAGATT
>CAVFNE010000058.1:0-11549 GCA_963623755.1 Muribaculaceae bacterium | reverse complement strand
TTCAGCATTCTCAGTTTTATATTTTCGAGTCGCTTCTGAAACACAGAATCTATATCTTCAAGCGGTGCACCTGCCTCTATTTCAGATATATAGTCCAACAGAGGCAAATCCAGGACTATCCGATTTTCATCATTTCTCGATTCTCTTTTCAAATTTAGATAGAACTGCTTAATCTTCCTACTATCCTCAAAGACATTTATTTCAACGTCATTTCTATTCCATGAGAATGTACCTAATACAATTTGCGTTGATTGATTGACTACTTTGGATTTTCTGGCCATTGCTATGTAAATATTATTGTCGGATGTGCTATTGGGCATTCTAAGCCCTGAACAATAGTCCCTCAAAACACTTCTAAGCATTTTATCAACTTCATTTCGAATACTTCGCGATAATTCACCGCTCTGTATTTCATTAAAGAACATAAACGCTCTTGAACACAAAAAGGATGTTATATAAGAATTGAACTCCGGACTGACCTCATTATTTAAGAAATATATCATCCTAAGGATAGAACCCTGATCTTTGATACTGAAATACTTATTGATATAGCAATTCTTCGTTGAGAGTGGCTGATATCTCTTCACACTGTAGATTTCTTCCGGAACAGAGATTACATATTTTTCAGGGAAGATTCCATTAAAAATGCGTCTCTTCCATTCACTCGAAATATTCTTGGCAAAGACAAACCTATTCAACTGTTTAACTGCCTCAATCTCAAGAGCACTGTTATCCACAACGCCGAAGAAATTATCAAAGAACATATATGATAGGAAATCTTTATCATAGCTGTTTCTGTTTCCCGTAATGGTATATGCAAAATGCTCTACGAAATTCCTCATCGTCAAGCGGACACCGTACTCGTATATTTTGCGATAAATATAAAACATACGTTCAACGGCGAGATAGTTATTTGCCTTTAGAAGCCTTACATTGAGAGCAATAACAGAATCTTTCTCTACACTATCTGCATTATCCCAATCCTCAAGATCCAAAATCTTTTTTAGGACACGTTTAG
Source organism: Muribaculaceae bacterium (assembly GCA_963623755.1). Taxonomy (GTDB): domain Bacteria; phylum Spirochaetota; class Spirochaetia; order Sphaerochaetales; family Sphaerochaetaceae; genus Ornithospirochaeta. The sequence goes on along the minus strand of CAVFNE010000058.1, from coordinate 10,531 downwards.
CAGAGGCGAGGTTATCCCTTTTTACAAGGTTGAAAACACTAACAGAGAGTTCGTCGTTAAGCTTAATTGAGCCGTTATCCGAATTACCTTCACATTCGATTCCCTTGAGAATTACAGATTCAAACGCAGCTTTTGACGCATAATAATTTGTTCCTGCTTTTTCCGCCTCTTCAAATAGTTTTAGGAACTTTGCCCTGACTGATCCCGTGTTGGATACCAGAAGCAGACTTCGGTCTTTTGCCTCAAGCTCAGTCTTAAGTAAACTTATTGCTTCACTTTGAGCAATCTCCGAGAGATCCTTGATAATGACATATTCTCTGCCATTCTTTTCAAAGCGGATTACATACTCGGAGAAATCAACATCATCCTGCATAATTTCGTCAGCAACAAATTTAGCAATGGTCGTCTTTCCATCTCCGGCAAAGCCGGTAAGCAGGACCTTTTCACCTTTTGATAGTTTCTCGATAATTGTCCCAATCAACTGCTCATCTTTATCCAAAATCTTCCTTGAATACTCATTATGAGCTGTAGCTTCTGCAGTTGTGTTTATATTACTGCCATTCAATCTATGCAAGGTATTCAAAAATTGAACCAACTTTCTCATTCTTTCTCCCCCTACAAGCTTTTCAGCGCATTTACCAAGACATCCACATCTTCTTTAGTATTGAAGGCACCAAGACTAATTCTAACTGTGCCTCCCAGATTTACTGTTCCCAGAAATGCATGAATAAACGGAGCGCAATGAAAGCCTGTACGTAAAGCAATTCCATATTCATCATAAAGTATATTACCGACATCTGCAGAAGTATAATTATCAACCGATATTGAAATAATCCCAAACAACTTCCCGTTTTGAGGAATATACATATGAATATTACCTAACTCACCTAACCTAGAAATCAAATAGTCTGTTAATAACTTTTCTTCATCGTATAATTTTCTCTCTTTCAACCAGTCGATTGAGGCAAGGAGACTGGAAATGGCAACAACATTATGGCTACCTGCTTCGAACTTGCTTGGAAGAGATAAAGGCATAGAAGTATTCAAACTGTCTGAGCCTGTTCCTCCTGCTTTTACGACAGACAGCAAATCATCATTCAAAGCAACAAAGCCACCGACACCAAACTGCCCGTATAACGATTTATGTCCGGCAAAAACTATGTAATCAATATTCTCGGTTTTCTCTATTTCTTTAACCCCAAACCCTTGAGATGCATCAAGTATTGTAATAGCTCCATAGCGCTTAGCAAGACTGAAAATCTCCTCATAAGGTATTTCATAGCCAGTTACATTACTTATCTGAGATACAAAAACTGCTTTAGGTTTATTAAGTGTAAAGAGATTACCCAGATCATGAGCTTCAAGGCTCCAGCTAACAGAATCAAAAGGAATCTGTTTAACTACAATTCCCTTCTCTATCTTTAGATTATACAATGGTCTGATTACCGCATTGTGCTCAAAAGGAGAAACAAAAACAGAATCTGAAGAGGATAACGGAAGGCCATAGATTATCTGATTCAAGGCCTCTGTGGCAGAAGAGGAAAATACAACAGACTTTCCGGATTTACCCACAATACGTCCGACCTTATTCCTAGTTTCTTCTATCAATTTATGAGCTTCACTAGATTCTTTATACTCGCCCCGTCCTGCATTGAAAGAAAGATTCCTGTTCACATAATCCATGTATGAGTATACACATTCTGGCTTAGGGAAAGTCGTCGCTGCATTATCAAGATAAATCATCTTTCAAACTCCTTTATAATGGATTTAAGAATGCTGACTTTTTCCTCATCAGTAATCGATTCGCCGTATTCATTAATCGAATCCAATACGGATCTTCTTGCCATTTCTCCAAGCTTTGTCAGTTCGATTGAATTGTTTTCCGTGTTTTCGCTTTCATCTGTTTTCTCAGCGTTCTCTATCTTATTCTTTACGGATTTCAAGGTTTCTATAAGTTCAAGACTTCTGTCTTTCTGCCAGTCAGCAACAACAACGGAAGTAACAGATTTCGAAAGGATATTTACAACATCAAAATCAGAGAAAGATATTTTTGTTGAAACCAATACTTCATAGAGATTTTTCTCAGTAGTATTGAGGCATTTTACACTCCTTTCTCTGATATCATTCATAAGAATCCAGGAATCAAAAGTTGATTTCAAACTTGAATCTTCAGTAGCATCGAAAATTCTCTTTATCCTCTTTGCTAGCCCCTCAGAAAAACAACTTAATGAAGTCTGTAGGATATAGTTAGTTTTGTGGATCTCTTTTAAAGTATCGGAATAACATTTTGCACCAAAGCAGTTATTCAAAGTAACAAAGACCGTATCGTATGGATTGATGTCATATTTCAAGAAAGCATTAATCATTGCCCTACTCCCTTCATTTATGTTAAGAGCAGAATCTACAGTTCCAGATCTGACTATCGGTGGCAGCATTGAAACAAACTTAGTAGCTGCATCAACAACTCTCTTTAAATCATCCCAGAAATGATTAGTAAGATTGACATTAAACTCCAATCCTAATCCTTTAAGAAATTCTTCTTTATCCTTTGAGCCTTTTTCAACTCTATACCTATACTCAGATGGTTTATCAACTGCCTTTGCAATGTTAGCTGAATTTAAATCCACTTCTTTAATTCCATAGTAAATGATGAAATAATCAGGAAGCTCGCTTATTGCTTTTGCTATTAACAGCGGCATGACGCCCTTTCTGACGCCATATGGAGCTGAAGATAATAGATTAATAAGTGTGATAAATTGAACCTTCTCACCATCTTTATCTTCAAGGAGCTTAACAACTTCCTCAACTATTTCATCTAATCTATTTCCATCTGTCTGGAAAACGGATCTGTAGACCGACATTTCGGCACTTGTTTGAGACAAGTCGTCAACTCCACTCTTTCTCAATACTCTATCAACTATTGCGTCCCGAGGTTTCTGATAAGTTTTAGTTATCTGTTCTTTGTTTAATAGTTCATTGTTAATCAAAGGAGAAGATGAGTATTCTGCCTTAAGTTGATTAAACATTATCTCTGTTAACCCATTATCAGGGTATTCGGAAAGCCAGATCGAAGACGAAAACATTGAGTTCAGAACATAACGGACTGTCTCTTTCTTTTTGTCTCTCATTAGCTCCATTTCATTGAGAAGTACAGAGTCAGCGAAGTTCTTCTCATTAACTAGGTCTCTCAACGCACAGTAATCTGAGAGATTTTCAAGAAAGTCTTTCGGAAGATTATCTTTAGAATAACCGACAACAACACAAGCATCTTTTTTGAGTTTTTTAAATACTGTCTTTATCTTCTTTTCGTCAATTCCACCAAATGAGTAAATAAGATAAATTGTACCATCACAGAAAACATCCTTACGCTTCGATAAACTTGTTAGATTGATGAAGATTTCATAATCGACATAACAGACATCATAGAATCTTACCATTTTTTGTTTAGCATTATACTTCCGTGCAGGAACATAATGAATCGCAGTTACTTTCTCCAACTCTTCACTTATATTCTGGAGTTTTTTTGCTAATCTGTATTCGTTGATAGTTTTCTTAATTTCTTTTTCAGAATACTGTGCCAGGTAATACTGTTCTGTGATTATATCTTTTGAAATCAAAGATTTATCTTTTAGCTTATTAAGAGCATTTGATATCATTTCACGATCTAAAGATGCTGAAATAAACTCCTCCCTTGATGGGAACATACGGGAGTCTGAGACAATTTGGGAAAGGGCAACAGATTTAATAATCCTCTTTTCTTGCTCATCATCTACTTCCTTCAATACAGCTTCAGCATTCATCCATACACTCTTGATATTCCCCTCTTCTTTCTCAAAAAGAGGAGAGAAGTAATCATAGATTCTGTCAACTTTATAAAGGCCATGATTGCTGCTATGAATAAATGAGTTAATGCTGTTATCGTTGTTATCTGCAATAAATGTGAATAATGTTCTCTCATTCTGTGCAACCATTTCAGAGAGCTGAATTAAAGTATATGCCGCAATAGGATTTAGCGGAAAACATCCTTTGAATAAACTCTCTTCTGCTTCTTCATCTACAAAGTTTCTATCAATATACCAGGTAAAGGTATCACTGTGTTCTATCTTATACTTTGCCCAGAACTCTTCGTAGCCATCCTTTTTCTCTATAGCCTGCGAAATCAGCCAGTAATTTTCTCCGATAGTTCTTGTAAAACTTATTTCTCTTACTCTCCCTTCAACTGTCCTAAAAGAAGATAAATTGTTCTCCTCAATACTCTTTGAATAAGATGAAAGCTTCTTATGATTGATACAACAAAGATGTAGTTGATTCTTGCTGTCAGACCGTACCGTAAGCTCAAAAACATCCTGTAAAACCTTTAATTGCTGAGATAGTCCTACCGCTCTTGATTCAATGAACTTGCTAAACTCATCAAAAACAATAAATACCCCAGAATATTCTTCAGGAAGAATCCCTCTGACATTCTGCAATGTTGTTAGAATATTATTCTTATTTAAAGGGTTGAATGACATTCCACCGTTTATGCAGGAATAAAGATTACAGAACGCATCATAAACAAGAGGATCTTTCCTCTTCAGTCCTTTATGAATACTTTCCAAATCGAGTTTGCCCTGGAATACACATTTCTCGATAATCTGATTCGGTGCAGAGAACTGCATCCAGTTTTCAACAACCTCCAGCGCGATATTATAATTTGACTTGTATGAAGAACCGCTGACATGTTCTCTCTCCAAAGCTTCATTTAACCCGACTAGGATGGCCTGCGAAATATCGCCGTAATCACTATTTACAATAACAGGAAGAAGTCTGGTCTCTTCTTTATTTAATACTGTGATAAATTCTGCCAATTCAGAATCAACATCATTTATTTTATTAACAAGTCTCTTATATGTTTCAGATTCTGGATTCGTTGAAATAAGATAAAGAAGGACCAATACAAGAAAAGACTTCCCCTTTCCGTAAGGGCCATAAAGAACGGTTGCTCTGTCATTTTTGTTACCGTCATCCAATAACGATGAGATATATATCCTTAAAATAGTACATGCTTCTTTGGTAGGAATGTACTCGTTTATCTTGATTTCAGAATTAATATCGAATTGAAGGTTTATCGAGTTTTGAAATATGGGGTTAATCTGGAGAATCTCACTGTATCTTTTCATCAAAATGCTCCCCTGTCCGTACATAAATAGTCTTTAAAAAGCTCATCATCTGTCTTATCTGAGTCCAGATACGCAACGTTCAAGCCAGCAGTTCTATTCAGTGTGATAAGTCCATTTTTCTTCATATCTGTCAAAAGCATTAAAAAAACATCTCTTCCCATATTAAAACAGACTACTGGACTCTCTTCTTCTGTCATAGCGTCATCAATATTGAAAGATTTATTATCTCGGCACCAGCGCCTTAAACAGATATACAAAAGTCTATAATCAATATTGGAATACTTAATATGCTGCTTCTCGTAGATGTCGCTATCTTTTTTTGCTAGAAGACCAAGTCTTGCCAAAGGACACGAAATGTTCTCTTCCGGAGTTTTATTCTCATCGTCATCGTTATAGTAGCTTGAAATCAGAGTAGCTATATCCTTCTGCAACGACGAAGTATTTATATCTACATATCCATCCTCTGTAAAATAGGATTCAAAGTCATCAGCAGACTGCCTTCTACTGATACTGTTCCAGTTATTGTGATTGAAGAAAGCATAAAAAACAGGAGCATCCTTTTTGTTCGTCACAAGCCAATAATGAATCAACTCCCACGAAAACAAAGTTTCCATATAAGGATCATTTTCAATAAGTAGTTTCCCCTCTTGAGACAAATGGAAAGGATCGTTAAAAGAATCTATCAGACAGCATGCTTCAACCCAAAATCTGAGCGATTTGACCATATTCGAACCAATTCCCAATACTCCGGTACCTTTTTTGCTCGAAAAAGCTCCCTCAGCGTTCTCGGCATAAGCCATAAATACTTTTTCTATCCAGCCTTCTCTTATATAGAAAGTCTCCGCTCTCTGGAGTTTCAGCCTCTTTTCCATCTATTAATCTGCCTTTATTCTTAAAACCTTTTTCATATAGCATCCAGAATCAAAATGAAGAATACAATCAAGGCAACCGACACATCTGTCAGGTTTTATAAAATATCTGATTGAATCAACACTTACTTCTCCGGGCTTTGTGTTCTCTACTGTTATAGCAGAATGCTTACATACACTTGCACACGCAGAGCATCCTATACACATCTGAAATTTAGTAAGCTGAGCTCTTATATAATTCTCAACATACTGTCTCTTCTTTAGTGTTCCCACATAGTTAACAATCGTCACACGAAGCTTTGTTGCACCGATTTTTCCCGTCAACTTCAATAATGGCTGTCCATCTTTTCTATTAATAATAAAGACTTCTCCCAGCCTCGGATTTCCCATATCCTTATTGATAACTCCAAATGGCACAAAAAGATTATACAAGTGTTCACTGATAGGTCTCGTCAGCTCAAAATTAAAAGCATTCTCCTCTAGCACACACGGAGTAAAACTCAGTACCGTGTTATTGCCATATTCAAGACCATTACCACCCTGTCGCGCCTTCCATTTGCCAGTATCAATATATTCTTTCCAATCCTTCTTCCCGATGTTTTTTGCAAAATCATAAAGCTGTTTCTTGAATTCCATATGTTGTTTGTTCATATAGATAGAAGCAAGAAACCCCGCCCAATCCGTGTTATTCGGGCAACACCAGCATCCGACTCTTGAAAAACCTTCGCGATATGCTTTGTTGAAATCAAGTTTGTTCGACAAAATGTACAACCATACATCAAAATCCAGCCAATCAATAATCGGCTGACAAACCATCTGTTTGGTAATCTTCGGGCTCTCGGAAATACGCTCGTACTTACTTCTCGAAGATGATTCAGATCGCCTAATACCGTGAAAAGCTACTATCTTGGTTTTATTTCCAAATAAGAGTTCTATCTTTTTGTTAATGGCACCAGTCTTAAAAACTGTACAACACCATCGCATAACACGGCTTGGAGGTCCTACTCTGGAACACAAATCATAGAAGTTCTGATCTTTATTCCTGGCTGTTATCATTGGAACCCTTGGACGTGAAGAGCGGAATCTTTTTATATACTCCGTTGATTCTGGATATTCCAATGTTGTGTCTCCATATATATGGATAATCTCTTCCGTACCAAGTGCGTTCAAAACAAGACTGCTTGTTACTGTAGAGTCCTTTCCCCCACTAAATGAGACAAACATAGAATCTACATCAACAGCTTGACGCCTAATGAAATCACTAGCTTCCTGAGTTATCTTATTAAGATGGATTTTATTAGCTTCTATGAATTTATTTACCCAAGGCAGTTCATAGAAATGCTCACAATAATATGCATTCTCATCTTTATAGTCATCAAGCGCCTTAATAATTAATTGTACCTTGTCATCATCAGGAACATCTAAAGGAACAACGACTTTATGACCATCAAAGAAATAAACTCCTCTTCCAGCAGTGAAACAAGAACAATCTTTATATTTCATTGGATGTCCGAGAATAATCTCTATCAAAAGCCTTTCTTCTGGAAAAACCGGGCGGATATCGACAGCTAATGATTTACACTTTGAACCGCATATATCGCAAGTATCTGAATAAGTTGGAGTACCACAACTATTGCACCAGTAAATTGCAGATTTTATAGGTGTAGTTCTATTGTGACAAATTGGGCATACACTTGTAGTACATTTTAAATTATCACAATTAGTACAGACATATTCCTGCATATGTTCAAGAACCCTCTTTTCTATAGATATAGCCCGCAAAAAATGAAGAAGAAAAACAAATCTTCTTTTCTTCAGTATATCAAATTTAAGCTAGTAAATGTTTATAATATTGAAGAAGAACACCCTTTTAAACTCTACCGTTGATTTTACATTATTATCTGCCATTACATATTCCACCACAAGACCTAACACACTTATCAACCTGCATCAATATACTTCGTTTTTTGAATTATAAGGTCGCTTTATAGGCGACAATCTGACACTTAAATTTCATTTCGGTACTATTAACACCTTTATTTTCCAGTGACTGCCATTAAGATGTTTGCGAAGGAGAAAGAATTATCTTTCTCTCAACAAACTTCTATGAAAAATAACCCCATGCAATGCAAAGAGTTATTAAAAACCTAAATAGAATTATTGATTTCCCCGGTCACTCCATCTCTATCGTCGCGGGAGGCTTGCTCGTAATGTCGTAGAGTACACGATTTACGTGTTTTACTTCGCCGACAATGCGGGAGGAGACTCTGTCAAGAAGATCGTAGTCGAGTCTTGACCATGTGGCTGTCATGAAGTCGGATGTATTGACGGCACGGAGGGCTATTGCATAGTCGTAGCTTCTCTCGTCGCCCATGACGCCGACGCTTCTCATGTTCGTCAGAGCTGCAAAATACTGCGAGGGAGCATTCCTGTATCCGTTCTTTATCGCCTCTTCCCTGAAGATTGCATCAGCCTCTCTCAATATGGTGAGCTTCTCCTCTGTCACTTCTCCGATGATTCTTATGGCCAGTCCGGGGCCGGGGAACGGCTGCCGCATGACGATACTTTCCGGAAGACCCAGTTCCAGGCCGAGCTCTCTCACTTCATCCTTGAAGAGCATCCGCAGGGGTTCAATGATCTCGTTGAATGCAACGACTGACGGAAGACCGCCGACGTTGTGGTGGCTCTTGATAACGGCACTCTCTCCGCCGAGGCCGCTTTCGACGACGTCCGGGTAGATCGTTCCCTGTGCCAGGAATTCAACCTTCCCTATTCTCTTCGCCTCCTCCTCGAATACGCGGATGAATGTCTCGCCTATGATCTTTCTCTTTCTCTCGGGCTCCGTCACTCCCTTCAGGAGAGTAAGGAATCTGTCCTTTGCGTCGATACGCCTTATATCGGCATCGAAGAGAGTCTTCATCACACTCTCCACTTCGTCGCCCTCGTTCTTCCTCAGTAGTCCGTGGTCAACAAAGATGCATGTAAGGCGCTGTCCCACGGCACGCGAAAGGAGGGCTGCACAGACTGTGCTGTCGACTCCGCCGGAGAGTGCAAGGAGCACACGGCCATCTCCAACCTTCTCTCTGATGGAGGAAACTGCACTCTCGAGGTAGCTGTTCATCGTCCATTCACGCCTGAAGGAGCAAACCTCATAGAGGAAGTTCTCGATAATCTTCGTGCCGTACTCCGTATGTACGACTTCGGGATGGAACTGCACCCCGTAGAGCATACGCTCCCTGTTCTCGACTGCTGCATAGGAGCAGGAATCGGAAAAGGCTGTACGGACAAAGCCTGCGGGGAGCTTTTCGCATTCGACGCCGTGACTCATCCATGACACCGAGGATGCGGGTACATCCTTGAAGAGAGGAGAGTCGGTATGATGGAGTATGACCTTACCGTATTCCCTCTTTTCCGCCTTTCTGCATTCCCCTCCGTTTTCATAGACCATGAGCTGCATGCCGTAGCATATTCCGAGTACGGGAACGCCCATATTGAATATCCTCTCGTCGAGAGAAGGGGCATTCTCCTCGAAGACCGTGGCCGGTCCTCCGGTGAGGATGACGGCATCGGGGGCGAACGAAACAATTTCGTCCATTCCCATCCTGTAACTCTTTATTTCACAGTAGACACCGCTCTGTCTGACGCGGCGTGCGATAAGGAGGTTGTACTGCCCCCCGAAATCGAGTATGAGAACCTTCTTCACTGATTAATTCCTTTTATAGGGATGCTCAGTCCTCTCTGAATGTGAGAGTACCATCTTCCCCGATACTGTCGATGACGGCAAGCGCCTTGTAGTTGTAGCCCGCACTCCGGAGCTTGTCTCCTCCACCCTGGAAGCCCTTCTCTATCGCTATCCCGATACCTTCAAGCGAACATCCCGCCTCTTCGACGATGTCGATAAGCCCCTGGACGGCGTTGCCCTTTGCCATGAAGTCGTCGATGATGAGGACCCTGTCGGTACTCTTCAGCCATTCCTTCGAGACTATGAGCGTGAACTTCTTCTTGTATGTGTAGGACCATACCTCGCTCTTGAAGAGCCCGCTCTCGATGTTGTCGCTCTTGGCCTTCTTTGCAAAAATAAGAGGCACCCCGTAAGCGTTGGCACACATGGTTGCCAGCGGGATGCCTGATGCCTCTGCGGTCAACACCACAGTGATCTTCGTGGTATCGAAAAACTTTCTGAACTCCCCGGCGATTTCGCCCAGGAGTGCAGTATCAACCCTGTGATTCAGGAAACCGTCTACCTTGATGATGTTGCCGGGAAGGATCTTCCCCTCTTTCTGAATTCTTTCCTTTAAAGCCTGCATGGAGCACCTTTGATTATTTTGATGCAAGTTCTCATATCATGTTTGTGAATAAAAGACAACTACCCTTTCCCAAGCCGCACCGGATTTTTGAGAGAGCGGGAAAAGAGACGAAAAAAAAGAGCCGGCAATAGTCGACTCTTAGAGCGGCGGACGGGAATCGGACCCGCGTGACCCACCTTGGCAAGGTGGTGCGTAA
>CAVFNE010000057.1:7086-11583 GCA_963623755.1 Muribaculaceae bacterium | reverse complement strand
TCGAGAAATTAGGCATCTCAATGAGTACAACTACCAGGTGTCTCGACTCTTAGTGCTTAACTTTCGCAAAAGTTGTGCTATAGAGTATTCCCCGACTCCTGTCCATCGACCAAAAAGCTTGGGAAAACTGGCTTGTAAGAGCATTCCCAGTCTCAGACAAATGAGTCATATCGATATCCTTTCCAAATTCTGTATCCCCTCATCAGGCCGCCCCCAAATGTAGTCTTTTCCCGATGGCTTCAATAGTAAAGGTTTAATTCTGCCCCCACTCCTTATGTCCTCCGCATTTTTCTGCACTACCTGTACTACCTCTTAATGTCTATTCCGACTTCTATCTGGTTCAGATTGTCGGCACTCTTTCAATCTATCACCAGCCAACAATATATACATCAACTCGTAGAACCGTGGCCTTTATCAAACTCGAGCTCAAACTTCTGCTTATCAGACACATTGATTTCTTTTCCGAGCTGAACCTCAATAAGCTTAAGTTCTGTTTCAGCGATAACGGTATGTCTGCATCCGGCATTCATTGTGATTACATCGCCTGACTTTACAGTCTTTTCGAAACCATCAACGATTGTCCTGCCGCTGCCTGCAATAACTACCCAAACTTCATCACGATGGTTGTGACTGTGGTAATTCATCCTGTGTCCCGGATTCAAAATAACTTTAATTGTCATGGATTCCGGTTCCACATCCATAACTTTATAGCTACCCCAGGACTTCTCAGCAAACATAACATGCTCTTCAAACTTATCAACAAAGGGTTTGATGTAGGAGCTAGACTCCTTATCAGATACCAGAATTCCCTCAGGACTTGCAGAAATCACCACATCGCGTAGCCCCATGGCAAGAATCGGGACATCCATCTCATTGACTATGTGGACATTGCTGCAGGCCTCGTCAATCTTTCCCCTGCCCACAACATTCTCTTCCATGGCTTCCGTTAACGTATTCCAGGTACCGAGGTCCTTCCACTCGCCATTAAATCTCTGAACCTGAATCTTATCTTCCTTCTCAACAACAGCATAGTCAAAGGAAATATTCGGCAGAGTTTCATATTTGGCGAACATATCATCATAATCGGTATAATCAATGAGCTCGTGAGCCTTGTTAACTAGATACCCAAGTTTAAAAGCAAATACGCCACCGTTCCAGAGTGCACCCTGTTTTATATATTCTTCAGCTACCTCTGCTGTAGGCTTCTCTTTAAATGTAGACACTGTAGCTGTGAAATCAGTGGACTCTGGAATAATATAGCCGTACTTCTCACTCGGGTATGTCGGCTCAATACCCATAAGCACCAGATTAGCCTCCCCCTTCTCAGAGCGGTCAGAAAGACTCTTGAGTGCTTCAAAGTAGTCATCGTTTACATATGGGTCAACTGGGCATACAACCACAGGCTCATCGAGCGATACCTTCATCACATCGTGTAAATACTCAGCGGCCAATGCAATTGCGGGGAATGTATCTCTGCGACACGGCTCTACTGAAATACCTACTTTCTCATTCAGCTGATTATGGATAGCCGATACCTGTGTCCTGGATGTTGCGATAGTCACCCTGGCGTCTGAATCCACCTTTTTAATCTGACGGTACATTCTCTGCACCATGGACTCGTATGTACCGTCCGTTCTTCTAAATAACTTTATAAACTGCTTACTCCGTATATCATTGGAAAGTGGCCACAGACGCTTACCCGATCCTCCGGATAATAAAATTATGTTCATATACTTCTACCTCCCATTCTGCTGCATTTCCGTTTTATACCTTCTCTTTCCATCCACTTCCAGAGGCTCTTACATCCCAGGATAAAGGCTACGGGAAAAGTGTGGACAAGATGAACCGGAAGAATATAAAACGCTGCACATTACACAGAGAGTCCTACAGTTTCTTTTATCTTTCGGCTCTCATAGGATTTTCCAAAAAATCCTTGTAACTGAGTCTTATACCCTCTTCAAGCTCAGTCTTATAGTGCCAACCCAGCGTCTCCGCCTTAGATACATCCAGAAGCTTTCTAGGTGTTCCGTTCGGCTTAGAAGTATCCCACTCTATCTTTCCTTCATAACCAATAACCTTCGCAACAAGCTCTGAAAGCTCCTTGATAGTAAGTTCATTACCGGTACCTGCATTTACAGTCTCATCACCACTGTAGTTATTCATAAGGAATACGCAGAGATCAGCAAGATCATCAACATACAGAAACTCTCTCAATGGGCTTCCATCTCCCCAACAGGTAACGGTATCAAGCCCATGCTCCTTTGCCTCATGAAAACGGCGTATTAAAGCCGGAAGCACATGAGAGTGCAAAGGGTGATAGTTATCATTAGGGCCATAGAAGTTTTTTGGCATGACGGAGATATAGTCTGTGCCATACTGCTTATTCAAAAATTCACAGTACTTAAGGCCACTGATCTTAGCTAGTGCATATGCTTCAATTGGTCTTTTCGAGCTCGGAAGTTAAGAGACAATCTTCCTTCATAGGCTGCTCAGCCATACGGGGATAGATGCAGGAAGAGCCTAAGAATTCCAGCTTCTTAGAGCCGTTCTTCCATGCAGAATGAATGACATTCATCTCTGTCATCATGTTCTCATACATAAAGTCAGCCTTTGCATCCCGGTTAGCCACAATGCCACCGACCTTTGCAGATGCGAGGAACACATACTCAGGTTTTTCTGCTCGGAAGAAATCCTCAACTGCAGTCTGACGGGTTAAATCAAGTTCTTTATGTGTCCTGACAATTATATTGTTGTAGCCTTGTCGATTGAGTTCTCTTACGATTGCGGAACCAACCATCCCTCTATGGCCTGCAACATAGATTTTTGCCTCTTTTTCCATTTTAAATCCTCAGTTTCTATTTATTTTGAGCTCCTGCTGAATCTTCTCCATCACTCTATATTCTCAACCTTCCACCTTCATTTCTTCCTTCCCTTTCTCGCCTACGCCGGAGAATAATAAAATGAATGATGGCAGAAGAATGATACACATATGTGGTTAATTGGCTGAGAGATGAAAGAGATGATATGTCCAGAGCAGATAAGGGTAGTCACTTCACGACCCCCTTCTCTAGGTACTCTTCAAGATTCAGCTTTATCTGTTCCTCCGCCCGCTCAACAGCGACCTTTTCCATATCATGCTTTGCCATGAGCTTTACAAGATCTTCAAAACTCGTCCGATTTGGATTCCATCCAAGCTCTGTCTTTGCCTTGGTAGGGTCTCCTCGGAGGTTGACAACATCTGTCGGGCGGTAGAAGTCAGGACTTACTTCAACTACGACCTTACCCGTTGCCTTATCAAGGCCCTTCTCCTCTATACCACAGCCAATCCACTCAATTTCGATTCCAGCGTAATGGAAAGCTAGAGTAGCAAACTCACGAACAGAGTGCTGTACGCCGGTAGCAATAACATAATCCTCGGGAGTATCGTGCTGCAGAATCAGCCACATACACTCAACATAGTCCTTGGCATATCCCCAGTCCCGCAGAGAGTCGAGATTACCCAAGTAAAGCTTATCCTGCTTCCCCTGTGCAATACGGGCGGAAGCAAGAGTAATCTTTCTAGTAACAAAAGTCTCACCACGGCGCTCTGATTCATGGTTGAAGAGAATACCGGAGCAGCAGAACATGTTGTATGCTTCTCTATATTCTCTCACAATCCAGTAACCATACTGCTTGGCAACAGCATATGGGCTGTAAGGGTGGAAAGGAGTTGTTTCCTTCTGAGGAACTTCCTCAACTTTGCCGTAGAGTTCGGAAGTAGATGCCTGGTAGATACGGCAGGTCTTTTCAAGGCCGCAGACTCTAACTGCCTCCAATACCCTCAGCACTCCTGTTGCATCAACATCAGCTGTATACTCAGGAACATCAAAGCTGACCTGCACATGGCTCTGTGCCGCCAGGTTATAGATTTCATCAGGTTTAATCTCTCCGATGAGCTTTACCAAAGATATTGAATCCCCCAGATCCCCAAACTTAAGGTGGAAGTTAGCTACACCTTCAAGGTGTGCAATACGCTCTCTAAAATCCACAGAGGAACGGCGAATCATGCCGTAAACCTCATAACCCTTTTCAAGTAACAACTCAGCTAAGAAACTACCGTCCTGGCCGGTTACCCCGGTAATCAAGGCTCTTTTCATGTTCTTTTTCTCTCAAATTCCGTCATTTCGTCTTTTCCCGTTCTGCTTTTTGTGCTCTTATGCACTTTCCCTACTTTTCGCCCATCTGTTCATCCACACAGAATCTTATGCATTCAGCGGACACGAAGTAATAAACCCCGAAATCTCTCCGTTTAAATCGTCAATCCGTTCTCCTTTTTCCACTTCCCTCCACAGCGTTGTTCAACCACAGAGATGAAGAAGAGAGATGTCACCCCATCTTCGTTAACTCGCAAGTCTTATGCATTCCTCCTTTTTAAGAGCTCAACAAAAATAGACGGGGTGTATTAATTGCAACTTCTTACCTATCTGATTGTAGTTTCATCTCTAAAATGAATAAGAT
>CAVFNE010000057.1:0-7076 GCA_963623755.1 Muribaculaceae bacterium | reverse complement strand
GCTCTTATTACTTTTTCAACGTTTCCTCATAAACGCGCAATGTTTCTTCAGCAGTTTTATCCCAGTTGAATTTTTGAAGCTGCAGTCTACCTTTTTCAATCATTGATTTGCGCAAAGATTCATCAGCCAGAACTATACGGATTTTATTTGTCATATCGCCCACATCGCTCGGGTCAATGTATTGAGGTGCATCTCCTCCAACTTCCGGCATAGAACTTGTGTTGCTTAGAATTACTGGGCAGCCACATGCAAATGCTTCCAGAGTCGGAATCCCGAAGCCTTCATATAATGATGGAAATACAAAACACTCTGCATGAGAGTAGGCATATGCCATTGTATTGTCATCAACATTCATTTGATGAACCCTCTTGGAAAATTGAGATTGCTCATTCAATTCATCCTCTGTAAAAGCACCGCCGCCGACACAAACCAGGTGCATATCGTCATTCTCTTTCAAAATAGGTTTTATGCTGTTATAAAATTTATTCAACCACTCTCACAATATTTTCCCTGAACTGGCTGCCGAGAAAGTTTTCGCATACTCTTCTATATCCGTTCTCTTCATATCGCCTTCGCATCCCCTTATCGGTCGCCAATTTCTTTATTGCCTCAGCATAAGCTTTTGTATCCTTGTTTGGAACCTCAATTCCATCCTCTTCGTCAAGGCAGACATAATTGACACCGCTGCCGGGAATTGTAAACGTCACAGCAGCTTTCTTATAGTACATAGCTTCAGCGAGAGCCAGTCCGAATGCCTCATTCTTCGTAATTGAAGGGAAGCAGAAGATATCACAGGCAAGAAGGTAAGCCTTCATTTCATTGTCGTCTATCCTTCCTGTGAAGACTATACGTTTGTTCCTTTCTGCCTGCTTTTTAAGCTTTTGAGTGAGTTCACCCTCTCCTATTATGTAGAATATGAAGGAATCATCAAGAAGCTCACCGGCCTGTATCAGATAACAAAATCCCTTGTATTCCGTATGTCTGCCGACTGAGAGACAAATAGTTTTCCCCTCATTTTTCTTTCGAATCTCCCCGGCTCTTACTTTTACGTACTCAGTAATTTCCATTCTTTCAGTGTTTATACAATTGGGTATTACGTCACACTTCTCTTTAACAGACTGTAACCATGGACTCTTTTCCACATAGTTAGGAGATGTTGCTATTACCTTTCCGGCACGTTCCAGTAGTCTGCGGTTCTGTAATGCAAACAGGGTCTTCAGAACCTTTTGTTTCGTTATATCAAGATGCCAGTAGACAACTAACTTAATATCTCCGGCCCTTTTTAACTCAGGCAGAAGAAGAGAGGCTACAAACGGATTCGGATAATGAAAGATTATTATATCATGAGAGAAAGATGAGATAGTATCATGCAGCATTCTTTTATATGAAAAAGAAAGTGACTGTGAAGCAACCTTTGTAAAACATCCACATCGTATAACCTCAATACCATCAACGATATCTCTTATATCTTCCTTCCCTGTATTGAAGGCAATCACCTTCTGTTCATAGCTGTCTTTCAAAGATGCAACACAATTCCAGGCTACCTGTTCCGTCCCGCCAGAGAATGGATAATAGTATTTTGAAATATGCAATATCTTCCTCATATCTCTTCACTTCTCCGTCTTCATTTTCTCTTCCCTATAAACAGTAACTCGAACTTCTCACTCGATTCTGGTCTGAAACCCCACCTCTGAGCATATTGCTTTAAATATTTCCTTAATACAAATAGAATAAACTCCTTGTTTAGCATATGAAAAGCACATAAGACAATGAGATATCACATATGTACCCAGATATAACAGCTTTGAATCAAATTATGCAACATATGTCAACGACTTTTCTCAGCTTCTAAAATCGGAAACATCCTCCAAACTGTGGTAGAGCGAAATCGAGAGTCGTTTCACCGATTGCGATTCTCAAATATCTCTTCGCACCTGAGTACCGGGTATTTATTCCACGCCACATTTCAAAGTGCCACGGTAGAGCGAATACCCGCTTTTCGTCTTTTTGATACAACTACCCTTCGTTTTGTACTTCAATACCCATTCAGAATCGGTAGCCATAAACCTTCCGCATATTAAGCTAAGTTTAATACCAAAACCAAAAAATTAAGTCCCCGCCACTTGAAAGTCTAAACTGACAGTTTATTTTCGACTTTACAAATGACAAGGACTTGTTATTTCCTTATGCAAAACGCAATAACTTTTAAAAGTTAATTGGGTTCGTATCTTTTATCGAAATCCCATTTTCCTGAACAAACAGATTTATGCGACTTGCTTCTTCGTTTATTCTGATACCCATTCTTTTTCTCAGCCTTTTGATATTTTGAACCAAACTACAACTCAAAGAGCTCAATAGATTCTCCCGACCTCTTTCCTTTGATGTACTCATCATACTTTCTCATGGCATTCTCTTTCCTCTCCTTTGATGTATGAACGTAGCACAGCGTAGTCTGAATATGAGAGTGACGGAGAAAGTCCTGGGTTGCTCTCAGGTCATTACTCAATTCATACATCCTAGTTCCGGCAGTGTGTCTCAGATAATGCGCTGTCAAGTCCGGCCTGTTAATCTGACGCCCTATGACATCGAGGGCCTTTTGAACAGCACGTTCTTCCAGATATTTTCCTTTCGGTGTTGTAAACACGTAGCCGGCGTTATTCTCCCATGAATCTCCACATAGCTTTCTGTAGTAATTCTGACGGACTCTTTCATTTTCGAGGAAACGGAATACCTCCTCGGGCGGATATATTCTCTGGTCGCGTCCGTTTTTCGTTTTGTTCTGTAAAAACTCATAACGGCGTCCGTTTTCATCCAGACCGGTCTGCCTTTGACGCCGTATAGTCAAACACTTCTCCTGGAAATTCACATCCTCCCAGCACAGCCCCCGGCATTCCCCAATTCTCAAGCCTGCAAACACCATTACAGCGAGGGCATTACACCGGGGACTCAATTCGATAGCTTTTAAGAATTCCTGGAACTCCCAATGAGACAACGGAAGGCGTTCGGTATGTGAGCGGGTCGGAAAGTGTAACCCGTCAAACGGATTGTACCTTATATACCCAGGTAACAGAGCAAGTTCCATCGCCTCTTTAGCAATATGATTGTTCTTCTTAACAGTCTGCCACCCCAGGCCTGATTTGAACTCTTCTTCAATCAATTTCTGAGCATCTTCATGAGTAATAGAGCCGATAGAAAAACAATCGTAAAATTTCTTCATGCTGTTTATTGCCTTATGATACGAGAGTCGGGTGGAAGGGGAGAAAGTGAACTTTCTGACATCATACCACTTATATATCCAGTCAATAAGATTTATCCCTGAGGCCGATGAGTTAACCTCCGGGCGAGAACAAGGGAGGGATGCCTCAAGCTTCTTCTGAAGTATCTCTTTGGTACTTCCCTGGTATTCGTCAGGTCTTTTTTTCCCAGAGTATATACTTGCCCTCCAATATTGATACTTACCCACTTTATGCAGTGTAATCGGAATCTCCTTTCCATATACAGTCAGAACTTCACCCATCACAGAGTCTCCCTATTCTTCATCCTCTCAAGTCTTTCGTTTGACGAGAAATAGTTGAAGACTGTCTTATTCGCCTGTAAGCCGGTTATAGTGGACATAGTCTTTAAGTCGACACCAGCCTGGAGGAGCTCCAGGGCAAAATGGATGCGAAGCCGATCGGAGCCGAAATCAAGAATGCCGGTCTCTTTCTGCACACGCCTATTCATATGCTGGAAATCATCAGAGGTGTAGGGCTTACCATAGTTATCGGTAAAAATCGGTAAATTCACATAGTCGTCCGCATTCTCTATAGGAGAAGAAAGACCAGAAAGCGCACTGAGTCTTTTCTTCTGCCATTCTTTTTCGTCCTCCAATACTTCGAGGGCCTCTCGAGAGAGGGGAATTACACGCTCAGAGCCACGGAGTACTCTGCACTTTTTATATTTCTCAAACTCTGAGAAGATATCAGCCACGTTGGGTTTCCGGATATGGAGTTCTTTCTTCTTAAAATCCACATCCATCCATTTCAGCTCACGTGCTTCCATATTATATATACCGGTGTATCTTATGAGAAGAAAAAGGTTCCCCTCATGGCGATATTTGAGGTATTTCATAAGAGCTTCCATCTCCTGGTGGCTGAAAACTCTATGCTCAGGTGGAGGCGGTTGAAGGCACCTTAAACTCTCACATGGATTTTTCACGAGAGCGCCGTCTACTACCGCCTTACGGAATATACGGTTGAAAAAGTTCTGATATCTCCTGACAGAGCCCAGCGAAAGCCCGTTATTGAATTCGGTTTTCAGATAAGCTTCTATATCTTCTCTTGATATTTCACCGATAGACTTTGAAAAAATCGAGGAGTGCAATGTTTTTGATGGGAAGGGGTTTTTATTTCTTCCATAAACAATGCCGTCAGGGCTCTTTTTCCAGTATTCGTAATAAGTGAGTAAAGGAGTATTTGATGTATATTGTATTTCCATTCCTGCTCTCCATTTTCTCATACTGCGGGATAGAAATCCGATTGATGTACATACTTGAAGTGCCTTATAAGGCGCCGTGAAGTGACATCCCTTACTCCTGACTTCTTCGGCACGGAATACCTGAGGGCCTCTATCTCACTCATTTCAGGAGTTTTCCCATCTTTATCAACAAAAATGAAGGAGTACGGATTATTGGCCCTGTATGTATCATCGTCAGCCTTGAGACTATGCTGCTCGATGCGCTTTTTGATGATAGCTGAGGCGTCTTCTGTCAAAGGATAGATTTTGTCCCAGCGCCTGAGCTTCACAGCTGTGTGTTCATACTTCTCCATATTTATCAACCGCACGGTTATGGTTTTCCTTTCAAAGTCTATAGAGTCTGTTGTAACCGCCAGAGTCTCAGATATTTCCATAGAGGTGTAAAGACACATCAAAAGCACATCTCCAAGAATCTCTTCCTCCAGCGCCCTGACTAAAGACATAAGCTCTTTATCATCGTAATGCGTAAAATCTCCAACTCTTACCTTTTCCTGACAAAAGCCTCTGCCGCTCTCGTACGTATTTCTTTCATCACTCCGGGACTCTTTACTCATCTCTGTTTCCTCCCTTCAAATCTTCATAGGAGCCTATTTCAAACTGTTTATAGAGTCGGTATACGTTTTTATCTCCACATATGCGCATGCACTCGTTCTTTATGTTGACGGGAGTTATGAAAGCGCCGTTATCGTTATAGAAGATTAAATCATTCTTATTCTCCACGCTCTCCTTTTCTTTTCTTCTCTTCATCTCATCACTGATGACCGAAAGAGCCTTGTGGCTTAGATAGAACTTCCTCATGCTCCATTCTGCGATGTTCTTCTTCAGCTCGAATAGATTTGTCTTGGTGTTGACGGAGATAAGACGCTCTGTTGTCAAGAGCCCCGTCTCCCAGTCGATATTTCCCAAAGAGAGGGCAAGCTCAATGTTCAACCTCAAGCCGCTGTACAATGCAAAACGGTAGAGGTTGTAATTGGAGGACAAGGAAAGCTTATCAAGCGTTGCCCTAACTTCTGAGGGCGACAGGAAGAAGTCAGGAAGCGTTCTAAGTTCATCTACATGAAGATATCTGAGAGGATTATCAGAAATAACAGCGTCTTCCTCCATCTCCGTAAACAAATCCGATAATACAGTGTGCAGTCTCCTGACGCTCTCCTCGGAGTAATTGGATCTCCGCATGCGGTTATAAATCTTCAGAAAGTCCAAGGCTTTAAGAGAAGAAACTTCCGTATCCCCCAGGCTCGGGAGAACAAGACGTTTTATCTCATATAGCCCCAGATATAAGAGCTTCTCCTCGTCATTCTTTGATTTAAATTGATTCAGCTCATCATATAGATTGTCATAATACCTGTGCAAATTTAAATACATTCCCAATGTCATATTTGATTAACACCTCACATGACTGCAATTATTATGCCTAAGTAAATATTATGTCAATCATTTTATATGATTTTTAAAATCACATTTCTTTCATTTCTTTCTACTTTTTATCATTTTCCAAAGAATCATAATATGCTATAATTATACTACTGAATGGAGGTCACAATGAGCGTTCTGGATGGATTTAATATGTGCGGAGAAACAAAGGAAAGACCTTTTTTAACACTACGCACCAACACAATCACCTTCTCAAAATCAAGTATTGATTTACTTGGGCGGCCGAAATACGTGCACGCATTCATCGACCCACAAAAAGGAAAATATGCCATACAGCCATGTAATAAGGAAGCTCTTGCCTTTCCTTTCTACACAGAACCCAAGCCCGGGAAACAGATACTTGTGCGTTGGGCTAACAAGGAACGGATTTCCGACCTAGGTGAGATTATCGACATAAAAAAATACCCCAAAGGGGTACGCATCTACGGGGAGTACAACCGCGAGGAAAATGTCATCATCTATGATATCAACGATAGTAGGGAGGTAAAATGAGCTACGGAAAAAGCACGGAAAAAGACGGAAAATTATCCAGCTTTACCTTCCATTTCTCTTCCAGATTTATTTGGAGTATCAAGAGATAAGTGGGGAGTGCATTTATTTCTGCAGGAGAATAGATAGTCTCCAGCCAGAATAAGCGTGTTATAAGACCTGAGCTTCTTGATGTCCTTGCTGTGGTTGTAATCCAGCAGAACCGTGTTAATATCATGCTCCTCCAACACCTTCAACCCTTTTCTATCCACGCCCTCCCAGGCAAAAACAGCTCTATCCATTGCTTTCGGCTTTTCAACAGCCGCTGATGTGGCTGATGTGGCTGATGTAGCCAATGCAACATTTCGGACCATAGTCGTTATCCCATATATTTCGTCTACCCTCATGGCAATCCTAAATAGCATGGCCAAAACCACCACAGCTATAATCAGATATCTTAGTGGTCTTTTATCCTGCTTAGTCGTTTTATTATCGTTAATATCGTTAATCGTACTCCCCGCCTTTCTCTCACTCCAGCTACTCTTTCTTTCACTCAAGCTTCACTAGCTTCACCAACTACACTTTCTCAGCAGCTCTGTCAGCTTCACTCTTGCCGTTTTTACGCCTCAGTTGTATATTATTCCTATGTATTATACACT
>CAVFNE010000056.1:6184-11618 GCA_963623755.1 Muribaculaceae bacterium | reverse complement strand
TGCAGGGGCTGGTTGGTGGTGTTGCTAACATAGTAACAACAGCAATCGTCGGAACACTACTCTGTGTAGCATACTCGAAGACAAAGCCGAGAGCCGGCAGCCTCAGGAAAGAGGACTGATTGTTTCCAATGCTTCCCGGGGTGGGAAGCATTTTCTTTGCATTAATGTTATACTCCCCATAGAGGTAAAGAAGTGTCGTCACCGATTATCGAATTTAAAGACTTTTCATTTAAATACAAGGCGCAGGCCGAGAAAACACTATACAACATAAACCTTAGAGTAAATGAAGGCGAGAAGGTTCTTGTATGCGGACCGTCAGGCTGTGGCAAGTCAACGCTCTCCAATACACTTAACGGCCTTATTCCAGCGTCCTACCCGGGAGAAAGTGAAGGCGACATAATAATCGAGGGTAAAAGCTACACACTCTATGATATATTCAAGCTGAGTAAAATAACAGGAACCGTCCTTCAGGACCAGGACGGACAGTTTATAGGCCTCACAGTCGGAGAAGATATCGCATTTGCACTTGAAAATGAGGAGACACCTCTCTCTAGAATGAAGGAGGAAGTCCTCAAGGCTGCAGAAAAAGTCGGGATGGCAGCATTTCTCTCACACTCCCCGCAGTCATTATCGGGCGGGCAAAAGCAGAGAGTGTCGCTTGCAGGAGTACTTGTCGACAAGGTGAAGATCTTCCTCTTTGACGAGCCGCTGGCAAACCTCGACCCAAAGAGCGGAAAGATGACGATAGAGCTCATTGACGAACTCCATAAAACAACGGGTGCTACAATTGTTATCATCGAGCACAGAATCGAGGATGTGCTCTACAGAAGTGTCGATAGAGTAATATTGATGGAGGAAGGACGGATAAAGGCGAATAAAACTCCCGACGAGCTTTTGTCGACAGACCTCTTGAAAGAAACGGGAATAAGAGAGCCCTTGTATGTCACAGCACTCAAGTACAGCGGAGTTATTATAAAAGAAGACAAAAAGCCGGGTAGAATAGACACTCTCCTTCTCTCTCCGGACGACAAAGAAAAAGTACAAAAATGGTTCAGGAGCATCCCCGGGAAAAGGGAAAAAGAGGAAGGAGAGACTATCCTTGAAGTAAAGGATCTCTCCTACACATACCCAGGAGGCCACAAAGCACTTGAGGGCGTTTCTTTCTCTCTGAAAAAAGGCGAGATGGTTTCAATATGCGGTAAAAACGGAGCCGGTAAGAGCACGTTGAGTAAATTACTCTGCGGCTTTATGAGACCCGATAAAGGCTCGATAAAGCTTAACGGGATAGACCTCAATACACTCTCTATCAAGGAAATTGCATCCCACATAGGATACGTAATGCAGAACCCGAACCAGATGATTACAAAGCCCATGATTAAGGATGAGGTGGCGCTTGGTCTTGTAATGGACGGAAAGAAGAGCGAGGAGGAAATAGAGCAAAGTGTAAACGATGCTCTTAAGGTATGCGGCCTCTACAGCTATCGTAACTGGCCCGTGAGCGCACTCTCCTACGGGCAGAAGAAAAGAGTTACAATTGCCTCCATTATCTCTATGAACCCAGGAATTCTCATCCTCGACGAACCCACTGCCGGACAGGACTTTAGGCACTACACAGATATTATGGAATTTCTTTCCTCTCTCAATAGAATGGGTGTCACAATTATTCTAATCACCCACGACATGCATCTCATGCTCGAGTACTGCACGCGCTCGATAGTTTTTACTGACGGCATTATGATTGAGGACAGCACCCCCGAGAAGGTTCTCACCGACTGGAGCGTCACTGACCGAGCGTCCCTCAAGAAGACGAGCCTCTCGGAACTCGCCGCAATGTGCAATCTCGACGACACGGAATTTATAAGGCGGTTCATCGAATACGACAGGGAGGTAAGACGTGAACAATCTCTTTAATTACATTGAAAAGGACTCTCCTATCCACCGCCTCAGCGGTGCGACTAAGCTCGGCGCGTTGATACTCCTGTCCTTTGCCGCGATGACGACATTCGACACAAGATTTCTTCTTCTCCTCGCAGTCTTTTCTTTCGTGCTTTTTGCACTATCGAAAATAAGACTGAGAGAATTGAAAGTCCTCTTTCTCTTCACCTTAGTCTTCATGATTCTCAATAACCTTTTAATCTACCTCTTCTCTCCAGAACACGGGGTTACCATCTACGGAACAAGACATGTACTTCTCTCTATCTGGGGGCGTTATACAATAACAGGTGAGCAGCTTTTTTATCACCTCAATGTAGTTTTGAAGTACCTTGCAACAATACCACTTGTAATGATTTTCGTGTCCACCACCGACCCGAGTGAATTTGCCTCATCACTCAACAGGATAGGACTCAGCTATAAGATAGCATATTCAGTTTCTCTTGCTCTCAGGTACATTCCAGATATCCAGAACGAATACCAGGAGATATCACTCTCCCAGCAGGCAAGAGGCTTAGAGATGGCCCAGAAGAAAGAGAGGCTGATAAAAAGACTCACGAATGCCGCACAGATGCTCTTTCCTCTCATAATCTCAAGTATGGACAGAATTGAGGTGATATCGAATGCAATGGAGCTCAGGGGATTCGGTAAGGGAAAGAAGAGAACATGGTACTCGTCCCGTCCCTTCAAAAAAGGCGACTGGATCAGCATCATCCTCTCCGTCGCCGCTCTTTTAATATCTATAGCTTTGAACTTCGTCAATAAAGGAAGGTACTACAACCCGTTTATTTAGTGAAACTTATCTTCCAGCCTTCTCCCGTCCCTATTCTGTACTCATCACTGAATGAGCCCTGGTTGACGGCTAAAGCAACGTTAAGAAGGGAATTTATGTAGATAAGGGCCTCGCCTTTCTCGACTTCTGTAAAGTTATGGCAGAACTTCAGTCTCCTACCGTATACAACCCTGTCGCGGTACTCTATTGTCACATATATTTCGTCTCCGTATTCAAAACCGGCAGATGAGAAGAGTGTGTCGCTTATGTTACTCCATAACGAGCCATAACGAGTGTCGAGGATATCTACAGACCCGCTGATTGTCCCATCTCCTACAACGGGTTCGTTGATATCAAGCATGACAACGTCCTTATCGAGTAAGGGTCCTACTTCATCAAATGAGATAATCCCCGATGCCAGTTTTGCTCCCGTGTAGGCATAAACATCACGCCCGAAGAATGTGTAGGATTTAAAGCTGTTTTTGAGTCTGTTGGTGCTCTCGCTTATGCGACGGCGCTCAAGTATCCCGATTCCCTTTGCAACGTGCGAGAGTGTGCCGTTATCGGGAGTGACAATTATGTGGCCGCTTGAAGTTAAAACAGCAACACTTTCTCTCTCACTTCCAACCCCTGGGTCGACAACGGAAACAAAGACAGTTCCGCTCTTCCAATATGGAAGAGTCTGGATAAGACGGTAGCTCGCCTCCCATATATTGAACTGCGGAATAAGGTGCGTCAAATCCTCGAGTCGGAGAGAGTGGCATACTTCATCAGCAACTCCATGCATAGCACTGACAGCCCCGTCGACTGTCCCGAAGTCCGACATAAAAACTACAGTGCTTCTTTCTTTCCAGATATTCTTATCTTTGAGTTCTTCTGCATTACTATAAGTCATTTCCTTCCTCCCAAATCAGGCCTCAATTGAGACGCACGCCCCAGATACACCATTTTCTTAGGAGTTACTTCAGCGTGATTAACAAGAATAAGGACGCGGATACATTTTTCAAGATAACCTTCAGTATAAGCCTCCTGGGTACAGAATAGAGGAACGGATGACGCATAGCCGCTTCGTCTCAAAGCAGAAGCGCTGTTGATGGAGGCAAGGTCTCTTGTCTGCGAGAAGTGGATATAAGCTAATTCATCCTCAGTAATGTTATTAAGAGAAAGAAGCTCTTCGTACATCATCCTCACAGCAACTATTATCTCATTGCTGTTATCGCTCTCGACAGTAACTGCCCCCCTCAGGGCATAGCACATTGCCTTACATTCCATAAGAGAACCCTCCCGTGATGAGAGTATTCAGGGTATCGAGAATAATGGAGATTATGAAATAAACTGCAAATCTCACTATTGTCTTCACTACCGGCGACAAAACAAGCACCCGCGAGTAGATAGAGCATACGACGGAAGCGAGAAAAATCCACACACCCAGTAAAAAGATTGTCCACCCCATTATCATCTGCGCGCGCGTAATGAATGTCACGAGATTCTCCTCTACAGGAAAGTACAGGAATAGAACAAATAGAAAAGCAAAGAACATATAGAGTGATACCATATACGTATGCACTCTCGACGAATACTCGATAATTCTCCTCATTTCCAACATGAGAAAAGTCTAGCACAGAGCGAAAACTAACTCAATAAAGATAACGACAACTACCAAGCCTCACAAAGAAGTGCACCCTCCGGTATGGGGCCCGGAAGGTGCGTGGGAATAATAAAAAATCTATGTGCACTGCCTATGGGGAAGGCAGATAACACCGCTTAAGACGCTGACACGTTCCTTCAGTTCCTCCCTCATTGAGAAGGAAGAACAAACTATATCAGTGTTTAACAACTCATAGTGCATTCAAACTGATTACCCAGCAATTCTTCACATTGCCATCCTCCATTTCTTTACCTTCGTAAACAAGCTTCTCATCTTGTGTAGGAGTGCCACTTAAAATCATTGTTTTTCCATCAAGTGTATTTCCAGAAAAGCTATGTGACGAATCACCGCTAAGCGAGGTGCATGCCAAAATCTGATTGTCGGAGTCATAAACAGTCCCCGTGAAGGTATTATTATCAATCTTTATAGTAGCACCTGAGCCATCTCCAAGCCTTATAGCCCTATCACCTGTTGCACTGATTGTGTTTCCTGTTATGGTAATTTCACCTTTGAATGTTCCGTTACTACTCTGTACTGCAAGAGCATTATGACCCGTCCCTGAAACAGTACATCCTGTAATGGTAAGTTTGTTTATGTTCTGGCCATAGAAACCTTGGTTATAACCTGTGACAACACAATTTGACACAGTTATATTGCTGATATTTTCACAGTCATATCCAATTTTTATTGCCTGTAAGGTCTTATCTGTTCTCTCAAATTTGCAGTCAGAAATATTCACATTAGTTGTTGTAGCATCCTTCAGAGATGAGGTGAGATTAATTGTTCCACCGTTAAAAGTGAATCCTTTGATTGTCAGGCCATCAATTATTATATATCCGTAATAACTATTTGTATGATCGGAAATCTCGTCACCTGTAACCGGGTTTGTACCACTTCCAGACGCATGACCTGAAATACACTTGATACTACCAGTAATTACAACACCTTCTTCTCCGATAAGCTCAAGGTTTTCAATATTTCTATAGTAATAATAAGGATCTGATTTGTCTTTAGTTGCTGTAGATACAAGCTTACTGTGAGTCAATTCCAAATCTTTGTATGTACCAGCAGCAAAGTAAACC
>CAVFNE010000056.1:0-6174 GCA_963623755.1 Muribaculaceae bacterium | reverse complement strand
ATTTCTAACTGGGTCAGTACCACTTCCCGATACATGACCGGAAGTACACTTGATACTCCCAGTAATTACAACATCTTCACTTCCAATTAACTCTAGGCCTTTTATATTTCTATAGTAGTTGTAAGCAACTGTGTCCGTGATACTGTTGATATCCTTGACAGCGGCATTCGTGTCATGTACTACTGCTGTCGACACAAGTTTACTGTGTGTTAATTCCAAGTCATCATAAGTACCGGCAGCAAAGTAAACCTTACCACCGTTTACAGAGTTGATAAGGGCCTGTGCAGTCTCCGGATATACTGTGATACCATCTCTTATCTGAGCATTATTCTTTGTATGGCACTTAGAGCATTCCTGAGTGCTGGATTTCAAATCATCGGAGTTAACCCAGACATAGGTATGGTCAGTACACTTTGAAACAGTATATGTGCCTTCACTATTTTGGGTTGAGGCATATCCTTCTGCTACATATTCACTTGGATCAGCAGAGAATGTTCCACCGTAGATTTTTACATAATCCTTTGCCTTCAAGCCTTCTGGACATCCGTCAACCCAGCGGACTAAGCATTCTCCATTGTACTTGAAAGTTCCACCATAAATTTCAATTTCGCCACGGATATTTGTTGAGGAACTTGGTTCTGTTTCCAAAGTAATCAGATAACCCTCGGAATCAAAATCTCCGTCATTTACAATTACTCTTGATATGTTCTTATCTGTGCCACTCGCGATATAGAAAACATCTCCGTTTTCCTGAGCAGTAAAGGATCCACCATTTATAACAGTCTTACCCATAATTTGAGCAACACAAGAACCATAATCCAATGCAGCAAATGTTCCATCTTCAACGGTTAAAGTCGTCAAATTATCTGCTATATACTCATACGTTTGTTTCCCAGTAGTATCATAGACACCCTGCACCTGAACCCATAAGGTGGCATTATTACTTGCAAAAAATCCACCATCAATTGTTACAGATGGCTTCCAGATAATAACTGCTGCAAAATTCGTGAATCCGCCATCTTCATATTCAATAAGTTTACTGTCAACATTATATTGTACAGGTCGACTACCTTTAATAATTACACCAACTTTAGAATCAGAAGAAGTTGTACTACCAATATCAAGCGAACCATAGACAACATTAGATCCCATGTCTAGGGTTATACCGTTTCCTTCAATGTGTAGTGTTTCTGATTTGTCAGTTACATTGCCGACATTTCTCAAAAGTAAAAGATTGTCGCCATCTACAACGCATTTTGATGCGTCTTTCGAGGAATAGTAGTACTTTCCGTCTGCTTCTGAGGAAGATCCTATCTTTGCTTCTGCTGTTATGAATGATGTCTGGTCGGATGCGCTGTTGGTAACTGTTACAACCTTATCTTCACCTACTGTGATAGCACCGCTGCCCTTTAGAGTAATAACGTTTCCAGCCATATCGAGTGTGACGCTCTTGGAGACAGTAACAGCCTCGCTGAGTGTTATCGGGCGGAGAATTGTTATTGTAGCACCCTCTGAAGCAGCATTGATTGCCTCGCTGAGAGTGTAATAAGAGTTGTCTCCAATTTTTGCAACAAATTCCTTTGATATGAGATAGATGTCGGAAGCATGGAAGAGACGGAGGGTCATTACACCAGTATTTGAATCATATTCATAGCTTTCCGTTGTAGTCTTCGATTTTCCATTTGTATCAGTAGATTCCGCGAGATCACTGTATTTATCGAGTTGAGTGCTCTCATGATATACAGCAGTAATGTTGCGGTTTGCACCGAAGTTCTTCTTTATTGTTATGAGCGCTGTATTCTGATTGTCACCGCCATTTTCTTTTGATGCTGTGAGTGTCAGCTCATATCTCTCGCTTATATCAGATTCCTCTATTGTAATTGTGCCTTCATCAGAACCAGTAGGCTTTTTATCATCCTTATACTCAAGACCTATTGTAGTGTCTGATGTCGTCTTATCGGATGAGAGAGCATCTGTACTTGTTGAAACCTTTGCACCTTCCGGATAAATTACCACAAAGTCTCCGAATGTGAGTGTTGTTTCAGAGCTTACTGTCGCATAACTGCTGTCAGAGGTAACACTATTGACAGGAAGAGCCTTCTTCAGCGTTAACGGAGCAACGTCCTGAACGTTGTTGATTGTAATATCGCCGGTCTGGTCGGAGTTGAGCATAGAGCCGGAAATAGTAGTTGTCGTTCCCTTTCTGACTTCAAACGTAAGTGTATACAACGCAATGTTGATATCAACACTTGAGGCAGAGCTATCTGTTGCCTTCAACTTCTGCGTAAGGACAAAATTCAGAGTATGATTGCCTGTGATATCAGCGCCATCACTTGCTTTCTCATATACAAGACCGTTATATGCAACCTTTGTAACATTATCAGCAGTAATAGTCGGATTTGTATCAGGAACCGTAACACTTCCGTTTGCGTTTGAATCTGTTACTGTAAGAGTAAACTCACTATCAGCATTGATATTTGTGCTCTCAGAAGCAACGGAGAAGTAGATTTCACCGAACTCGATTTCAGTTGTTGCACCATCTGCTATCTCTATCTTTGCTGAAGCACTGTTGCTGCCCTTGTTTACAAGGAAATTCTTCAGCGTGGCTGTATACTTAGGCTCATTCACCTGTTTGCCATCAGAATTTACATCATCAGTTGAATCATATCCCTTCAACTCGACATTCCAGAGTCCGTATGAAAATCCTGTGGAATTGAGCTTTTTTCCGGATAGCCCCGTCTGAGATGTGCCACCGACAGCAATAAGCTTATCTTTGGTATCACCGGTGGTGTAACCATCATCAGCTTTTTCTGCTGAATAATACCAATACATATTTTCTACTTCATCACTGTATTTAACTACAGTGCCGATAGCTCTCGAGTCTTCTTCGAATGTAATATATCCGATTCTATCCTCAGGAGCTGCACTTTCCGAACATGATACAAATGCGAAAACTATTGTTAATATCGCAAGTGCCGTTAAAAGAGCTTTTCTTTTCATATCTCTCTCCCTTATTTTTTCTCTATGAAGAGCATCCAGAACTAAGTATGTCTCTCTATCCATGAGAGCGAGACAGAGTGCCCTCTCCGTCCTTCTCTCCCTATTTCTTGATGACAAGAGTGCCCGCCTTTCGGCATATAACACCTCTCTCCAGCTTGTCAGATACTTCCTACCTCTCCTAAGGAGAAGTAGAAAGTTAATTAAAGTATTTATTAGTTGCTAGACAGAGTCGGATTCCATTCAATCCTATCGTCACCGGTTTTTGTTATATCAACGCCGTCAACCAAAAGTTTGTTTGCTGTTGAAGAATATGTTTCTCCACTTGCTGGATCCCAGTTCACCATAAAATACTTTGAACCTGCAGCAGGTGTCAGTTCACAGTTAACGAAAGATACCTCATTATTTCCATTACTTCTGATATCTGCTATCTTCTGCGTGACGTTAGCATCCGGATAGTCCTTTGTTGCAGTGAGCACACAATCTGTGAATGTCATTTTGTTATTTTTGTAATCTTCTTCCGAAACAATAACACTCGCAAATGAATTAGGATCTCCGCCGTCTATAAGATGATTGACAGATATAAAACTACTATCTTTTGCATTCAAATTAAAATTTGAAGACAGCCGATTATAAATTGTAGCCCATCCTTCTATTACACTGTTATTCACAATATTAAAAATGCAATTTTCACAGTCTGCCCCTATCCAAACAGCATAATAGTGAGGAAGCGAGACTGAGCAGTTATCCAATGTAATGGTAGCATGAACGGTATCCGTCGATATTCCGCGGAAATAGCTTTGACCCGTATAATTATCCGCCATCTTTATTTTAACATTTCTCAGTGTCACAGATGATCCTTCATCAAAATCCGTACTTTTTGACTGCCCTATATTCCAAATGTTAATCAACCTAGCTGATCTCTTATCATTTGACACTACAGAGCCGGTATTCTCGACATTTAAATTCTCGATTACTATAGTCCTCTGGTTTGCTTCTTCTCCAACATATCCAATCTGAAGTACAGGTGATTTATGATAAAGACAATCAACAGAAATTGTATGGCCATTACCTTCCAGCTTTAGGGAATTGTTTATTAAAACAGATTTACTCTGTTCTAGAAAGACATCGTCAAGAAGATAAACTGTACTTACACCCGTAGCCTTCAATGCATTCTGCAAATTATCTAGGCCGGCAACATAATAATCATTCATTGACGTAAGATAAACACTTGCTCCGTTCATATCATGATTGAATGTTGCTCCTGTCGGAAGTGTCCCGGAAACTGTTACATTCCTCAAGGCGGCATCTTCGCCTGTCTGGGTATCAGCTTGATAGATATAAAGCCCCTTTCTGACTGCACTTTCACCCGTTTCAAGAGTATTAGAGCCTGAGAATGATACTGTAGTACTATAAGCGTAGCTGGCATTTCTGTTACCAATTACAAGAGAAGCAAGAGGAACTTCATTTCCGTCTTTCCAATTAGAACCCTCGTAATCGCCATTTTTATAACCAGTCTTTCTTCCTGTCGACTTGAATGTGGAGTTCGCAATTGTAATCGTACCGCCACGGAGAAGAGCGCCCTGTCTGGCACCGCTCAGGGTAGATTTTTTAATAGTACAAGTACCCGGGATATTAAATAGAAGTGCAGTATTGTCGTCATCCTTCGAGAGTGTCTCAAGAGTACTGTTCTCTATAGAAACAACAACGCCTTTTGAAGCTGTGACTGTAGCTTCAGTAGAGACAGCATATGCACCGTTGACCTTGATAGTAGAGTCTTTTACTGTCAACTTTGCACTATCCGAATTTTGATATATCTGAACACCCCTGAAAGAAGTTACGTCCATGTTTACATTATCAAGAACAAGGCCGGCATTTTTATGGATAGTAAAAGTATTTGTCTTCTCACCTGTACTTGTTCCCTTGATGGAACCGTTCTTGACAGTAACAGTGTATGCTGAAGCAGCATCTTTAAGCTCAAACGCACCTAAATTCTTAGTTTCATCTGATGTTGTGACTGCAAAGTTAAGAGTTTTTCCCTTTAGGTCGATTGTGAGAGTCTTATCGAACTTGATTGCTGTGTCAATTGTTACATCGTCAGCCAACTCTATTGTGTCATTAGCTTTTGCTTTAGCGAGCGCTTCTTCAAATTTGAAATAGTCGGTACTCCCTATTCTAGCTGCAACTTTCTTCGTTATGATGTTGAATTCCGATGCGTGATAGATATAAAGAGTCAGATAGCCACTCTCTGCGTCATAATACCAGCTTTCCGCTGTGGGGCTATCTGTAGCCGCATCAAGTTTTGTAATCGTTTTCTTTGCATGCTTGACTTCCGTTACCGAAAGATTCTTACCGATGAAATTGGAAACGGTTACGAGTTTTTCATTCTTTGAACTGTCAGTTCCAGTATAAACAGGAAGTGTTAATTCATATGAAACTACCTCCGCGCCTTCTTCAACTACTATAGAGGAGTTTTCCTTCTTCTGGAAACCGAAGGTTCCGTCTGCTGTACCCTTCTTATTCCCATCTGTAGACTCGTTCTTATCCTCAGCAACAGAGCTTGAAGATGCTGCGATAACTGTACCCTGCGGCAGGGTGACTGTCATATTGCCGATAGTAATCGTCGTCACTTCACTGACCTTGGCTGTACCGCTATCCTCTTCTACGCTTATGTTATCAACCGGAATAGTTTTATAGAGTGTCAACGGCTCAAGGTCCTGGACACTGTTGATCACGATTTCTCCAGTCTGGTCATTCTTCAAAAGTGTTCCGCTGATAGTAGTTGTAGTTCCGGGATTCACTTTGAAGTTCAACGTATAAAGAGCTGCTTTGATTGTTGTATTTGCTGTTTTATTATTGCTATCTTTATTCTTCAAAATCTGGGTCAGGACAAATTCCATTTGGTGGTCGCCTGTTATTACACCGCCCTCGGAAAGAGTATATGTCAGGCCACCGAATGTGACTTTTTTGCCCTCACTTGGAATAGTCGGGTTGGAGACTGTTGTATTTTCCTCATTTTCACCTTCAGCTTCCTTCGTATAGCTCTGAGGCACTGTTACTGTACCCTTAGTGTCGGTTACAGAGAGAGTAAACCTACTTGTTGATGTGATGTTCTCTGCACTGAAGCTTATCTCACCGAACTTGATTAATGTCGTGGGGTTATCGCCGAGCTTGATC
>CAVFNE010000055.1:10202-11645 GCA_963623755.1 Muribaculaceae bacterium | reverse complement strand
ACATAGAAGAGAACGCCGAACATGATACCGTTACTGATGGAGTATGTAACAACCATCATGAGGATACACATAAATGCCGGGATGCCTTCTGTGAAATCTTCGAAGTCGATTGTCTTGACAGGAGTAATCATCATGACACCGACGATGATGAGAGCCGGAGCTGTTGCTGCACTTGGAATAGATCCGAAGAGTGGCTCAAGGAAGAGTGAGAGAATGAAGAGAACAGCAACTGTAAGAGATGTGAGACCTGTTCTTCCGCCTTCTGCAATACCGGATGCGCTTTCTACGAATGTTGTGATTGTAGATGTTCCGAAGATAGCACCTGCTGTTGTTCCAACTGCGTCAGCAAGGAGAGCTTGCTTACAGTTTGGAATTGTTCCGTCTTCACGGACCATCCCTGACTTACCGGCACAACCGATGAGTGTTCCGACTGTATCGAACATATCGACAAAGAGGAAAGTGAACATGACAATGATGAAGTCGAAAACTGTCTTTCCACTCTGGAAGATTGTTCCGAACTCGAAGTTGAAGAAGTATGGAGCTGCCGGGAGATATGAGCCGCCTGCATAGTTTGTAACGCCGAAAGGAATACCGATGATAGTTGTTACTACGATACCGATTAAGAGAGCGCCCTTGACTCCTCTGGCAACGAGAATACCTGTAAGGATGAGCCCGATAACTGTGAGGATACATGCCGGGGATGTAATCCAAGCCGGGTTGAGTGCACAGATTGTGCTCTGGTCGACGATTACGATACCTGCATTCTGGAGACCGATGAAAGCGATGAAGAGACCGATTGCTGCTCCGATTGCCTTCTTGAGGTTCTCAGGAATACTGTTGACGATAGCTTCTCTGAGGTTGCAGAGTGTGAGAAGGATGAAGATGATACCTTCTAAGAATACTGCTGTGAGAGCAAACTGCCAGCTGTATCCCATTCCGATACATACTGTGTAAGCGAAGAATGCGTTGATACCCATTCCTGCCGAAAGTGCGAACGGCAGATTAGCAACTAAGCTCATTACCAGACATGCAATTGCTGATGAGATTGCTGTAGCTGAGAAAACACGTGAGAATTCCATGCCACATGCAGAGAGGATGCCGGGGTTGACAGCAAGAATGTAAACCATTGTCATGAACGTTGTAATACCGGCCATGATTTCAGTCTTGACGTCAGTCTTGTGCTCCTTTAACTTGAATAATTTTTCCATACCTTTCTCCTTATTAACTTTCACTCGAGGATATGAGTCTCAATAGTGAAAATCCGTATACAGATTAAGAATATTATCGTGATAATGAGCTGTCAACAAAAATTTTTACTGACTTATTTTTGGAAAATTTATGTTTACATTCAGTTTTTCTTAAAACTCTTCGGTATCCGTAATAAAATAGTCTGGAAATTTAATTTTATCAAAGTTGTAAAAAAAATACGGTCCACCGTGAGGC
>CAVFNE010000055.1:0-10192 GCA_963623755.1 Muribaculaceae bacterium | reverse complement strand
GTCCACCATAAGGCAGACCGTAAGTCCGTATATATTATAATGATTAACCTTCGAAGTAGTTCTTTGCGTTATCGAAGGAAATAGCTCTGACTATGCGGCCCAGGTTCTCTTCGTCGTATGGAACCTCTCCGTTTTCAACCCAATTCCCGATGAGGTTACACATAATACGGCGGAAGTATTCGTGCCTTGAGTAGGAAAGGAATGAGCGTGAGTCGGTAAGCATACCGATGAATGCAGGAAGTGAGCCCAGGTTAGCCAGAGTTTTCATCTGCTCCTCCATTCCATCCCTGTGATCACAGAACCACCATCCTGAGCCGAGCTGAATCTTTCCCTTTCTTCCACCGCCCTGATAGCATCCCATAAGTGTTCCGAGAGGGTAGTAGTCTTTCGGGTTGAGGGTGTAGAGGATTGTCTTAGGTACTTCATCCGTCTCTGAGAGATTGCCCAGGAATGCACTGACTCCGTAAGCGAGTGTTTCGTCGTAGGATGCATCGTATCCTGTGTCGGGCCCCAGCTTGTTGAACATAATCCTGTTGTTGTCTCTGATTGAAGCGAAGTGGAGCTGCATTGCGATATTCTTTTTATTGTATAGTTTAGCAAGAGCTGTAAGAACATATGTGCGGTAAGCGTCAGCCTCTTCTTTCTCCATCTCTTTTCCTTCGAGTGCGGAAGTAAAGACAGCATTGACCTTATCCTTACTCCAGAATGTGTGCGGGCATGTCATGAGGGCATGGTCGGATGCCTTACAACCAAGTTCGACAAAGAAATCCAGTCTCTTCTCGAGAGCCGCAATAACATCGTCGACGCTCTTAATCTCCATTTCAGCAACATCTGCGAGCTTCTTGATATAATCGGCAAAATCTTTTTTGTCGATATTCAATGCCTTGTCAGGCCTGTATGACGGGATTACCTTTGCCGGACATCTGCCGTCCTTCTTGATTTTTATATGCCACTCGAGTGAATCAGCTGGGTCATCAGTTGTACCTACAGCATAGACGTTGAACTTCTTCATGATTCCCCAGACAGAAAGATCAGGGTCGGAGGCAAGTTTTTCGTTTGTTTGCTTGTAGATTTTCTCAGCATTCTTTCTATTCAATACATCTTTGATTCCGAAGTAGCGCTGAAGCTCGAGGTGTGTCCAGTGATAGAGAGGGTTCCCAATAAGGTTTTCCATTGTTTCAGCCCATGCAAGGAACTTATCATATGGATCAGCGTTGCCTGTGATGAGATTTTCATCAAAGCCGCATGTTCTCATCTGTCTCCACTTATAGTGATCTCCACCCAGCCATGCATCTGTGATTGTCGTGAAACGTGCGTTATCTGCAATCTGCTGTGGTATAAGGTGACAATGGTAGTCGAAAATAGGAGCATCTTCTGCATATTTGTGGAAGAGCGTTTTTGCTGTCTCAGTTTCCAGAAGGAAATCTTTATCCATGAATTCTTTCATATACTGTCCTCCAAATGAGCGTAATTACTAAGAATAGAATATTGTCAGCTAAAATACATTAACGATAGATTTTTGTTAAATTCCGATAATCAGCAGATAATAGTTATGTCATAGCTGATTTTTTTTGTGAAATATACGACTTTTTCTTTTGTCAAAGGGTGGTTTTAGCGAGTACAATTTGACATAAGAGGGAAGAGACGCATGGCAAAACGAACAGGATATCTCGGCGCAAATCTGCATCAGGGAACAGGACTCAGACTATGGGAAGCTATAAATGAAGAGTCCCGTCTCTACACAGACCATACTGTATTTGTTTTTCCGGGAGGAAGAATGAACTACAAAAAAGCGGATGAACATCTAAGAAACACAATCTTCCGCTATGCCGATAGTCTTAACCTTGACGGCGCTGTAGTCTGGGGAAGTACCCTTGCCGGAGAGGTGACTTGGGATGAAGTGGGTGAGTGGACAAAAGAACTCAGCTCGAAAATCCCTGTCGTGTCGCTGGGCATAAACGTTGATGACGTGCCTTCAATTTCCTACGATGCATACACAGGTGTCTATAGGATGGTGGAGCATTTCATCACACAACACCATTATAAGAGGATTGTTTTTCTCAAGGGACCGAAGAATCATGACTCGGCCCAGTCCAGGTTTGAAGCTTATCGTGACTGTTTGAGAGATTTCCATATTCCATATGACGAGGAACTTGTCTCTTCCCATTATGCCTGGGGCGACGGGGAAGAGGCTATAAGAGAGATAGTCGAGAAGAATCATAAGCTGCCGAAGAGAGATTTCGATGCCGTAATTTCCTCCTCCGATCTTATGGCTTTCCTTGCAAGCCGTTATCTTGAGGAAAGGGGATACTTCATTCCCGATGATGTTGCACTTGCCGGCTTCAATGACTCCCCGGAAGCTTTTTTGTCTACAACAGAGCTTACGACTGTCCGTCTTCCTGTTAAGGAGATGGTCGAACAGAGCTTCAGGACAATTAGAGATATGGAGAGTAAACCGGAGGGTTTCTACCCATCCATTTCTCTTCCAACTGTTGCAATATACCGCCGCTCATGCGGTTGTATGGAGTCATTCGGCAACGATAGCATGACGGTGGATATCAAGAGCTTTGCCGACTACGAAAAGTGGGTGAATATGAGGCTGGGGCGAGGAGAGAGTGCTGCGGTATTTTTAAATATTGCGCGTTCTATTTTCCCCGCCGGCGGTAAGGTCGACAAAAGTAACAGACGTAAGTATGAAGAGCTTTGCTGGCGCTATATGAATCACGGCGGCACCATGAAGTTCTTCTTCTCGGCTCTTAAACTCTGCCGTAAGCTCTTTCCCGAGCGCGAACTCGAAGTCGATGAATTGGATTTATTGCATGAGATTATGATGGAGACGTCGGTAAAGGTGAGTGCGACGAGAAGTTACCGCCACCGGGAGATAAATAACGCTCATAATCTTTTTACGAATGCACTTTTAAGAACTCATTCATTTTCCGAGCTTGGAGAGGCCATGAAGTCATATTGCCCGACGATGGGAATCGACAAGGCTTTCCTCTTTAAATATACAGAGGATGGAAAGGCCAGACTTGAGTGTGGTTTTTCAAAAGACAGGCTCTTTTCTCCCGGCGTTGAATTCTCAGATTCACTTCTCTTTCCAGAAGAGATTAGTTATGAAATCCAGCGCGGTCTCTTTGTAGTCGAACCGTTATACTACGACAATAACGTTGACGGTTACGTAATTATCAAAAACCGTGACTGCCCTGCAAGCATGATTGAGAATGTAAGAATCGACCTTTCATCTTCTCTTCAGGCCATAGATCTCTACACGCTTGCATGCGAGAAGAGCCAGAAGGCTGAGGAAGCCGAGAAGGAGTCCAATGAGTTCTACTCCCACATAAAGGAAGAGCTCAAGGAGCCTCTTGACCGCCTTAAGAAGGTACTGAGTGAGAAAAAGAGCCATGACAATGATGAATTGTTGTCAAAGATTTTGAAGACTGAGCATATTCTGGAGCTCAGCGCAGTCGAGCGCGACGGTGTGGCACTTGAAACAACATATATTCCACTCTCCGATATATTGAGTGTGATGAAGAATAAGGGTATTGACGTCTCTTCTCCTTCTACTCTGCCCTCTGTTGTTTTCGATAAGAGTACACTTGAGGAGATTGCATCGTGTCTTGTTACATATTACGGCAATAATATAACACTGACTGTCACTCTTGATGCTCAGCGTGTAGTTCTCAGCTTCCACAGTACAACCTTGAGTCATCCATTTGAAATTTCAGCGACAATGCAATATGTGGAGAAGCTCCTTTTTCTGCAGCGTGCATCATTCAACTTCTCTCAGAATTCGCTGGATGTTTACCTTTCTTATCCTTCTCTTTCCGGAGAAGGGGAAGTTGAAAGTGGAGATGGAGGAGTTATTTTCATATCAGAGGATGGAAAGAGTGATAATCTCCCGATTGAGGGAAAGGTGAGTGCAATCAGCTATGAAGACGTTGTTGCCCAGATAAACAATATCTCATCATACTCCTCTATTGCGTGGGATGCATCAAAGCGCAGCAGGCAGAGCGGGATTGCAATCAATCTACTTCGTAATCACAAGGAAGCGCGGAGAATGCCTTTCATTTGTTTCGGTCTGGAGGAAGAACATCTTTCAGTTGCCGCAGCAGTCGAGGGGGCAATTCCAACTGACGGCAAGGGATGTATATATTCATTCGGGCCGTTCATGGAAAGCCTTTCAATACTTTCAGAGTTTGCACCTGTGAAGGAAGTTAGGTCACTCGATGAGATAGATTCCCGTAATCCTTCTCCTCTCTTTGTCTTCTACTCTGTCGATATGGATAAGATAGAGACACTGAGAAAGGACAGGAATTTCTCCAAGACTCCTTTTCTCATTGTCAAGGACCGCTTCGATGCCGATGATATTGATGCTTTGAGCTCCACTCCCAACGTGCTCATATGTAATAC
The DNA here is from genome assembly GCA_963623755.1 of Muribaculaceae bacterium. Lineage (GTDB taxonomy): Bacteria > Spirochaetota > Spirochaetia > Sphaerochaetales > Sphaerochaetaceae > Ornithospirochaeta. The sequence continues at coordinate 5,782 of CAVFNE010000055.1, read as the reverse complement.
ATCAATTACCGAGGCTGAAGGTTTCATCAACAGGATAGTTGCAGTCTTCGGAGGCGAGGAACTTCTTCCTCCTCTTACATCGATACTCGTTAAGAAAGCTATATGCTACCTCAATGACAACGCAACCTATTCAATCTCCCGCTGGCAGATAGCAGGCTCGGTGAATATCAGTGAGGACTATCTTACAAGGATTTTCCGCAAGGAAATCGGCATAAGCCCGTGGGATTACCTCAATAGGTATCGCATTCAGATAGCGTCCCGACTTTTATTGGAGACGGGAAGTTCGATAAGTGAGATAGCTTCCCTTACCGGGTTCCAGGATCAGGCATATTTCTGCCGTGTATTTAGGAAGGTGAAGGGATTCCCACCTGGAAACATCCGTACCCGATAGTCTGAATAATGCAAAGGCTCGTAAGCAAAATGTGGGCGTCCCTTGTGATACTTACTCTGTACTCTGGAGGAAAAAAGGATGACACATCTATCAGAAGAAATAGTCAGAAGTGTAGAGAAAAGATATCACAGCGGGATGATGAAATGGCACTATGAGCATGGGCTTGTGCTTTTTGCATCTCTCCTCGTTGCAGAAGAATACAAAGATAAATCAATTGTTGACTGGGTCTATTCACTATATGACCCGATGATTGAAGAAGACGGCACAATAAAGACTTACCGTAAGGGAGAATATAATCTCGATCAGATTAATGCAGGACGTGCTCTCTTCATTCTCTATGACAAGACCAAAGAGGAAAGATTCAGAAAAGCGCAGGATATACTCCGCGAGCAGCTTGAAACTCAGCCCAGGTGCCTTAACGGTGTTTACTGGCACAAAGAGATTTACCCCTGGCAGATTTGGCTGGACGGCCTCTATATGGAAGGCCCGTTCAACGCTGAATACGGCACAAGATATAAAAATAAGGATGAGGTGGAGGATGTTATCAGCCAGCTCGTAACAACATACAGCGTTCTCAAGGATGAAAAGACGGGGCTTTTGTATCATGCATTTGATGAGTCACGCGGTCAGCGCTGGAGTAACGAAATAACTGGTTGCAGTCCACACTTCTGGTCACGTTCCATCGGCTGGTATTTAATGGCTGTAATCGACGTGTTGGACTTTGTTGAAGAGGATAACGAAAGACGCTTAGACCTTATAAACATTGTAAAGGCGCTCTCTTCTTCTGTTCTTCCTTTCCAGGATAAGAGTGGAATGTGGTATCAAGTACCGGATTTACCGAATAAGGAAGGTAATTATCTTGAAACAAGTGCAACAAGCATGTTTGCATATGCTTTCTACAAGGGTGTCAGAAAAGGATACCTCGACAGCGTCTACACCGAATACGGCAGGAAGGCAATCGAGGGAATCGAGAAGATATACCTTACAAAGGATGGGGATGAATATCATCTGGGTGGCATATGTTCTGTTGCGGGGCTCGGCGGTAATCCGTATCGTGACGGTTCATTCAAGTACTACATCCAGGAAAAGATAGCAACAGACGACTTCAAGGGAGTGGGGCCGTTCATTCTAGCCCTTCTCGAGAGCGAGAAATAAGACTGAGGGGTGTCGCTGAGTTGTGGTGCCCCATTTCTATGTCGCTGCGGGGAATTAAAATCTCTTATCAAGTGTCTTTTCTTCAAATTCATTTTCTTGGACAAATAAAGTAAGAATAATTACACACAGTGCTGAATAGTTGGTTTACACTTGTTCTATTGAGAAAGGAGCAGTTATGGACAAGAGGCTTGATGCATTGTTCACACCCTGGAGAATAGGGTCTTGTGAGATAAAGAACAGAATAGTTTTGACAAGTATGGGAGGAACCGACCTCTTCGGCTGGATGGAGAAGAACCATTTTGATAAGGACGGCGCAGAATTTATCATGCGTGTCGCATCCAATAATTGTGGTCTTGTACTTCCCGGGTGCCAGCCTGTATATAACCCGATGTTCGGGCAGTGGCTCCATAAGAATAAAGGTATGTATAAAAAACTTGCTTCTTGGATGCCGGAGTTTCATAAGACAGGTGCTAAACTCTTTGTCCAGTTGACAGCAGGGTTCGGCAGGTCTTTCACAGTCTCTGGGATGATGGAGACGCTCTATACAAACCCCGTTTTAAATGTATTGAGTAAGCCAATCATGAATCTCGATAAAATCACAGCATCTGCATCAGCGTCCCCCAACCGCTGGTCAGATAAAGTTCCATCGCGTGAGATGACGAAGAAGGAAATCGAGTACATGATCCATTCCTTTGCAGAGAGCTCGAGGCTACTCAAAGAAGCTGGTGTTGACGGCGTCGAAGTTCATGCCGTCCACGAAGGATACCTTCTCGATCAGTTTACACTCGGCTATGTGAATAAGAGAACAGACGAGTACGGCGGAAGCTTTGAAAACAGGTACCGTTTTGCCGTAGAGATAGTCAAAGCTATAAAGAAAGCGTGCGGCAATGATTTTCCTGTATCTCTCAGATACAGTGTAGTCAGTAAGACAAAAGGCTTCAGAGAAGGTGCGCTTCCGGGTGAGGAGTACACAGAAGTCGGAAGAGATATGGCAGAAAGTGAGAGGGCTGCAAAATACCTTGAGGAGGCGGGATACGATGCACTCAACTGTGACAACGGTACATATGACGCATGGTATTGGGCACATCCTCCAATTTATATGCCTGAAAACTGTAACCTCAAGGATGTGGAGCACATAAAAGAGTTTGTTAATATTCCGGTAATTGCAGCGGGTAGGCTTGACCCTGTGGTAGCAGCAGAATCAATCAGAGAGGGACGCCTTGACGGAGCAGGATTCGCACGCTCTTTCTTAAGCGACCAGGAATGGGTTACCAAGATGATGGAGGGCAGGGAGGAAGATATAAGGCCGTGTATCCTCTGTCACAACGGATGCTTCAATATGTGTCATTATAAGGGTGTTCCGAATGATCAGGATTTAAGCGACTCACTGCATTTGGCGCGCTGTGCAGTTAATGCCGAAACAATGCAATGGAAGAAGCATAGGATTATAAAGACAAATAAACCTAAGACCGTTGCCGTCATCGGTGGTGGAATCGGTGGAATGGAGAGTGCACTTGTACTTAAGAAGAGGGGCCACAATCCTGTAATCTACGAGAAAGAAGACCATCTCGGAGGTACATTTGTAGCAGCATCTGCAGAGTCTTATAAGGGAAAACTGAGGGACTTGCTCAAATGGTATAGAAGAGAAATAGAAAAGAATGGAATTGAGGTACATCTCTCAAATGAAGTAAAAGATATTTCCTCCATTAATGCCGATGAATACATCATTGCAACGGGAAGCAAACCACGTGTCTTGAGAAATGTCCCCGGATTCGATAAAACCATCGAGGCATGTGAATTTCTATCCGGCACTCCTGTGGGAGAAAAGGTGGCTGTCATCGGCGGAGGGCTCACGGGATGCGAGATAGCATATGAGCTTGCTCTCATGGGGAAGCAGCCTCGAATAGTTGAGATGCTTGACGACATTATCAAACAGAAGGGAGTGTGTCTGGCTAACAGCTCCTATCTCAGAGAGTGGTTTGCTCTCAATAACGTTCCTGTGTATTTGGAGACAAAGCTTACTGAAGTCAAGGACGGCTCTATTGTATGCACCGGAAAGGACGGAGAGAAAATTGAAATAGAGTGTGATTCTGTCATATCTTCTGCTGGGTACATCCCATCCCCGTTGACGACAGAAAAGGGCGTTCATCTAGTCGGAGACTGCCTTAAGGTAGGAAACCTACGTTCCGTAATATGGAGAGCATACGAAGTCGCAATGGCTATATAGTAAAAGAGATGGTGTTACAAAAGTCAAAAATCGAGTAATGCCTCTAGATTTTATTTGATTATATTACAATAAATTAAAAATGTGAGGGTGTCACAAAATCATGCTTTTGTAACACCTCATTTCTCTATCTTTCAACTTCCACCGTGCCGTCTTCGTGCACTTTGATTTTATCTCCTGTCTCTACGAAAGACAAAAACTCCTCACCCAGCATATCGACTGTAGGCATCTTCTCTTCAGTCCATACATCGGAGAGTATTGCCCCAGCTGCAGCGAGAGAGTCGATGGGCTTACTGAATAAGAGGCACGCAGGTTGACGCTTCATGCTTGACGCGCAGAAGAGGACGAGCCCTCCTGTTGTACTTCCAATTGTCTGCGGCAGGCACAATGCACTTCCCGCCATAGGCTTATTATATAAGTCTGGGTTGTTCTGGTCCGAGCACTTACCTTTTTTGTCTCCGAACATCAACGAGTGCTGATAGGAAGCGAGTGTGTTGAAGCCGCCTTTTGAAACGAGTGCAATTGCCTCAACCTCCCCCTTTACAACAGGTCTTCCTTTAAATACCTTCTTCATTTGCTGCCTCCTGTTATGATTACTAAAAGCTCATCTTCTTTGTAGAATCTGGAAGAAGTATAGGTTCTGAGTTTGTTTGAACATGTGATTACCGGCATACTTCCACATTTGGGGTTATTCATGTACATCAATGGACAGATGTGGGAGAGAATTACTCCCTGCTTCTCAATTCTCTTTCCGTCCTCCGTTATTTTAAATGCATCCATGACTGCAGGAGCGGCAGTCATAACAGTCGTGATATAAACTTTATCGCGGCCGTTTTTCTTGAGCTCGCAGTCAATTTTCTTACTCCATGTGTGTAGCTGCTCCTTCGAGAGGTGAGGACACCCTATAAATGCAAGCTTGGGCTTGGCGTCTTTATCATTCCAGATTACAGGATATGATTTCTCAACCCTATCAAGCTCCGCGTCGTCGATGACGTATGTCCTGTAACCTTCTTTGAGGAGCTCTCTCTTCATTCTTACAGCCTCAGGCGTCAGATTCTCAATGTGATAGAGGCCGACAGCTCCGTTGGAAGCTGTTGCTGCTCCGAAGTCCTTGAGGTAGGCCTTTGCTTCGTCATTGAGGGACAGAAAGTATTTGTCGAGTCCCACTACATACGGAACCTCCTCCATCACTTTCATACCGATAGCAGAACCCAGAAGCTGAGCTTCCGGTTTCTTTGTTGTCTTTACCTCAATAAGCCATGTTGCTTTTCTCCCTTCATCTGTTAAAAGCCCGAAGTACGGAACAGAGCCTGTAATCGAGCCGAAGAGATCGAGAATGCCGCTGTTACGGTTGCATCTGGCGCCGAGCACGCTGTTTGCATATACGACGGCAGAGCTTTCAGCCCAGGAGAGGATGTCACCTTCTCTGGGAATGTTGCCGACTTCATCCATATAGCATGTACATGTATATGACGAAGGTGATAAAAGTCCTAGCTTTTTAAGCTGCTCGTCATACTCCTTCTGCTTTGAGTACATTACCTTGAAAAAGACATCCTGTATAAAGTTCCGCGGGACACACTTCTCAAGGGGCATTGGATCTACCGTAAACTTCTCTTTCGATATTGCATCGCCGTCTATAAGGGTGTCCATGAGCTCGTATACAGGCTTCATTACCGAGAGGCCGAAGGAAGTTACAAGGTGCCCGTACTGCCCTGTGATATCCTTCATCTCTGTCGCTCCGAATGTTTCTCCGTACATGACGAGAGTTTTCATGACCTTTGCCTTCACCTCTCCTTCTTTTCCGTCGAGAATACTTTGTTGTCTTTCAGTTAACCTCATTGTTTTTCCTCTTTGTATGAATTCATTATTATCCTTTTTTATCGATAAGTGTTAGTTTTTTCGTTTTCATAAATAAGACACGGCATAGATATGACTGTTTTTATCTCGTCTTTTATCATTTTTTAAGTTTTTTCTCAAAACCCCTGACAATTTTGACCACTTATTGCGCTTTA
>CAVFNE010000054.1:0-11986 GCA_963623755.1 Muribaculaceae bacterium | reverse complement strand
CCCCGATAGGACAGAACCCTATATTCTCAGGGGAAAGAAAATCTGATTTACCTAATCCAACTATGTTTCTCATGCCAATAGACTACACCAAAGCCTATTGGCATTCATATTTCAGACGAAATTACGCTTACAAATAATAACCACTGAACAACGGGAAATAATAACCACAAAAAAACGAAAAATAACAGTCATTGATTAGACCTTCTCTTTTATTCATTGCAGAAACCTGCCTTTTTGTGATGAAGTCCTTAGTCTTAGAGAAAAATATAACGACTCTTGGGAAAGAACTTAGAGGTTAATGGTTGCTTTTAACCGGTGAAAATTGGTTGTTTTATCCCGGTGCTAACACTTCCATTTTCTGCTGCTTGTGTTATGTTAAAATGCATAAAAGAGGTGCCATAGTAGTTTTGATAAGTCTGATTATTGGTTTGATGGAGAAGAAGATCAGACGACTCTAAGGCAATACTGGAGACGATGCGGCTTCCGTATGTCGGATTTATGTGCCTTAAAGCTGTTGAGAAGGCATTGAAAGCCTTCTTTGTTATGCATAAGCCAGACGAGGGGTTACCTTATATTCATAAGCTTATGATGTGGCTGATGTTTGAGGCATTTCATCTCAAATGGGAGAGAAGAAGTTGAGTTTTCTGGATATTTTAAGCACTTTAATTGTGGCGACACTGTTATCCGGAGGAGGAGAAGGAACGGCTAGCGGCTTCTTTTACTTTTCATATTACAGGGTGTTGTCGAATAAAACAGAAGAGCTCTCTAAATGGATTAAAGAGAAGTCTTAAGAACAGCAGAAGAGGGGGGCATCTTCTGTGAGAAAAGTTCTTCCCGAGAGCGGGGGTTATCTTTGTGGCTCCTATGCCCGTGGAACTGCCGGCAGGGATGGTGATATGGCATAGCTCTGATTGAGATGAGCTTTCTGAGGATTATCCGGCATCTTCAGCTCTTCTTTGGAGACTGACGCGTGGAGTATCAGCATTTTTCTTCTTAAAAACGGAGAGGACAGGAGCGGTTTTCTATCTACTTTGCTGAAAACAGCCATTCCTATCTGATAAAAAAGGCCACAACCTCAGTCATGACCCTTATTTTTTTCTTTTGTCCCTTTTACTTGGGCTGCTTGCCGATGTATGCAAGAATACCGCCGTCGACATAGAGAATGTGTCCGTTGATGAAGTTTGATGCATCAGATGCAAGGAAGACTGCAGGCCCCTGTAAATCTTCAGGGGTACCCCATCTCTCGGCAGGAGTCTTTGCAACGATGAAAGCATCAAATGGATGACGTGAACCATCAGGCTGTTTTTCCCTCAGCGGTGCTGTCTGTGGAGTTGCGATATATCCGGGACCTATGCCGTTACACTGGATGTTGTACTGGCCGTACTCCGATGCGATGTTCTTTGTAAGCATCTTCAGACCGCCCTTTGCGGCAGCATATGCACTTACTGTCTCACGTCCGAGCTCACTCATCATAGAACAGATGTTGATAATCTTTCCGCCCCCCTGCTTGATCATCTGTGGGATAACTGCCTTTGCACAGATGAAAGGTGCATTCAAATCGAGGTCGACAACTGCTCTGAAGTCGTCAGCGCTCATCTCTGTCATCGGGATTCTCTTGATACATCCTGCGTTGTTTACGAGAATATCGAGTCTTCCGTGGTCACTGATAATCTTCTCGGCAAGGCTCTTGACTGCCTCTTCATCTGTAACGTTACATACGTATCCTTCGATATCGTCCATTCCGGCATTTCTGTATTCCTCAAGACCTTTGTCAACTGACTCCTGGCGTGAGGTATTGAATATAACCTTAGCTCCGGCATCATGGAAAGCCTTACATATGGCCATTCCGATTCCATAACTGGCACCTGTAACCCAGGCAACTTTTCCCTTTAAGGAGAATGAATTCATGTCCATAAAAATAACTCCTATGTTATAATTAAATAGTACGGCTCATAAGGCCGTACTTTGCGATTAACTTTTGTATCTTTAAGCTCTACAGCTTGTCGATAAGCATCGAACACTTTCCTGACGGGATAGGAAGAGTCTTCTTCTTGCCGTCATCCATAATCTCTATGGTGAAGTAATAGAGTTTCTCACTCTCGAGTCTTATCTCCCATCCCCTCTGGTTCTTGTTGGAGAGTATGGTTATGAGGTTCTTCTTGAGTGATAAGTGTTCGATTCCCATCGTCTCCAAAGCTTGCATAGTCCAGTTGACAGTCTTACGCGGCAGCGATATTTCGAGGCCGATGATATTCTCAATGCAGAGCGAGACTGCCACAAGGCATATTGACGGGAGATAGCGCTTTCTGTTCTCCAATCCTTCAGGCATTAGTGCCGGTCCTTCACTCATCGGCTTATAAAGCTCCCATGCGTCTCCAGGAACCTCTTCGCCTGGGTGGAGGGTATCGAGGATGAAGTACATATGTCTTATTGCACATTCGCGCGCAAAGATAAATGAGTTGTAGTTCAAAAGCCCCTTAATGATGATGTAGTTCATAAAGGATGAGACAGAGCCGCAATATCCTTTGCCGTCAGAGGAGAAATGACTGTTCGAGAGGGGAAGAGAAGGGAACGGGTTATCTGTTCCGAACTCCTTGTCATCCTTAAGAGCATCAATCATGAATGATGCATACTCGTCGTTGGGAACTTCTCCCAGGAGAGTCCAATATGCCCCGATATGTTTATTCTTAATCTGCTCTCCCTTCTCATCAAGGTCGTAGTAGAAATGATCTTCCGTCGACCACATCATCGAGTTGATTCTCGTCTTGAGGGAGAAGTAAACCCTCTTGTATCTGAAGGCAAGTTCCTTGTCGTTCAATATGTCCCCGATATTTGAAAGGTATAGAGCATATACAGCCATGGCTGCGTTGAAGTCTATGTAGTACTTTGCGCCTTCACGAGGAAGGTTACCCATATGCATTGCACTCTCTGGAACAGAGTAGAGGCCGTTCTCCTCCTGGAAGTTTTTCTTAATCCATTCATAGTACTTCTCGAGATAGACAACGACATCCTTGAGCCTCTTTTTGTTGCCAATCTTATGATAGAAGACAAACTCCACATAGCTGAGGAGAGGAAGAGAGACGCCGAGGGGGTTATCGGGCTTGATTATGGCTTCATCTGTAAGGGTGTTATACTCCTCAGCAATTCTTCCACTATCTTCCTGACGAGCATAAAAGTAATCAACCATAGAATATGGACTGTATATCTGATTTGAATATACGAGGAACAGCGAGGAGAGAGTCGTGTCATAAAGGGAAATACTTTCACTGTTATTATGTGTAAAATAACCTTCGGGGAATTTTTCATTCTTGTCCCCTGACTTCCAAACCTCTTCCAACCAAACCCAGGCTCTGTCGTACATATCGACAAAGTCCTGATCGTAAAAATGAATACCTGGTACGCTTTCCTTAATCATAATTTTTTCCGATAAACTTCAATTCGCCCATATTTTGGGCGCTTTATAGGTTATTATAATAATACAAGCCCCGGCTTTATCTGTCAAACAATATTTTTATGTACCTATTTTCTTTTCTATATAGTAATTAGCACTGTAAATATGCCGCTTTATCTGTAAAGTTTAACAGCACTTTCCAGTATTTCTATCTCGAAATGTCTCCCCGCGCGGGTAAACTCCTCGCCGTCCACATGTGCCACAACAACTTCCTTCTCGGCCGAGAGCTCTATCCTTTTTGCCTTTCCATAGCCGAAATTGACACTATCCGAGACCATCGCGCCACGGAAGAACTTAAGGGCCATTTTTATAAGTCCGAACCCCTTATAGATCTTTTTTGTAAACATATAGTCCAATAGGCCGTCATCAATCTCAGCCTTCGGCGTCATTAAAAACGAGGATCCCATCCTGCGGCCGTTATTGGATGAAAACTGCTGACTTGTGAGATCAAATTCGTCATCGTCAATCTTAACGTGTAGGTTATAGCCCTTCGGTGGGTTGAAAAGTATGTGGATGAATGCTGCAACGTAGCTGAGCATGCCATTAAGGTGTTTGTAGTCCTGTGCTTTGAAATTGACCATGGGCTCGAAGCCGAACCCCATGCCGTTGAGAAAATATCTTCCCTTTTCCTTTCCAGACCCTTTAGCAAAGCCGACATCCGTTGCCTTTGCGTCTCCTTTTACTATTATTTCTACAGCCTTCTCGATATCATCCGGAATCCCGGCAGCCCATGCAAAGTCATTTCCGCGTCCGACAGGAATAATGCCCATCTTTACCTTCTCCCTGCTCTCACCTCTCATTATGCCGTTGATGACTTCGTTGACAGTTCCGTCCCCGCCTGCTGCAATGATAGTTCTGAATCCTGACTCAACCCCGCTTTTGGCAAGTTTCTCAGCGTGCCCTTTACCTGATGTATATGCAATTGAGCAATTTCTCCCGTATCTGGAGAAAATGTCCTTTATTTTTCTCGCTTTGTACTTCCCCTTGCCCTTCGAAGCTTTGGGGTTAATTATCAAAAGAATGTTATCTATCATAGCTGTATACACATTTTGTGTGTAAAACGGCACCACATGCAAGATATTGGTTCTGTATTTGAGTGCACAATTTTGGCATTTTACTGACGAAAAGAGGAAAAATGTAAACTTTCAGAGCGGAAAGACTTTCCCTCAATAAATGAACATTAGGCTCATCATCTATTTCTGTGAAAAAACGGAAATCTACTATGAAGTCGAGTGAAGTACATGTAAGTGTGCTGCATGCAGTCGTCTAAGTCGGCCGAGACCGAATGCACTGTTGCTTACTACCCACATTGTATAATTTATCTGAATACAGACAAATAACACGTTAAGCTTTCCATTACAGCCATTGAAGCGGGTTGTCATGGAGTCGAGAGGCCATAATCCTGAGACAATGGAAATGTACAAAGCACTTCTGTTATCGCGTTTATTGACGCCTTGGCATTCACCATGATGGCAAGTTTCCTGTAGTCTCGTCTCATAAAACTCGTTAGAGCACGCTACTCACGCCTCCCGCAGCTTCTTCACTGCATCTATAAAAGAGTAGCTGTAAAGACCTTTGTTATCAGGATCCGATTTCCCGGCTGACTTCTCCAAAAAGCAGCATGCCACCCTTTGCACCATTGACGGCGGATGAGAGTTTGTTCCTGTCATTACTTATACCTTCAGTCCTGCTCATCTCGGTAATACTCCTTTCTTAAAACGACAGAATACGCTTTTTTGAGTACAATGACTTCTTCCTGTTCGATGGAGCCGACAATAGCTTTGCGCTTGTATCAGCTGTGATGTCTGATTGGCATTTTAATTTTTTCTTTACAGGTGCGTTACTTACATTTACACTTCAAACATCCACCTAAGGAGAGGATTACTATGAAGACAAAAAAAATACTCATTTCTGCATTGCTACTTTTACTGGCATTTACTCTTATGTCCTGCGACCCTAAAAATGATGTTGATGCCACCCCTACTACGGGCTACGCCCCCCCCAGACCGTCCTAAAATAGATTTTAAATTTTCACTAGACGCTAGATTTGGTGCAATATAATCATTCTTGGCACTACATATAGCGTGACAATCTTTTTGATTTTTCATTTTAGGACAGGCTCCCCCGAAAATACAACAGTAACATTCCCAGATGCAATCAACAAGAAGACATTCAAGATTGAAAGTAGTGCTAGAAGAGATGTTACGACTTCACCCGAGAAAGAAGAATACTACTACATCACAACAGACGACACAAAGGTTACAGTCGATGCCTGCGTAAAAGAAAACGAAGGTAATTTTAAGCTAACATCTTTCACAACCGATGTTACTGTTACAATCAACAACAACATCTGTACAGCCACAACCTCAGACGGCTCTACCTATACCTTCACAATCGACTCAAATACCCTTTCTAGCATCACTGTTAACAACACAGCAGATAACACACTCAATATAGAGGAATCCTCTGTTCAAGAGATAACCACCCCAAATAATTGGACACTTGAGTTCAAGAAGTATGAGGGTCTATCTGAGTCAAAATCAGGTGCAATGAGAATGATGGTCACCCCTATTGGTGTCTATATTGCAGTAACTTATGAGTATGCAACAAGTTCGGAAGAATCTCCGACGGAGAAAGATTTTGACTGGGACAAAACAAAGGATGCCCAGTTCTTCCGTTACGACACAATAACAGAAACATCGAAAGGACACTTTGAGATTGACGGCACTGCATACAAGCACACAATAGATGTAGAAGAAGGAGGCTATAAAGTTTTCCATAATACAGGAGATGCTGAGGCCAAGAACCACACCTTCAACGTAAAAGAAAGCACCAGCTATGAGGCTAGTTTCTTTTTCTCTACGTCTATAACAAGCTACTTCACTTCTTCCTCAGGGGAATAAAGGCTAAGGCTTCTTCTTCATCCTCTTGATACTATCACAAAGGTGCTTGCGGTATGTTGACTGTATGACCTTCAGGACCTGCATCGTCATATAGGGCTGATCTCTACAACGCCGTCAGGAGGAAGGGATAAAAGGTCCCGTCTCTCTGTCTACTCTGGTATAGATAGAGGTCAGTTATGTAGAGAAGCCACTTTCGGCAAAGAGCTTCTTGGCATAGACCCCGGGGAACACTGCCTCGAGAGCGACTTTTTCTGCCTCCGCCCCCATTCTCAGGGGAAAAGCAGCTATTTCGTATTCTGAGGCTACATTCTCGTAGATGAAGGCAGTGACAGCCGGGGTGTCATCTTCTCTTTCTCGGTCTGGTAGGGGTTATGCGCCACTGTGATAAGGGGAAGTGCATTATGGATAATTATAAAGGAGACAGGACAAAACTTGTCTGCACTCTCTGGCTGTTACAACAAAGGAAAGTCTTTCAGTCTATGCGTCACAAAACTGTACCGGCAATATATTCGAATGCCTTAAAACGGCGACAGAGTTTGTAATGAACCATTCTATCAACGGCTTTAAGAAGGAAGATGTGGGCAGAAAAGATATCTTCTCGTATCCTGCCAAATCCGTTGCAGAAGGAATTGTGAATGCACTTGCACACAGCAATTACTTCATTCAAGGCAGTCAGATTGAGATCAACTTATTCAAGGACAGGCTTGAGATTACCTCTCCCGGCACTCTTCTGGGGTACAGAAAATGAGCAGGGAGAAGAACCTCCCTTTGATAATTCCAAGGCGCAGAAACGGGGTTATTTGTGCCAATTTGGGTTTTCTTAAGCTCATGGAATCAAAGCTCTCCGGTTTTGACAGGATAGAGAGGGAGATAAGACTCATTTCAGCCGTTCATATCTTCTGATAACAACTCGTTCACGCTGACACTCCATAATCTGATGTCAAGATATGGCGTCCTTGATGAAGAGTCCATTTCTGAAGTCTATGCCTTTGATAAAGACCTAGGAAAAAGAAAACGCGATATTCTCGCCTACTGCTACTCAAAAGGCCACACCGCCGAGAAAAATTGCCTCTTATATCAAAATTGAACCGTCGTCATATTTTAGAAAAAAGATTCTCTCGTCTCTTGTTGATGAGGGATATCTCATTACAGAAAACAGCCGGAGGGCAACGCGTTATTCATCAAACCTCAACAGAATAGGAATTGTAGGGTGAAAACTTGTCTCAACCTCACTTTTCTGACTATTAGCAAACCTTGATATGCAGAATATGTGCACCGTCTATCCTTCTCAAAGTTCACACAAGAGCTGACGACTGGAGCCAAAATTGTTATACTTATCTACATTGGGAGCATTATATGTGGTTCGATAATTTGAAAGAGAAAAGGTTATGGCAGTTTTTCAACGAAATCTCCTCTGTGCCGAGGGACAGCGGGAAGGAAGATAAGATAAGAGAGTACCTTCTCTCTTGGGCTGAGAAAAACTCCGTAGAGGCTGTTGTCGACAAAACGGGAAACATTATCATGAAAAAGGGTGCCACAAAGGGTTATGAGAACAAAGCTCCCATCGCTCTCCAGGGCCATATGGATATGGTATGTGTGAAAAGAGAAGGCTCGAATCATGACTTTACAAAAGACCCAATTGAAATTGTTACAGACGGAAAGGAAATCAGGGCAAAGGATACATCCCTCGGTGCCGATAACGGGATAGCACTTGCTATGATTCTCGCCCTCTTCTCAGACGAGAGCTACGAGCACGGCCCGTTGGAAGCCATCATGACTGTAAACGAGGAAGTTGGACTCACGGGAGCATTCGGACTTGAGGGAAAATACGTAAGCGCGCGTAAGCTTATCAACATCGATAACGAGGAAGAGGGTTTCTTCTGCATAGGATGTGCAGGAGGCCTCGATGTTACGGCAAGAGAAAAGGTAGAGAGAGAAAAGGTAGAAGACGGGGACGCAATCTATTTTGAGCTCGGCCACCTCAACGGCGGCCACTCGGGATCCGACATAAATAAAGGGCGTCTCAATGCAATTGTTGCCTTCTCTAGGTTCTTGTCTCTTCTTCCCTCATACCGCCTTGTAAAAATCGATGTCGGCACAAAGCGCAATGTCATTCCGTCATCTATCAAAGCTGAACTCGTTGTCCCTTCTTTCAATAAGGCAAAAGAAGTAGTAGCACTCCTAGAGAAGGAATTGAGAGTCGAGTTCCCGAAGGGAGAGGACAACATCAACATTCTTCTAAATAGAATAGAAAGACCGGAATATGCACTGAAAGAAGATGTCTCCCGTATAATCGGATCGGCACTTTTTCTTTCCCCCAACGGAGTCCAATCTTATTCCCAGACACTGGAGGGCATTGTCGAGACAAGCGCTAACCTTGCTATAGTACACCTTAATGAGGACGAAGTATCTGTTGTCTTCTCAATCCGTTCGTCAATCGAGAGCGCAAAGAAGAATATTGCACTCATTATTTCAACCCTTTACACAGCATGCGGTTTTTCAGTGGCAGTGGGAGACGGCTACCCAGGCTGGATTCCAAATCCCGCCTCTCCTCTTGCCGTCACTCTTCCGTCTTTATACAAAACCCTCACAGGAAAGACACCTCTTGTTACAGCAATACACGCAGGCTTAGAGTGTGGGATTATCAACGACCGTATTCCGGGAATGGACAGCATCTCAATCGGGCCCAACCTCTTTGATGTCCATTCCGTTAACGAACACCTAGAGATAGAATCAGCTGAAAGACTCCTGGAATTCCTGAAAGCTGTTCTCAAGGAGATTTAAGTGACAACAATAAAAGTAAGCGATACTTACCATATAATTAATTTCGATAACGGCAACACAATCCACCTTGTGGGAACAGCTCACGTCAGCAAGAACAGTGCAGAGGAAGTGAAAGAGATTATCGAGAAGGAAAATCCCGATAGAGTCTGCATTGAGCTTGATGACGGAAGAATGAAGAGCAAGAAAAAGGACGCATCCTACGAGAATATGGATATAAAAAAAATATTCAAGGAAGGAAAGGGCTTTCTTCTTCTTGCAAACACCGCCCTTGCCTCCTTCCAGCGTAGAATGGGCCAGCAGACAGGATCGGATCCGGGAGCTGAGATATTGGGAGCTGCAAAGGTTGCCCAGGATAAAGGAATTCCTGTCTCTCTCTGCGACAGGGAAATCCAGATAACATTCCGCCGTGCCTGGGCTAAGAGCTCACTCTGGAACAAACTCAAACTCCTAGCGACGCTTGTTTCCGCATCCTTCTCGAACGAGAAGATAAGCGAAGAAGAGCTTGAAGAGCTCAAGAACGAAGAGACACTGGAATCGATGATGAAGGAAGTTGCGAAGGAGCTACCGTCAGTTAAGGAAGTACTTATCGACGAGAGGGACCGGTATCTTGCAACTTCAATCTACACCTCCGAGGGAAAGACCAAGGTTGCAGTCATAGGAGCCGGCCACACACAGGGAATAATCAAAACCCTTGAAAAACTGGAGAAGGGAGAAATCGGAACAGATACAGCTGACATAACAGAAATCCCCAAGCCCGGTAAGGGAGGAAAGATTGCCCAGTGGATTGTCCCGACAATCATTGTCGCCCTCGTCGTTGTCGGCATCCTGACTTCCGGATGGGACAAAGGTCTCAAGGCTTTCCTCTATTGGGTTCTTGCAAACTCATCGTGTACATTTGTTTTCACTCTAATAGGAGGAGCATCAATTCTCACCTGCCTCCTGAGTGGCATAACAGCCCCCTTCTTCGTCCTCAACCCAGTATTGGGTGTCGGGCTCTTTGCTGGCATCTGGCAGGCAACGTTCAAAGCCCCGAAAGTAAAGGACTTTGAAAACCTCAATAACGACGCACTCACATTCAAAGGCTGGTACAAAAATAGAATTCTCAAGTGCCTTGTTGCTTTCGTCATGAGCAGTCTGGGATCCATCTTCGGCTCCCTTGTGGGCTTTCCGTTTATCCTGGCTAATCTATAGCTCTCCCAAAGCGCTCTCCCCAGCGCTTTTTTAATACCCCAAAGCAATGCATTAATGAGAAATAGCCTGCATAAAAATACATACCTTTTTGCATAATCTTACGGGGATTCGCGACGTATTGTATGCTTTTTCTATGGGGATTAGCGTGCTTTTCACCTTTACTTATACGGGGATACGCGTTAGAATTAATTCAAGGATATGTGTAATTTATGGACAGTAAAGTATTTAAAAGAAAGATATATGACAAGATGCTTGATTGGAAGAAAAGACTCAGCAGCAAATACGCTTTATTTATCCGCGGAGAGCGCCGTGTCGGAAAGTCGACTATTGTGGAGCAATTTGCAAAAAAGGAGTTCAAAACATATATCAAGCTGGACTTTGCCCATATAAACAGAGAAATCGTCAATCTCTTTGAAGATACTTACAACCTTGATTTCTTCTTCCTTCAGTTACAGCAGCTGACGAATGTGAAGTTATATAAGAATGAGTCTGTTATAATCTTTGATGAAGTCCAACTTTGTCCTAAAGCCAGAGAGGCTGTAAAATACCTTATTGAAGACGGAAGATACAGAATCATCGAGACAGGGTCTCTTCTTTCAATACGCAAAAACGTCAAAGATATTCTGATTCCAAGTGAGGAATACAAAGTAAATATGTATCCGATGGATTTTGAAGAATTTCTTTGGGCAATCGGAGATGAGGTCACACCAGATATCATACGTTCCCTTCTCTCCACCAGAGGATGTGCAGGAAATGCCATGCATCGTAATCTGATGAGACTTTTCAGGCTATACATGCTTGTAGGTGGAATGCCACAGGCAGTAGAGGCATATATAGAGAAAAACAATCTCCAGGAAGTTGATGAGGTCAAGAGAACAATTATCGATCTTTATGAAGAAGACTTTTTTAAGATTGACACCACTGGATTAGCCTCAGATATTTTTGATTCAATTCCAGCCAGCCTCAGCAGTAATTCATCAAGATACATTCTTTCAACTGCCCGGGAAGATACGAGGAGCGCACGTGTGCATGAGCTCCTTCCAGATATTCTGGGATCCTTTACAGTTAATATAGCTTGGCATGCAAATAACCCAAATGTAGGAATGTCACTCGAGAAGGATATAAGACGCTTCAAGCTCTTTATTGCAGATACAGGATTATTCATCACACTATGCTTCAAGGATAAGGCTTATACAGAAAATATCATCTACAACAAACTGCTCTCGGATAAACTGGAGGTAAACCTCGGCTATATATATGAGAATGCAGTTGCCCAGATACTGACGGCAAAAGGGCACAATCTTTTCTATTACACGATGCCAAGCGAAACATCAAACCATCTCTACGAGGTAGATTTTCTCCTATCGGAAGGCAGTAAAATATGCCCAATCGAGGTGAAAGGTGGTGACTACAAAACTCATAAATCGCTTGATGTCTTCTGTGAGAAATTCAGCCACAGGATAAAGAATAAGTATGTCATCCATACTAAGGATTACAAAAAAGAAAAAGACGTGGAATTCTTTCCTGTGTATATGCTTCCGTTTCTATAAGAAGCATTATCAAAAGAGACGAAAGCTCAAACATCATATCATATGCAAGCATTGTTAGCATCGGGATAAAACAACCATTTTTCATCGGGAAATTCCAACCAATTTTC
>CAVFNE010000053.1:0-12078 GCA_963623755.1 Muribaculaceae bacterium | reverse complement strand
ATCAATCGGGTTTATGTCGAGATTCCTGCAGGACTGAACCAGAGAGAAGTAGAGGGTCCAGATCTCTGTGCCATACTCTGAAATGTTATCTATCATTTTGTGCCGAACGTAATGGGCATTAGGCAAAGCGAAAGATGAGGGCTATGACTACATTCCGTTTTGAAGAATCTAAGAAGTAAACCTAGTAGGAGCTTTCGACCATCTATAATGTAAAGGAGAAAACATCTACGAAAAGCTGATTGAGATATTCGATAGAACGAGGCCTCCACCTGCTGGTCTTGATACCGGCAGAGAAGCAGACTACACATTCGGTTTCTTCCACGGATAATATACCGGCATCTTAATCTGAATTCAATCGATACATGAGACTGAAACTTAACCCCAAATAGGCGGGGATAGTCACATGTGTTAAATGTGGGGATTAATAGTAGCAAATTATCTATAAGCTTTTATAGATATTCAATTGACTATATATTCTCAAAGTGTTTGAATTGTCTGGAAAGTTAAAACGGATTCTTCCGTTAAACATAAGGAGAATAAGATGAGAAAAGCTATCGCTGTTCTTATGACACTCGCTCTACTGGTCACATTTGTTTCATGTGCTAAGAGCGAATCTACCAACACAAACACAGCAGCAACAACTGCTACAACTACATCAACTACAGCTAGTACAACTTCAACAGCTAGTACAACTACAACAGTTACTTCCACCCCTGTTGTAAGTGACAAAACTTATAAACTCGGCATGGGAGTTGAATTTACAGATAATGCAACAAGCGAACAGGCAGCCTATGACTGTGTCGTTGCAGTCGTCGTAACAGACGAGGACGGAAAAGTCGTCGCATGCAGAATTGATGACGCACAGAACAAGATGAATGCAGATGCTGTCGATACAGACGCAACATTCAGAAGCAAGAAGGAACTTGAGTATGACTACAACATGGTCAAGTACTCGGAAGCAAAATATGAATGGTTCGAGCAGGTTGCCGCATTCGAGGACTATTGCGTAGGTAAGACACTTGACGAAATCAAGAACACCGAGACTAGAGTCAGAGGCGCTGACGAGCCGCATCCGGGCTATGTTGTTGCAGCGGACGAGACACTCTTTGCTTCATGCTCAATCCAGATTACAGAGTTTGTTAAGGCTGTATGCAAAGCTATCGAGGACACACATGCTCAGAGTTTCACAACTTCCTCTTCATTCAAGCTCGGCTTAAAGCTTGACTCTACAGCAGAAGAGACAGTTGCTCCGACAGAGGATAAAGACGGAACAATCAAGATGTACTCTTCATTCGGCGCTGCAGTAGTCGATGAAAGCGGTAAAATCCTTGCTTGTCTCACTGACGCTATCCAGCCTCAGTATACAGTTTCTGCTGACGAAGAAGTGGGAGAGGCACAGTACAAAGGAAGCAAGAAGGAACTCGAGTACGACTACAACATGGTCAAGTATTCAGAAGCAACAAACGAGTGGTTCCAGCAGGCAGCTGCATTTGAAAGCTATTGCGTAGGTAAGACAGCTGACGAAGTTGCAGCTCTCCCAACAAGAGTCAGAACAGCTGACGAAGCACACCCGGGTTATGTCGTAACAGCAGATGAGACACTCTTTGCTTCATGCTCAATCCAGATTACAGAGTTCAAGGCTGTTATTTCTGAAGCTGCAAAGAATGCAAACTAAGCTGAAGGCTAAGCACTTTATGCCGAGGGGAATTATACTTCTCCTCGGCTTGTTATTGTTAATAAGCTGCTCAAAGAAGAAACAAGAGGCTCAAATAAATCCTCAAGGAAGGGTATATTTCGATCTTTTTGACACTGTTTCTTATATCTACTCATATAAAGGAGATAGTGAAGAGGAGTTTATATGTAATGCCGACGAAGCCTATTCTGTCCTCTTGAAATACCACCGGCTTTTCGACATCTATCACGAGTACGAAGGACTTAACAACCTCTCTACAATCAACTCCAATCCCCTTTGTGATATCAGCGTAGATGATGAATTGATTGAATTTCTGCTTTATGCAAAAGAGATGGCAGAAGTGACAGGAGGAGAGATGGATGTAATGATGGGATGCGTGCTCTCACTCTGGCATGACGCTAGATACAGCGACACTCCATACCTCCCGGATAGTGAAGCGCTGAAAGAAGCGTCTTTATACTCAGGCTTTGAGTATCTTGAGATAGACGAGGAGAGAAAAACTGTGAAACTTCTTTCTCCTTATGCTTCCATCGACCCGGGGGCGCTGGGAAAAGGTTATGCAACAGAAAAAGCAGCAGAGGCGCTCGAAGGAAAAGGAGTTGGGAGCTATGTACTTAATATCGGGGGGAATATCAGGATAATTGGAAGCAAAGTCGATGGCTCGGGATGGAGAACGGGCATTAAGGACCCGAAGAATCCTGAGAGCAACTTTATCATTATGCTTTCTTTAAAGGACACATCATGTGTCACAAGCGGGAACTACGAGCGCTATTTTACAGTAGATGGAGTAAAATACTCACATATCATAGATAAGGATACGCTTTACCCTGCCTTATACTTCGACTCCGTCTCAATCATTGTTAAGAACAGTGCACTGGCAGACACGCTCTCTACGGCCCTCTTTACAATGCCTTACGAAGAGGGCAGAAAGCTCGCATTAAGCCTTGGCGCCGATGCAATATGGGTTTTCTCCGACGGCAGTGTAAAATACACCTCCGGGATAGAGGCCCTAGTTGTAAATTGAATTCTTTAAAAGTGCTGTATGTACTCCTACCTTTTCATAATCGGGTTAACGGTTTATTGTTTTAAACAATGAAAGGAAAAAAATTTATTCCCCTCCTAGTCTTTGTTCTTCTCGCAGTCACTATCTTCTTTCTCTTTAATAACAACGAGGAAGGAGACAGCGTCCGAGTTACAATCGGCGGAGTCTTAGTTGCCCGATACCCTCTTGATGAAGATATAACCGTCGCTCTCAACGGTGGGACAAATACTTTGGTAATAAAAGACGGAAAAGCCGCAATTATTGATGCCGACTGCCCAGATAAAATCTGCGTGAAGCAGGGCTGGGTAAGCCGTATGGGAGAGTGCATAACATGCCTTCCCAATAAAGTTGTTGTCGAAATCATAAAACTCAGCGACAGCGTGGACCTGGTGGTGTAGAATGGATACAAGACGTATAACTCGGATGGGAATGCTCACAGCCCTCTCCTTGATTCTTTCCTACATCGAGATGCTGCTGCCATCATTCATTCCTATTCCGGGAATAAAGCTGGGGCTGGCTAACATCGCAGTTGTCTTTGCCCTCTATACCCTTCCCTTCTCAGATACACTCCTTATATCTATATTGAGGGTTTTTCTTTCGTCGCTTCTCTTCGGCAATGTACTTTCGCTTCTTTATTCATTATCGGGTGCACTCATAAGCCTCTTGGTTATGGCACTCTTAAAAACATTGAATGTAGGCGAAACTGCGCTCAGCACTATCGGGGGCGTTTTTCATAACGCAGCGCAATTGGGGGTCGCGACAGCGATTGTTAAAAACAGCGCGCTTATATATTACCTGCCGTTTTTAATTCTATCGGGCGCATTGACGGGTTTCCTGATCGGCCTTATTACAGCAGCACTCTTGAAGAGGCTTGATGAAGAGAAAGAAAAAGGTGCAATTACCGACTACTAGATATTCTATAAAAAGAGTATAGTAAAAGAGCAGAAGAGGTTATAAATGGCTAATCCAAAAAGTGAAATAAATTCATTCATCAAGGGAGAAAAAAGCAGCGACTTCTCCCCGAAATTCTTTGAAACATCAAGCTCGATGGGACGCTTCCAAAGAGTTATACACTTAATAACAACACTTCTTGAGGCAGCACTTTCCATCGTCCTTGTTGCCGGCATCATTCTCTCGGCAGTGCATATTCCGGGATACTTCAAAGATATCCTCTCCGAGAGCGCACTCGGGTTGAAGGATTTAATCGACTACGTTGCACTCATCATCATAGTAATCGAGCTTATACATGTACTCAACCTTCAGAATCTGAAGTCCGTCATCGAGATATTGATGATTGCATTTACGCGTGAACTAGTTATCAGGGAATGGGCTATGTGGCAGCTCCTGATAGGAGTGGTGTGCATAGCAGGACTCTTTGCAACAAGTAAATATCTCATAACAAAGGAGTCGGACAAAGTCTGATTAACACCCCACGGAGACAAGGGCCTAGTCCCGCTGACAAGGAGTTTAACAATGGAGCGCCTGGAGGTTTCTTCCTTATCCTATCGATACCCCGGCGGAGCACATGATGCTCTCTGTAACATCTCACTCTCCATCGGGAAGGGAGAATTCATATCACTCTTGGGACCCAACGGGAGTGGAAAAAGCACACTTGCATTAATCCTCGCGGGACTGAGAAAAGAAAGCAGCGGAAGAATCAACCTCAGCCAAGATGAAAGACGAAGAGAAGTACGCATCGTCTTCCAGAATCCCGATAACCAAATCATAGGGGAAACTGTTGAAGAGGATGTGGCATTCGGGCCAGAAAATCTCTCTCTCTCCCAGCGCGAAATAAGAGAGCGCGTTGATGAAGCCCTCAAGAGGGTTGGCCTCTACGATAAGCGGGAGCTTACACCTTCGTCCCTCTCGGGGGGAGAGAGACAGAAAGAGGCCATAGCTTCGGCTTTAGCACTACGCCCAGATATACTTGTTCTCGACGAAGCGAGTAGCATGCTCGACAAAAAGAGCACAGAGAACATCCTTGAGATACTCAGAAATGAATGCAGGGAACACAAAAGAAGCGTTCTCTACATCACACACCACACCAATGAGACTATACTTTCAGATAGAATTTACATTCTCAATAACGGCAGGATAATCAAAAGTGGCACGCCTGAAGAGACACTTAACTATGAAACTCTCCACTTGAATAATCTCTCCGTTCCCTACCCTGCAGAAGTCGCGTGGAAACTGGGGCTGGGAAACGTGCTGACCCTTTCCACATTGAAAGAAAAGATCCTCGAGAGGATAAAACATGATTAGCTCCTCCATCGGTCGTTACTACACTATAAAGAGTCCAATACACTCTCTCGATCCGAGAGTTAAGACAGTATGCCTTGTAGTCTATATAGCCTCACTCTTCTACTTCTCGTCGCTGTCGTTTATCGTATTTGCTTTTCTTACATTCGTTCTTACTGCCCTTCTGAGTCGTGTTCCCTTCAAGTACATAATCAAGGGTTTATGGAGGAGTGTTGTTATCTCCATTTTCTTTGCGCTTTTAGTATTGCTTCTCGAAAAGAATGCCGAGCGGAAAGCAATTCTTATCGTCGCACGGTTCACCCTCACCGTCGCTTTCTCGTCGCTCTTTACCCTGACGACAAAGACAAAGGATATAGCGAAAGGAATCGAGAAGATGTTCGGAATAGGATTCTTGAAAAAGCCTGTACATATTCTTTCAACAATTGTGATGATAGCTTTCAGGTTTATCCCGATTCTAACAGACGAGGCCAATCGTGTATTGGAGGCCCAGAAAAGCAGGGGGTGCTCGTTTGAAGAAAAAGGCCTCTTAAAAAAAGCTCAAATAATACTTCCCATTCTTATTCCACTTTTTGTATCAGCCTATAAGAGGGCCGATGAACTGGCTTTAGCTATGGACGGAAGGGGCTACAACAAAAGAAGAAGCAGCAGCCTGTACCCTCTTTGCTACTCATTTAAAGATTACCTAGCATACTTTTTTATACTCTTCTATTCCCTTATTTCTTATTTTCTGGAGGTTAAGCTTTGGATATAACACTTCTAAACGTCAGCTACTCCTACCCTGGAGGTAAGACAGAAGCTTTGAAGAATATAAATCTCACAATAAAAAGTGGGACGATGATGGCTGTGGTAGGTGAAAGCGGAAGCGGGAAAAGCACCCTGCTGAAGCTTCTCAATGGCCTTAGAGTTCCTACTTCAGGAAAAGTACTCGTCGACGGCAGGGATATAAACGAAAAGAATTATGATAGAAAAAAACTCAGAGAGAAGGTTGGCCTAGTATTCCAGTACCCGGAGAGTCAGCTCTTTGAAAAGACAGTGTTACTCGATGTTGCATTCGGACCGCTTTCTATGGGAAAAAGCAACGAGGAGGCACTTCAGAACGCAAAGGATGCGTTACGAGCCGTAAATATAAGCCGGGACAAGTGGGAGCGGAGCCCGTTTGCGCTCTCGGGTGGGGAGAAGAGAAAAGTTGCTGCTGCCGGCATATTAGCACTCAAGGGCGAAGTAATCATCCTTGATGAGATTTCCTCGGGCCTCGACAGCAGAAGCCGCAGCGAAATATTCGGTCTCCTTACAGCTCTTAATAAAGAGGGAAAAACAATTGTCTTTACATCCCACGATATGGAGGAAACAGCATCATATAGCAAAGAGGTAATCCTCCTTGAAGACGGAGAGATAAAGGCTGGAGGAACAATAAAAGATATATATTCCTACAACACTCTCTATATGACACAGGGGGCTGAACTTAAAGTAATGCTCGAGAAAGAGGGAATAAAAACAGGCTGTATGGACTCGATTGAGGACTCGATAAAAGTACTTGAGAATATCGCCTCAGGGGCGCGGGGGAAAATTAATTCAATGATAATATAATGGTTACAAACAGTGGGTATTATCATGCTGGAAATGAACTTGATCCTTCAACAAGAAGTCAGATTCAGAGTGTATGTGCCTAGGAGGCTTTCTCAGCATCGAAAATTCGTATAATGAGTGATGTCCACTGAGGTAAGGGTTAACAATCGGGACAACAATGACTATAAAGGATAAAGTAGTTCCGTCTTCTTCGGTGTCGACATAGGGTGCGGAATGGAAGTTGTGGAATCAGAAGAGAAAGCAATCGATTTTCAACTTTTAGATGAAACTATCCGCCTCAGCTTCCCGTTCGGAATAAACGTAAGGGGTGATTTTCATCCATACAATGAGATGATTGCTATCTCAAAGCTGCACTGTTTTACAAGAATTAAATACATCTATGCTCGGCATTCCCTGGGCTCTCTCGGAGGAGGCAATCACTTTATCGAGAGATTGACAGGAATGAAGAAAGTAGTCTCTATCTTGTAATCCACTCGGGAAGCAAACATCTGGGAACAGAAGTTGCCGCCTACTATCAGGAGGATGGGCTGAAAGAGTTGAAAGGGTGCACACAATCTCAACTTGATGCTGTGAATAGAAAGGTTAAAAGCAGAAGGACGGAAAAGGAAATACAAAGCACCATAAAAGCATTACAGAAGACCTTTTTCGACTCTCTGCCTTTTCCTGTGGAGCTAGCGTATGTATCGCTCGCCTTGCTAACAAGGCGATATGGCGCTCACACAGCGCTTTGCATCTCTCAACCGCAAGGTGACATCTGATGTAATAATCAAAAAGATGAAGCACACGGCGAGGGATAAATTTACAACTGTCCACAACTACATCGACCTTGAGTCCATGATTCTCAGAAAAGATGCAGTGTCAGCAAAGAAGGGAGAGAAACTTCTTATTCCGATAAACATGAGAGACGGCGCCCTGATATGCGTCGGAAAAGGCAACGAAGAATGGGAACTCCAGCTCACCGCACGGAGCGGGACGTATTATGAGCCGCTCTCAAGCCTACAAAACCCTTGATAAAGAGGAATACAAAAAAACAGATGGAAGGGATTTACCCAACATGCGTGAATGATAAGACCCTCGATGATGTCACCTTTGGCATATAAGAGTCTGGATAGTATCCTTGAAAACGTCAAACCGACAGTCGATGTCACAAAGCGCATACTACCCGTGTTTATAACTTCAAGGCAGACAAATGATTAATCACGACCCCCACGGATCTGCTTTTGCTTTCATCGGCATAGTCTATCTTCTACAATAGCCCATAAATTGCAGCTTACATGAATGTAAATTACTCTCTCTGCTGTTATTTTGCCATAATCCTACTCAGGCCTCATCAGATTCTGATAATGCTGTCAAACAATAATACAATCTTAGTCCCGGATGAAGATATGAGTAAGAAAAGGGAGGTTTATTCATATAATTCGTTTAAATCAACCACCATATATTGAGGATTACCTTCTATCTTTTCTCTTACTCCGCTTGTTATACCGTTTTTCGAAAATATCACATAATATTTGTTCCTGCGGTTTATACACAATGAAGAATCCAATAAAGCAGAGAGTTGTTTCTCATCAAAAGGAGTCTCTCTGTACATGCACTCACAAAAGACAACATTCTCATCGTCAAGTGCTACAATATCTATCTCTTCAGATTTCTTAAGTATGGGATTCGGCCCCCACCATCGACCTAATTGTTCGGCTTGAAAAGCCATTCTGCCCATGTAGAACTTTTCCTTAAGATATGTTTCGCATATTCCTTCAAACCTGTGTCCAACAAAAGAATTAAGCTTCTCTTTTGTCAATTCACGTTCATAGTACAGAGATGGAGAGATGAGGCCGTTAAGCATATTAAGATGTTTATATATAAACATAAAATAAAAGGCAAAATAGTTATCATTGATTGAATAAAGTGTATTACGTGATTTCTCTTTCTCCCCACATGGGACTTCTCTCTTTATGATTTCCAAATCAATCAACACGTTAATATATTTACTTATTTTTGCCGGTTCCTCATCAATCTGATGCCTTATATTGCTGAATGTTGAAGCACCTGCATTTATTGCCATCAATATGTTTTTATATAAATGTGGTTCTTTCAATTCCATCCTTAATAGAGTATCTACCTCGCTGAAAAGATATCCCGTGGTTGAAAGGCAGTTTCTTATGATATTTTCTTTAATTGAAAGCCTGTCATCAAAGAGTGAGAGATATAATGGAATGCCACCTAGGATAGAATATGCATAGAGCGATTCTTCATTGGAATATCTGGGGAAGAATTTTCTCGCTTCCTTATAAGTAAAAGGAAGTAGCTTTAAATCTGCTGTCTTTCTGCCGTAGAGAGGCTTGGATTGAGTGTCAAACAGCTCTTCGATAACCGATACTTCAGAGCCGCATAATATCAAAAAAATATTCTTATTTTTCAATATATTATCAATTGCATTCTGCAATTCAGAATCAAATGCCTTATTTGAATGATAGAGATATGTAAACTCGTCTATAATGATTACAAGCTTATTCCTGATTTCTAAGCTTCCTATAAACGAATAGACTTCTTTCCATTGAGTAAATGCACTTGTGAAGCCCCCTTTCCCTGAAACATTGTCGAGTTCTTTGCAAAAATTCTCAACATTGCTTTTCTGTGATGATTTGTCAGCACAGAAATAAATGGCATTTTCCTTGTGGATTCCAGCAAAATGACTTAAAAGATATGACTTACCAACACGCCTTCTGCCATGCATTATAAGCATCTCAAACTTATTGGAGGCATATAATGATTCTAGAAAATTAAGTTCTTTTTCTCGCCCTATGAAACTATCGACCGGCATAATAATATACTCCAAAGTTATTAACTTAGAAGTTAATTATATATGAAGTGAAAACAAAATCAAGAACATCCGTCATAAAATGGTGGCTTTGAGAAAAACTGTTAAATCAGCTTTTCTTAAGAGAAGACAGCTCAAAGCGGGTTTCTAACCTGTTCCCACACAGCCGAAGTTACTTGAAACAATGCCCAATGCATTTACCTCATCCTTAGTTTTGAGGCCGCTTCATAAACATGTACATGAAATAAATTTAAAATAAGCATAGAAGTCTTTATTCTACAGCTTTCTTTTCCGCTATCGTGATTATGTTGACGCCAAACCAGATTAATTGGGCAGTCTTTACACGCCTGGGAGCGCATAATTTCAAAACTGCTGCAGCTTTCATCACACAATTACAGACTCTGCAGGAAAGGTGGACAGTGTGCTGGATAAAATAGAGAGAGCCTACCTGCTTTCCTCTCCTTCAGATGCTCATACTTACAACTCCACGATAAGTAGTTTGGAATTAAATCCCGGATGTTCTACACTCATTCAGGAGGAAGAAGATGATTAACCAGAAAGAATTCGGGAAGATGATAAAAGTAATGAGAGAAAAGAAGGAAATGACACAACTTGAGCTAGCATCGGCACTCAATCTCAGCGACCGCACTATATCGAAATGGGAGACAGGAAGAGGATACCCGGACTTCACATTCCTTGAAAAGATAGCCTCCCTTTTCTCGCTTTCCGTCAACGAACTTCTCAGTGGTACGAAAGTGAGCAACCTCAACGTGTCAGCAAATATGATGAAGGCCTCCTTCTACGTCTGTCCAGTATGCGGCAACACTATAGTCTCAACCGGGGAAGCGTCTCTCTCCTGTCATGGCATTACACTCGAAAAGCTGGAAAAGAATGCAGTGGACGAAGAACATGCTGTCAGCCTCGGCATCGTTGAGGATGACTACTTTGTGTCGATTACCCATCCGATGACAAAGGAGAACTACATCTCCTTTATTGCTGCACTCTCTTCTGATAGAGTGCAGATAGTAAAGCTCTATCCCGAGCAGAACGCAGAAGCGAGAGTCAGAATTAACGGGGTAAGGGAGATACTCTTCTACTCCAACACCGACGGCCTGTATGCATTTAAGCCGAAGACATACCTTGAGAGCTGAATCTTTTACATATCTCTGCTATATTCATATTGCTTAAAAAGGAAAAAGATATGCTCAGAGATATGATTGACGGCTTCTCTATGGCGCTTGCAGACAGCGTCCCAGGAGTATCGGGAGGGACGGTTGCCTTCATAATGGGATTCTACGATGCCTTCATCGGCTCAATCCATGACTTGGTATTCGGAAAGAAAGAAGAAAAGAAAAAAGCTTTTTTCTATCTTATAAAACTGGGACTGGGATGGATTATCGGGATGGTGGCGGCTGTCCTTGTTCTCACATCCCTCTTCGAGAGCCACATCTACATAGTGTCATCAGTATTTGTCGGTTTTATTGCAGGTTCGATTCCGCTTGTCATCATCGAGGAAAAGGAAAGCTTTAAAAAGAACATTCCGAGTGGAATCATCTCTCTCGTCATCGGAGCTGCAGTTGTTTTCCTCATTTCATACTACAACGGACGCACAGATACAGCCTCGATGGATCTCAGTGCATTTTCCATACTTCTCGGAATAAAGCTTTTCTTCATCGGGATGATTGCGATATCTGCAATGTTTCTTCCCGGCATTTCCGGCTCTACTCTTCTTCTTATCTTCGGAGCATATATGCCTGTGATGAATGCTGTGAGAGAGGTTCTCTCTCTCAATCTCAGCTATGTGCCGTCCCTTTTCCTTTTCGGGCTAGGCGTACTTACAGGAGCAGCAACTGTTGTGAAAATCATCAAGTTCGCCCTCGATAGATTGCACTCTCAGACAATGTGGGCGATAGTGGGCATGATGATAGGCTCGTTCTATGCAATCTTCATGGGACCGACAACACTCACACCCCCACAGAGCGCGCTGACCTTTTTCTCATTCAATTGGCCGGGATGCATTTTCGGTATATTTCTTGTTCTCGCTATGGAGAAAGCAAAATACACTTCCAAGCGAAAACCCAATGCCAAATGACCGAAATTCTTAATGCCAAATGACCGAAATTTTTTTCAAGCGTGAAATACCTGGCAATATTACCAGGAGATCATGGCGCGGGATTTTTCTTACAATGGGTGCGTACCTTACTCTGCTTTGCAGCTCAGACAGCTACTTTGCAGCCATACGAGCTTATATATCTTTCCAGATTTTTGTCTTTAAAGTCTTAAAGCCGGATTCTACTGAAAAAAGATGCCCAAATGCATTTTTATACCGATAAGGTAACCCTCTGAGGCTAAGGAGCAAGGGTATGCTCACTTTTGCTACATACCCCAGCCCTTGTCCCGTGGGTTATTGATTCCTGTTCAAAGCCTCACTGTTCTTTAGTAACACATTCAATAGACATTTCGAATTCGTATTCATTAGCCTCAGACATAATCTTCCTCGCTTCCTCTTCGTCTTCTGTCAGGGAATCTTATCGCATTACATAGCGTTGTATTCTTTGACAGCATCTTCAATATCGCTGAGAGAATATCCTTTGTTCTTCAGATAATTTCTGAACTTCTCTTTTGCATTTTTAGCTTCTTCAGCTCTACCCCTGGCTTCACCCCTAGCTTCACCCCTGG
>CAVFNE010000052.1:0-12087 GCA_963623755.1 Muribaculaceae bacterium | reverse complement strand
ATACAACATTTGTCAGTTAAAAAAAGAGAACACTTTCATTTATTTTCTTTTGTCTTGTTCTCATCCTATGATGGCATAACGAGCCGATTTTATTCTGTTTTTATTGGTTTAATTAAAGAAAAAGGGACTCTTTTATGTCGAGTCTTCTTTTTCCTTATTCTTTTTCTCTTTAATCTTTTCCGTTTCTTATCCCTCAATGTTGTACCAGAGAATCTCATTTTCCTTTAAAGAAAGGTGAAACGAAGAGCCGCCGGATGTGTATACTGTTGTCTCCTGAGGCGAGTATGTGTTGTTGCATACACAATACTTACCATTCTTTATGTAGGCGTTGACCTCTACATTAGGGTTGGTACTGAACCATGAGTGCAGAGCGTCTTCGCTTCCTGTCGCCCATAGGAGTGCTCGATGCAGGAGCCTTGTGTTTTCAGCTGAGTATGGAAGACCCGAAAGATATACCCCTCGTCCTTTTCCACATTCCCTGACTGCAGCCTGCACACTCCGCTCTGAGAGCGCGATTACCGTTGTTCCCTCAAGTGCGTAGATATTTTTTTTGCCTTCCCCCCAGTTAAAGGAGCTTTTACATTCGGCAGTTATGAAGTGCTGTTTAACTTCCCAGTTGTATTTGTCGTACCCAAGTGTGAATCCCGTTTCCTTTTCAACTCCAAAAACATCGAAAAGCTGAATGTACCTGCCACCCCACTCGTGTCCTGACGGCTCACCGACGCCTACCAAACCTCCTCCAGAGTAAACGAACGCCCTCAAGCGTTCACTTATAATGGCGTTCTCCCAATATTCACCTCCCGTGTGTGCTGTGTCGCCGTCTCCGACTGTGATGACGGCATCAATGCCCTCGAGTGCATGAGGGTCATTTAATATATCGTCAAAACTTATGAAGACAACCTCATAAGGGGACCCCGAGAGGATTTCCATTACTCCTGCATAGCTGTAGTTCTCCTTCTGATAGAGTGCATGGTGGACCATATGGGCTCCCCAGCTTCTCATACGCCCCCAGCTGTTAAGGACAGCAACCTTTTTGAATGTGTAGGGAGTTGTTCCTTTTACATTGTCATAGAGAGTTCTGAATTCATCGCATACAGACTCAACATAATCCATGAATGAAGGGAATTTCAATGCCAGTGAAAGGTATCCGCCGTACCCTATACGGTCTATAGGCTTACGTAATATTGCACGCCGGGATGTAACCCAATTTTCCTTTGCTTCTTTTACCGGGTCTCCACCTTCTTTAAAGACATCGGGGAAGAAGTAGGGCAGAAATCTCCCCTCCGTGTACTTAACCCCCGGTATATCGCTGATAAGTCTCAGCGTTGATCCGTTACCGACACTTCCGACAATTGCATCAAGCGCGGAGGATTTGAACTCATCCATAAAAGGTTCCACCCCTATATGATGGTCTCCGAGGAACATCATCGCCTCTTTCCCATATTCGTGGCAGATATCTGTAAACTCCCTGATAAGTGCGTTCACCTCCCTTCTCTGGAAGGCCATGAAGTCTTTGTATTCTTTCGTCGGCACTCTGTATTGGTTGTTGTAGTAACCCTTATCTATTATGTATTCAGCCCTGAAAGGGTAGCCTACTTCCTTTTCAAACTTATCAAGAATGTATGGAGATACTGATGCTGAGTAGCCGAACCAGTCAACGTATTTCTCCCTTGCCATTTCGTCGAATATGAGGGTGAAGAGATGAAAGAAGGTTGTAAACCTTATCACATCTACATACGGGTGTTCTTCGATAAAAGTTCTGAGCCTTTTGAGTGAGAAAGCGTGGGTTGAGGGCTGACGGACATCAAATGTAAGTTGCGGCGTGATATCCCAATTGTTTGTGACAGCATTATACATGTGGACAGGGTCCCACATGATGAATGCCAGAAATGATACGGTATATGCGTGGTATTTCTCTGCTTCAATGGTGACTGTCTCATCCTTTTCGTTGTAGCTCCAGTCTGTTATGACTTTTCCACTCGTCCTGTCGATAACCTCCCACCACCTCTTTCTGTCTTTCTCGTTGATTTTAATCATTCTAGGATATATTCCCTCCATGAGAGACAGTGTAAGTGTATCTTTTTCTGCAACATGAGGCTTAGTCATGATGTACATCTGTTGTATTTCGTCGCTGTGGGAGAGGGCCCACTCGTTGTCCTTGCGGGTCGTGTAGTATGTTTTGTAGATTTTCATTCCCGAGTCTTTAAGTTCAGATGGGAACTCGGTTCCGTCGCAGTCGCGGATGGCATCGGCTCCCCATTTATCTGCTACGATGAGTGTTTCTTTGACTATATTCAAGTCAGTCGGGATTGTAACGCGGCCTTTTGTTTTCATCATATTTTCCTTTTAATAATGATTTCTTTGTTGTTTCTGTATTTGTATATTCCGTCGCTCATGTTTTTTCGCATAATGGGTGTCTCCTCTCTGCGGTAGATGGTGTTGTTCTCAATCAAGCCGTCGGGACATTCTGAAGGAGAGAATATACCTCCCAGGTCATCGTCAGAAATGTTTTCCTTATAAACACTGCCGAGTGCCTCCTCAAGGCAGAACATGACGGCTCCTCCTTCATTCGAGTGGCTGTAGTTATGACGGTATGTGGTGTTCCAGCCGCTATCGGCGTCGTATGCCATTGCGTCCTGATTGAGCTTTGTATCATAAACTTCGTTGTTCTCGAATAGTGCGTTCATACATTTCCACGGCCAGATTGCAGCTGCCACCTTTCCCATTCTATTTCCCGGTAGATACACACGGTCGTTCATATCCATCGCTACGCTGTCGGCACGGCAGAATGCGACTGAAGGAGAAAGTGCATACATCACCGTTATACCGTCGCCTCCGATATTCTTCACATAGGTGTCCTCTATTCTTATGTTGGTGTTTCCGTACTTACGGAAAGTTTCTTCGTCTATTACTGTTCCGGTAAACTTATTCCAGAGGAAGGTGTAACCGAGAGCTATTCCCCATCTCGATGTGTTTTTGACAAAACAAGATGAAATTATGACACTGTCAAAGCGTGGAGGAGGGGATGATGAAGAGTCGGGCTCTATTGATGTAAAATAAATTCCTCCGTTGGAAAGATGCTTGTCGTAGACATTACCGTTGATGCTCTTTAGAGTGACATTCTTGATGGTGATATTTTTGATTGTCCCTCTGTTCTGGGCACAAACTGCTATTCCCGTTCTGTCTATTCTTTCGGGGTCAGAGTATGTTGATTTATCAAGAAGCGTATTTCTCACCTCGATGTTATCGATAGTTATATCATTCGAGTCGTAGATAAGAATTGTTGACGATACATCACCTCTATAGCGGTGGACGGGACTGTCGAGCACGCGGCCGTAGTTTTCATACCATATGCCGCCACCGAAAGCGTCGATAATTGGCTTACGGCCCTTCCCGTATGATGATATCTTCACGCCGTCGGTGTTCTTGATGTGAATATACCCACCTTTGAAAACTGAGGAAGAGGAAAGGAGAATTTCATCGCCTCTTTCCAGGCTGAGGGTTTGGATGATATCAAGAGAAGAGAATGGGTTTTCTTTTGTACCATCCCCGTCTTTCTTTCTACTTGAGCTGAAGTAATATTTTCTCGACATTTTCCTTATATTCCTCTTCTCTTAATCTCTTTCTAATGACAGTCTCTACTTCATCCTTTGTAAATGAATCTCCGCCAGAGCGGGTGAATAAATCCCTGTTGTTATTCCAATAGTTGTCAATCTCCTCTTGTGTCAATTCCCTGTAGGGGTAGTCAATCCTTTCGTCACGAAGTACAAAAGCGAGGCGGAATGAAGTCAGGAATGTCTCTACAAAGAGGAGATAGGAGAGACTCCTCGGGCCTCTTTTTCCCTTCTTTCTTTCCCGCTGGTCTTTTTTCCAGAGCTGAGTCAGTCCCTCTTTTAAAAAGTTTGTTCTTCTGCTGAATTCTATTTCAGCTTTTTCAAAAGGAGTAAGACTCATTTTATTGATCCTGTAATGCCGTTGGCAAAGCTCTTTTGTAGAAGCAGAAAGATTATCGCAGTGGGGAGGGTACATATAAGAACGCCAAGCATGAGCATGCCGTAGTCGACGAAGTAGACGCTTTTGAGGTTTGCAACGAGCATCGGCATGGTTATGCTTTCGTTCGACTGGAAGATAATCTTGGGCCAGAGGTAGTTGTTCCATGCGCCCATGAATGTCACAGTAGCTGCAGCTCCGTATGTTGATTTCATGACCGGTATGAACATTGTGGTGAAGATTCTGAACTCTCCCAGTCCCTCTAGCCTTGCCGCCTCGATTATATCGTGGGGAAAAGAACGGGCAGACTGACGGAACAGCATAATCATAAACGGTGTTGATATAGTGGGCAGAATAAGTGCAAGGGTTGTGTTTATCAGATGCATCCTGCTGAAAAGTTTAAAAAGCGGAACAATTGTTGCAACGAAGGGTAGCATCATGGCAAGAAGTAATACTGCCATGAGTGAATCCTTGACTTTGTCGTGGTAGATTTCAAAGCCGTATCCAGCAATTGATGATATAAGCAGGGTGAGCACGGTTACAATTGTGCTGTTCTTGAATGAATTGAAGAGTGCTCTTGAGAGGTCCTGGTTGGCGACAAGGGTTTTGAAGTTCTCAATCAGGTATGTACCCGGAATCAGGCGTCCCCTTATTATGTCTATACTCTGGTTTGTTGCGCCGCTGAGCATATAGTATAGGGGGAATGCGGATAGAATGGAGAAAATGGTGAGGACGATGTAGCTTACCCTGAGTCCTCTGTCTTTAACTTTCTTATTAGTCACGTTTGTCACCTACCTTCATCTGGATTACCGAGAGTATTGCAATGGAAACGAGAATGAATACCGAGAGCGCGGAAGCGTAATTGAAGTTCGGGGTATCTACAAATGTTGTGTTATATATGTAGTGGGCGAGGGTCATTGTCGCTTTTCCCGGTGCTCCACCGGTAAGGTTTACAGATTCATCGAAGAGCTGGAGGGTGCCTGATGTACTCATGATGGCTGTAAGCACAATTGTCGGTCTGAGAAGCGGAATTGTAATCTTGAAGAATTTCCCCATTGGAGTACAGCCGTCTATTGTGGCAGCTTCATAGATTGAAGAGTCTATATTCTGTAGCCCAGATAGGTAGAAAACCATGTTGTATCCTGTCCACCTCCAGATGAGCGCTATGATGATGACAAAACGAGCACTCCATGCATTGTTGAACCAATCGACAGGGGAGAGATGGACCCAGCCAAGTGCTGTGTTGACAAGCCCGTTTGATGCAAAGAGGGACTTGAAAATCATAGAGTATGAAACAAGGGAGGTTGCACACGGCAGGAAGATGAGAGTCCTGAACACTGCCTTGCCCTTAAGCTTGGAATTATTGAGCATCTGGGCAAGAATCAGGGCTAGAATCAGCATAATCGGAACCTGAATTAAAAAATAAAAGACTGTATTAAAGAGGCATTCCCGGAAGGTTTTGTCCTTCAGAAGCCGAGCGTAGTTCTGCAGCCCCACCCACTTCTCATTCTGTCCACTTCCACGTTTGAAAGATAGAATTATTGCCTGAAGCATGGGATAGAAGCAGAAGGCAAAAATCAGCGCCGTTGCAGGAAGG
Organism: Muribaculaceae bacterium; assembly: GCA_963623755.1. Classification (GTDB taxonomy): domain Bacteria; phylum Spirochaetota; class Spirochaetia; order Sphaerochaetales; family Sphaerochaetaceae; genus Ornithospirochaeta. The sequence goes on along the minus strand of CAVFNE010000052.1, from coordinate 6,500 downwards.
AGAAATACCCAGCCCGTTATATTCTGCTTTTTATCAAGTGTAAGTCCTTTTTTTGTCACTTTAATACACTCCTTTAAAAAGAAAAGGGGCAGGCGCGTTTACCTGCCCCCGGTAAAGACTCTTCAGTATCCGATTGCGAATTCAACAGTTTCCTGAGCTGCCTTCATTTCACTCTTTATATCTGCTCCTTTCTGGACAACGTTTGTGATAGCTACAGTAATGGCACTTCTGATGTCGTTGTAGTAAGCACCGAAGTCACAGGATGGAACACCTTCAGCGTAGCTCACGATATCACTAAAGACTTTCTGGCCGTTGTAGAAGTCAACGCTGACTTGATACTTCTCGCTCTTTCCTGCCGGCAGGTATGTTGTGATAACACCGTTGGAAAGCAGGATGTTGTCATAGAGCTCGAGTGAAGATCCCAGAGTTGAACGCAGGAAGTCATAAGCGAGTTCTGTGTTCTTGCATGCAGAAGATACATACCAGCTTGCTCCACCGCTGTTGGAGTAGTTTGTAGCGCCTTCGACTCCGTCAAGTGATGGAAGAGGACATACAGCCCATTTTCCACTCTGGTCCTCAGCCGCCTGGATAGAGGAGAGAATCCAATTGCCCTGAATCAGACCGACTGCCTTACCTGTGTTGAAGGATGCAATGTACTGATCCCAGTCTGTGTAGTCGGTCATCAGGCCTTCATTGATGAGGCGTGCATAGATTTCCATAGCTTTCTCAAGTACAGCATTGTTCTCCAGGTTAATCTTTCCATCAACATATGGAGAAGCACCTGCAGATTGGAGAATCATCAATACAATCTCGCTTCCGCCACTTGTTGTAAGCATGTCGATACCTGTTGCATCCTTAACCAGGTGCGCATTGACAAAGAACTCATCCCATGTGATGTCTGTAAAATCTTCAACTGTTAAACCAGCCTTGGCGATGAGATCTGTCCTAAGTGGCATAATAACTGCACCGTTATCGAAAGGAAGGCCGTACTGTGAGCCGTTTGATGAGCCGACAGCAACCTTTCCCTGAGCAAAGTCGCTGAAATTGATTCCGCTGTTGTCCAGGGATGTGAAGAGTCCTGGGTAGTTTGTAAGCATCTTCTGAGCCGAGTTATCCTGCATGAGGAAGATATCTGGAAGTGTGGAGTAGTCGCCCGCTCCGTCAGCTGTTATAAGCTTGACTTCGATGTCTGTATAGACGTTCTCGACGATGTTGAGCTTGAAATCCGGATGATCGAGCTGGTAAATTCTTTCAGCTTCAAGGAGTGCCGGAATATTGAAGTTCTTGTCCCATGCCCATACTGTGAGAGTATTTGACTTCTCTTCTGTTTTCTTTTCGGATGCACCTTGTGCAAAGAGAGAAAGCGAAAGAGTGAGAACGAGTAAAATCGTAATAATCTTTTTCATATAATTCCTCCAAGGCTTAAGCCTTTTTCTTTCATGTTAAATCGCATGAAGGTATGTGCTATCGGTTTATTGCTTACTATTTTATATTTATTGCTTAATGGTACAAATAGTTTATAATCATATGTATGAGTAATCTCCGCTTGGATTTTGCCCCGGAGAAGACACAGGGGCTGCCGGAACTGTTATATATAAGCTATTCCAAATATGAAAAGGATTGGTCGAGTATAATGCACTCCCACTCATTTACCGAATTTTTATATATAGCCAGCGGGGAAGGTGAGGTGTTGACGAGGCAGAAAAGTTTCCCATTGGTTAAAGAAGACTTCGTCGTCCTTCCCCCAGGGCTCTATCACACCGAAAAGTCGAGTCAGAAGGAGAGCATGGAGTATTTTGTCATGGGAGTCTCGAACATTGTGCTTAAGGACTATTCGATTGCCGGTATCTACAACCCAATTCTCTCTCTCGGCCTCTACAGCTCGAAAGTCGGCAATTCAATCAAGAGGATATTCAGTGTTATGCAGAAATCGTCGATATGTTCGGATGTCGAAGTCTACTCAATCTTTCTCGATGTTATCAGAACGCTGATGGTTCTTCCTTCATCTCCGTTTCTTTTAAAGGAAACATCCTCCCTCAACGGTCAGATGATTGCACTTAAGGACTATATCGACACCCACTACATGGAGACATTCTCGCTCGACGACCTTGCTTTTCGTTTCCACCTTTCGAAGTTTCACCTCGTGAGGGAGTTCTCACGATGTTTCACGCTATCTCCTATGGCATACCTCGAGGACAGACGGATAAGAGAGGCAAAATATCTTCTCTCTTCCTCCGACCTCCCAGTAACTGCTGTCGCTTCAACACTTGCTTTTTCATCCACATCCTATTTCTCACAGCGCTTCAAAGCTTCTACCGGATTTACGCCGCTCGAGTACCGGAGAAAGAAAACGAAAGAAGGGAAGTGAAATACTCTCCCTAGTCTGTCTTCAACTTTCAAATTACTCGATTGTGGCAAGTTTGATTGTGTTGATTGTTCCCTTTGCGCCGTCTGCCGGACCTCCGCATAGAACCACGTTGTCGCCTTTCTGGAGGCCCAGGATTTCCTTTGCCTTCAAAAGTCCATAGTGGAACATTACATCGGAGGATGTATACTTCTCGCTGAGTACCGGAGTAACCCCCCAGCTGAGGTTTATAAGCCTCCATGCACTTTCACTTGTTGTCATGCCGATAATCGGCACGGGACATCTGAAACGTGATACAAGACGGACCGACATTCCGCTCTTGGAACATACTACAATTGCCTTTGCACCTGTGTCTATTGCAAGATCGCATGTCGCGTGTGATATTGCGTCGGTGAGGTTATGGATAGTATAGTCGGTTGTTCTGAAACGTCTCTCATAATTGACATCGTTCTCTGTTGTCTCACAGATGGATGCCATTGCACTTACAGCCTCAACCGGGTGCTTACCGGCAGCAGACTCCCCACTGAGCATTACGGCACTTGTTCCGTCATATACGGCATTGGCCACGTCAGATATCTCGGCCCGTGTGGGACGGGGGTTATTGATCATGCTCTCAAGCATTTCTGTTGCTGTAATTACTCTCTTACCGAGTATTCTGCAGCGCTGAATAAGGTACTTCTGTATTGCAGGAAGTTTTACAAACGGTACTTCAACCCCCAGATCCCCGCGTGCGACCATCACACCATCAACGTATTTCGAAATGGCGTCGATGTTGTCGATTCCCGCCTGATTCTCGATTTTGGCAATGAGCTCGACTCCCTCGCCGCCGTGCTTGTCGACAAAGCTTCTGACGCTCTTGACGTCGCTCTGTGTCGAGACGAATGAGAGAGCTATGTAGTCAATGCCGTTCTCAAGGCCGAAGAGGATATCGTCCTTGTCGTCCTTTGAAAGATATACCGCCCTTGAAACGTGGCCGGGGAAGTTCATCGACTTGCGGTCTGATATAACGCCACCATCAATTACAGTACATAGACAATCCTTATCTGTCTTTTCATCAACCCTGAATGACAGAAGTCCGTTGTTGACAAGAATTATCTGCCCCACTTCTATTTCGTTGAAAAGATTCTTGTAGCTGACCGAGCAATGTGTGCTGTCGCCCATGACATCGTCGCAAGTGAATGTGAATTTGTCCCCCGCTCTGACTTCTGTCTTATGGCCTTCGAAGAGCCCGACTCTATATTCGGGCCCCTTGGTGTCGAGCATGATCGCAATGGGGAGGGAGAGCTTTTCTCTGACCTTCTTTATGAGGTTGATTTTTCTAAGGTGTTCTTCATGTGTGCCGTGCGAAAAGTTCAGCCTCGCAACGTCCATTCCGGCCAATGCCATTTTTTCTAGTGTTTCTTCGTTTTCCGATGCCGGACCAATTGTACATATAATCTTTGTCTTTCTCATGGCCGTATTCTAATCATTATTGAGATATTATCCAATTTGGAAGTGTAAAATTAATGTAAAGCTTTGCCTTTTTGTTATCTCTGGTGGCAGAACCAGTGTTCATCTATAGTTATATAGGTCTTAACCAATTTGAAAAATATGATTATATTCACTCTTGGAGTAAACAATGAAAAAGAAAACTATGACACCCATTACCCTTCTTTGCGGGTATCTGGGAGCAGGAAAGACAACCCTTTTGAACAATGTCCTCAGAAATCAGGAGGGTTATAAGGTAGCAGTTATCGTAAATGATATAGGGGAAATCAATGTCGATCAGGCGCTTATCGCTAAGGGCGCTAATATCACAGATACACAGGATATAGTTCCGCTCACAAACGGTTGTATATGTTGTACTCTCAAGGGCCAGATGGCAAAGAACATTGAGAAGATTATCGCCGCTGGCAAATATGACTACATCATGATTGAGGCAAGTGGTGTTTGTGAACCTATGCCGATAGCTCAGCAGTTGATGTCAATCAAGAACGGCGTTCTCGACAACATTGTCGCTGTTGTCGATGCAATGAGGCTTGTTGATGAGTTTGCGTCCGGTGAAAAGCTTTTGGAGAAGGATAAAATCGGAGAAGAAGACATCGAGAGTCTTCTTGTACAGCAGATTGAGTTCTGCTCTACGCTTGTTATCAACAAAATTGACCTGGTATCTGAAGAAGACAAGAAGAAGGTCAGACAGGTTATCGAGGCCTTACATCCCGGCGTCAAGGTTATCGAAACATCAATGGGTAATGTCCCTGTATCTGAAATCCTTTCAACTTCCTCTTTCGACTTCGACAGGGTATTCGAGGAAGCAGGTTGGTGTAAGGCCCTTATGAGTGACGAAGGCTTCGAGAGTCATGATGATGACGAGGATGATGAGGAAGACGAGCATCATCACGATGATGAAGAAGAACATGAGAGCGAACATCACCACCATCATGACGATGACGAGGATGAACATCACCACCATGATGAAGACGACGAACACGGTCACCACCATCACCACCACGAGCACAAGAAGGAGGGGGAGAGCGAGGACGAATACGGAATCGGGACATTCATCTATTACCGCCGTAAGCCTTTTGTCAGGGAGAAACTCAGAGAGTATGCCAAGGCCTGGCCGAAGAACATAATAAGAAGCAAGGGTACAATATGGTTCAGCGACGAGGATGATATGGCTTATGTACTCGAGACTACCGGCCGCCAGCTTGTATGCTCGGCTTATGGCAAATGGGTTGCTTCAGCGCCTCAGGAGATAAGAAAGAAGCTTATCGAGGAGACACCGGATATCCTGAAGGACTGGGATCCATATGTCGGCGACCGTATGATTAGACTCTGCATAATCGGACGCAATCTTGACAGAAAGAAAATCTCCGAAGAACTTGATAAACTCCTCAGCGAGTAAAGACAGGGCCTCCAATGGAGGCCTCAGTTATTCTTTTTTGCTTTCTTTTTCCCTTTCGGGTGGATCTTCTTTCTTTTCAGATGTCATCTCAACCTGTGGAATGAGAGATGATGCTATCTTTCCTTTTCCCTTGTGTTTTGCATAGAAGTACCCGATGACGGAAAATGCAACGGCTCCTATGAAGTTAATGAAGAGGTCCTTCATCGTGTCGAAGAGACCAACATCGAGGTAGCCTCCCAGCCCCAGAGCAGTCTCTGTTCCATCCCCCTGTACTATGATAACATCCACAATATCATTGATGACGACAGCCTTGTTCTTCTTGTCGGGGTTTAGAGATACACTCCCGATTGTATGGATAACATAGTCTTTCTGCAAATCATATGAGAAGATTCTGTCCCCGCTGAACTCGAAGAACTCCCACAGCACTCCTATCGTCATCGAGAAACAGAATGCAACGACAGCCAAGAATGACGGGGAGAGCTTGAATGAGAAGCGCTCATTACGGTTGAAGAAATCGACAAGCGCAAAGCCCACGGCTGCAAATAGAAAACCATTTATGCAATGCAGTACACTGTCCCAGAATGGAAATGCTATATAGAAGGAGGCAATCTCGCCCAGAATTTCAGCTGCAAATATAAATATAAGGATTATGACTTCGAATGCAGTGGGAAGGTGTACATGGAATGTCCGCGAGAAGAATGACGGGATAAGCATTAAAAAAAGAGTAAGCACACATGTGAATGCTGCTTCGTAGTTACGCATGAATATGAACCTCACAAGTACTGCGATTACCAACGCTCTTTCAATGAGGTATACGACAAGCGTTGTCTTGTTGCCGTAAATCGGAGCTTTCTTTTTCTTTGTTTTCTTTTCTTTCAATGACATCTTGTGCAATCTCCATTACAGTTTCCGCCTGTGCATTCCAGGGTGAAATCATCACTCTCCAATTCCCCTGATAAATATGCTTTGATTATATCATCGGTTTTGCCTCGTGTCCCTCCGATTATCTCGATATTTCTCTCTGCAAGCTCTATCATCAACTGTGCTTCCAATGTATGGCAGACGAAAGCTGCGACCTTATATTCTTCTACAATGGGTAGTATATCATCTGAACTATTAAGAGGAATTTCGTTTTTCTCACCATTGTCATCTACGATAATGAGTGATGAGGCATCTTCGGCTTTTCTGATAACAAAGCCCAATCTATTTGCAAATGCTGTTTTCATATGACCAGTGTAAAGGTAATGC
>CAVFNE010000051.1:0-12089 GCA_963623755.1 Muribaculaceae bacterium | reverse complement strand
ATGCATCCCTCACTTCTTTATTGGGGAACGTAAGAGTAAGGGCAAGGTTATCGCCTATTTTGATTGTGAGATAGCCTATGAAATAAAGGATGGCCTAATAAGACGGGAAATTGCTTATTTTTCGGTACAAATGTTTAGAGGTAGAAGAAATGTCTTTTCTCATTATTGTAAATTGGATTAGACAAAGACTCAGGAAATGGACTAAAATCAATTTACTTATATGACAGTAGGAGACAGATATGAAATATTGTTCACAGTGTGGTGCCGAGATAGTAGATAACGCAGTAATATGTCCCAAGTGCGGATGCCGTCAGGATGGGAGAAGCTACAGCCCTGATGTAAGCCCGAAGAGCAGACTGGCATGCCTTCTTTTTGCCATCTTTTTAGGTGTGCTTGGAATCCATCGCTTCTATGCAGGCCGTACTGGGTCGGGGATAGCAATGCTATTTCTGGGGTGGGCTACATGTGGAATATGGCCCTTAATTGACATTATTCTGATTGCGACCGGATCATTCAAGGATGGAGAGGGAAGATATATCACAAACTGGGATTGTTGAGTTTTTCTTCTTTTCTTTTTCTGTAATATGGAATGACATCGAGACGGATGAATGCCGCAATGAAAGAGAAGAAGGCAAATGCTTCGATAAAAGCGCAACTCCAGCTTCCTGTTGCTATATCGTAGAAGAAGAGGCAGGGCGATTGCACGACAAAGAGAATGCGTGTTGCTGTAAGGTTATGTATCCAGAGTCCGGTAGCCGTGCATATGAGTGATATCGAGGGAAGAAGAGATACAGGCCCGGCCCATGTAACAGCACTTGAGATAATCGAGAGCACAATAATCAAATAGAGCCATAGAATACTGTTCGCCCACTTCCTGTCATTGAAATAGGAGATTCCCGAGCGGAAAATCCCTATAGAATTTGTTAATACTGCCGTATATGCCCCGAGTAGGTAGTAATGTGTGACCCACATTAAGCCTGCCACGAGCTGGAGGGTGAGAATTTTCTTACGGGACTTAAGCTGTATGGAGAATATAGAAATGGCGGACGGAATGAATCCGATTGCCTGTATAAATAGGGAATATAAGTTCATGACATCTTTATACAGAATCGAAAGCATTGAGAATATGAGAAATATCATATTCACAGTTGTTTTCTTTGATTCTGTTTTCTAGAATTGAGGTATGTTGGAATCATTTGCGTCGCTCTTTTCTTTCGATATATCCCCATTTGTTAAGGATGTCTCATATAAGAAGGGGGAGACTATTTTCTTTCCCGGGGATGAGAGTGAGAAACTTATCTACATTTATACGGGCTCTTCACGCTGCTCTTTTATATACCCTGATGGAAGGTGTGCGCTCCTCGATTATGCTCCGTCTCCCGCTTTTTATGGAGAGCTTGAACTTTTGTCCATACAGCAATACAAGTCTTTTGTTGAGGCTGTCACTATATGTAAAGGCTATGCAATAGATACTCTTCACACTAAAGACAAGCTTTTAACTGATCCTGTTTTCCTCTGTCATCTTGCCTCCTATATAGCATTGAAGCTCTTCAGGGTTAATAAACAGATGGCAGATAACCTTAATTATCCACTGAAAAAGAGGCTTGCATCCTACATACTCGATAAAGCCACGGACGGAATCTACTCCATCAGTCATACCGACACGAGTAAATACTTTGCAACAAGCTACCGTCATCTGTTGTTTGTCTTCAAGGAGCTTGAGGATGAGGGAATAATTGAAAAGAGAGGACGTGGAAAGTACATAATTAAAGACCTGGATTTACTCAAGGCGGAGGCTCTTGATGAATGATGTCTGGGCGATGATAAAAAACACAACACTTCCTGTTGTTTTATACGGCACCGGCGATGCCTCGGATTTACTTATATCAATAATGGAGAGGAAGGGTATCAGGATAAGTGGTGTCTTTGTTTCCGATGGCTTTGTCCGCACCCGGACATTCCACTCTTTCAAAGTTCTCTCATACTCAGACTGCAGGCATATATTCGGCAGAATGTGTGTTGTGATGGGTTTCGGTACTCAGAACAGGAGGGTTATCGAGAGCGTATTAAAGATTGCCGGTGAAAATGAGTTCTACTGCCCGTCTCTTCTTCTTGACGACAATGGTTCTCCCTTTGACAGCGTGTACTATGAAAAGCACCTTTCTCAGATAGAGTGGGTCAGAAAGACTTTGACAGACGATAGAAGCCGTGAGGTCTTAGATGCTGTATTATCTTACCGACTAACGGGAAAAATAGAATATCTTATGCCACTAGAGGAAGACGAAGAGAAGAGCTGGGGAAAACTAGGCTTATCATGCTCCGAATATTTTGTCGACTGTGGTGCCTATAGTGGAGACACCGTCCAAAGGTTTCTTAAATTGACAGGAGGAAGGTACAGCAAAATAGTTGCCATCGAGCCTGACAGCAGAAGCTATAAAAAAGCAGTGAAGAATCTTTCGGGGATTGAAGGAATAAGTCTCTATAACACACTTCTTTCCGATAAGAATGAAAGAGTTTTTTTCTCATTGGGGGAAGGTAGAGGAAACAGCAGAAGGAAAGAGGGGGAGGAGAGAATCTCGACAACCCTCGATGAGCTTCTTCAAGGTGAAGTACCGACACTGATAAAGCTTGATGTAGAGGGCGACGAAGAGAAGGTTCTGGAAGGGGGAAGGGAGACTATCAGAAAATATAAGCCTAAGTTGATTCTTTCCGTATATCATAGAATTGACGATTTCTGGCGCCTCATAGGGAAGGTTAAAGAGCTCAACAGCCACTACTCGCGCTTTACTATGTGTGCTTCTCCTTCAATTCCGGATTGGGATATTGTTCTCCTTATAGACTAAGTTCTCATCTTTTTTTTAGTGAGAAAGATCTAATCCCAATCAAAGCCTTCGAATACATCATTTGGCACATACTTCTTCGCCTCAGTTCGGCCTTCAAGATAATCACATACTGCCCAGGCAAGAGCTTCCTGCTCGACTTCACCCGGGTATGTGTAAACCTCAGCAATGAAAGAGCAGTGGGATTTGATGTACTCGACAATGGATGAGTATCTGACAAGTCCTCCGGTGAGTATGATTGCGTCAACCCTGCCACAGAGCACTGCAGCCATTTCTCCGATTGATTTACTTATCTGGTAGAGCATGGCCTCCCAGATGAGAGAGGCTTCCTCATTTTTCTCTTCAACCATCTTATAGATTTTTGATGTGTCGGATGAGCCGAAGTACGATACAAAGCCTCCGCTTTTAGATGAAAGGCGTTTCAAGTCTTCTATTGAGTGTCCTTTCTCAAGGTACCTCACAACTCCCATTACCGGAATCGAACCGATTCTTGTGGGTGAAAACGGTCCGTCCCCTCCGGCGCCTTCGGTTGAGTCTATCATCCTGCCGTTTTTATGGGCTGCAACTGTAATTCCTCCGTCAATATGAGCGCAGATGAATGATGATTGATTAAGATTTAACCCCATCTTTTCTGCGTGGAGTGCTACTGTTGCCTTTTGGTTGAGTGCGTGTGACTGTGGAAGTCGGTAAACGCCTTTTATACCTGTGATACGGGCTACATCATCAAGCTCATCCATGTTTGTGGGGTTAAGTGTGAATGCTCTTTTATTGAATTTCTTAGCAAAAAGGTAGGCAAGCATTACACCCAGCTTTGCCGGATGGTCTGTTCCTGCAATCTCATTCTTTGTGTCCTCATATAGAGTTTCATCTATAATTGTGAGGCCGCTTTTCTGTGAGTGTGCCGATCCCCCGCGCCCGACGAAGATATCGCAGTCGGAGAGTGAATAGCCGTTTTCTGATAGAATTTTGAGTATCACCTCACGTCTGAAATCGAGTTGGTCGTTTGTTGTTTTGAATGAGAGAAGAAGAGGCGCATCATGAAAGACGGAGGATGTAAAGAGACAGTTTCTATTTTCGAAGAGGCTTACCTTTGTGGATGTTGAACCGGGGTTGATAACCAATATTTTCATACCTGAAGTTTGGCACAAAGTCGAAAAAGGAAAAAGAGACTACTCAAAAGAAGAAATAACTTTTATCATCACTCTCGAGGTTACAAATGATAAAGAATCTTATTTTCGATATGGGTAATGTCCTTATCCACTGGAAGGGAGAACTTCTTATGGATTGGATGGAAATAGAAGATACTGAAGAGCGGAATATACTCACAATAAGTATGTTCAAGTCCCTTGAGTGGCCCCTTCTTGACTGGGGATATATTGAGGAAGATGAAGCCGAGAGGATTTTCCGCTCCCGCATACCTCAAAAGTACTGGGACCACATTCATAAATCCCTCTATTGGGAGGATATGATATACCCCGTCGATGGTATGGCAGAGTTTATCAGAAGGAAAAAGAATGAAGGATACTCGATATACCTTCTCTCGAATGCTCCTCAATCTGTAAAAAACTATTTCCATCTTATTCCCTCAAGTGAATGCTTCGACGGCGTCATATTCAGTGGCGAAGTGAAAATCGTCAAGCCTATGCCTGAGATTTACCAGCTCTGTTTATCCCGCTACTCCCTCAATGCAGGGGAGTCACTCTTTGTAGATGATTTACCCATAAATTGTGCCGGTGCAGTTCATGAGGGGCTTAAAGCCTTTGTCTTCAGGGAGAATATAGACGAGCTCGAAAAATATATCGCTTCCCTTAATTCTTAGACCAAAGTTCGCTATCGAGACCGTGAATCCAGTCGGAAGTCTTCATGTAGATAACAAAAACAATGCTCGAGAGGGACCATGTGAGAGGATAAGCCCAATAGACAAGGTCAATCGTGTGTGATATCGAGAGTGCGATTGTGATGTATGTTACACGGAGAATGCACCAGATGGAGAGCATGACGAACATCGGTACCTTAGCCTTACCGGCTCCTCTCATTATTCCTGCTATGGAATGAGACAGCGCTAAAAGGAAGAAGAAGAGAGCTTCGATATGTGATTGTTTTACCCCTATTCTTATTACTTCAGGATCTCTGTTGAATAGAGAAATAAAGAAGGGCGCGAATAAAAAGACGATAACGCCGATTATTTCGGAAAGTGTTATACAGCTGAAGATGCCGAAACGTGCACCATCTTTTGCTCTTTTATAGTTCTTCGCTCCGAGGTTCTGGCTTATACATGTTGAAAGTGCCAACGAGAAGGAAGTAATGGGGATGAAAGCAAAGCCCTCGATTTTAGCGTATGCGCCGCTTCCTGCAACTGCTGTGGATGAGAATGTGTTTATGTTTGACTGTACTACAAGATTAGCTATTGCGATGACGGAATTCTGTATGCCCGACGGTAGGCCGTAGCGTATGATTTCGCCAAGAAGAAGCTTATTAAATCTTATTCTCTTTATCTCAACGCGGTAACATTCCCTGCTCCTGAGAAGTCTGATGAATGAGAGGATAAATGATAAGCCCTGTCCGATAGTGGTTGCGGCCGCTGCTCCGCCGACTCCTGTATTGAGTACTTTTATGAAAAAAAAGTCCAATATGACATTGGTTATACTCGATATTATCAAGTAGATGAGAGGATGTGTTGAGTCACCGCTTGCATTCATTATTCCCATGGTTATGTTGTACATAACGGAGAAAATGATTCCATACGAGTATATCCTGAAATATGATACACTTCCCTCCATGATATTCTCCGGGGTATTCATGAGCCTTAATATCGATGGGGTGAATGCAACTCCCAAAATTGTGAGGATAACGCCCGAAACCATGCCGAATGCTATATCTGTGTGAACTGCATCCCTTACCTTATCGTATTCTCTTGCCCCCAGGTATTTAGCAATGACGACTCCGGCTCCGGTAGCAACTCCGTTGAAGAATCCCGTCATCATGAAGATTAAGGGCCCGGAAGATGAGACAGAGGCAAGTGCTTCGGCGCCGAGGGTGTTGCCGACAATGAGGGAGTCAGCTGTATTATAAAGCTGCTGGAAAAGGTTCCCGAGAAAGAGGGGAAGCGCGAAAAAAATAATCTCCTTTTTGAGATTACCCTCTGTAAAGTCTATTGCTTTTGATTTTGATTGAGGCATAATTTGATAATCCTACTTAAAGAGTAAAAGTTCAAGTCTATTCCTCTCTTGTCTTTTTGAACGGGGGATGTTTAATTAAAGGAGGAGGCAGAATATGAAGTGTCCTGAATGTGGTGGTATAAATAAAGACGGGTCGAGGTATTGCCAATATTGTGGAAAGAAGTTCCCTTCTGAAGATATATGCCCCAGGTGTGGAAAAAGATTGGATGAAAGCTGTGCTTACTGCCCTGAGTGCGGAGCAAAGATTGAGAAGGAGAACAAAAAGGTATTAAAGAAGATTGAGTACAACTTGAAGGATTGTGAAAATGGCTTCAGGTATGGTTATGTAGTCTCCAATGTGCTTCTTCTAGTAGAGGTTGCATATTGCATACTGTGTATTATTATGGGTTTTACTTCTTCACGTATATATGGACGCGGGTATTATTCATACTCCTCAAGCGCTTCGGTTCCGGCATATACAATTTTAATTCTCGTCTTTTCTCTTGTTTCTTATTCCGGACTCAGGAATTTCAAGAAGTCATCGTACGTGTTTTTGATTATAATTCACGCTCTTCTTTTTTTGAGGGATTTCGGATACATAAAGAGATACCTTTTCTTCTATTCTTATGGTATTTACATTTTCTACGGAATACTGGCTCTTGTGGCGCTTGCTCTTCATGTATTGAGCCTTATCTACTTTGTAAAGCGCAGCCGCTATTACTCAAACTAAGTTTTTCTTGCCTTTTTTCATACAGGGGTAGAAACTGGACTAGTGAAAGAGAAAACAATAAAAGACTTTGTCTCGATACTCAAAGAAGAATTGGTCCCGGCTACAGGATGCACGGAGCCCATAGCCATAGCATTTGCATCATCAATTGCTTCGCGCGTCCTGAAAGCTTTACCTGACAGGATGGATATCTACGTTTCGGGAAATATAATCAAAAACGTTAAGAGTGTAGTTGTTCCTGGGACTAACGGCCTTAGAGGCATAGAGAGTGCAGCTGCCGCCGGCGCTGTATTGTCTAAGCCGGAAAAAGAACTTGAGGTCCTCTCGTCTTTGTCTGACGAAGATAGAAAAGAGATAAGAGAATACCTCGGAAGAAATGTGATTAAAGTATATCCATCCAGTAAAGATTATGTTTTTTCGATAGTAATCAATGCTTTTATTTCATCCCATGAGGCTGTTGTCGAGATAGCTCATAACCACACAAATGTTGTAAGCGTTATTCTTGACGGCAGCGTCCTCTACTCAAATGATGCACTAGATAGCAGAAAAAGTGAGAAAACAACACGCGTCGGACTCGATATAAAATCAATTGTAGAATTTGCTTCCACAGTTGATATCCCCCTTATAGAAGAAACTATTTCCCGTCAGATAAAGTACAACATGGCTATAGCCGAAGAAGGCCTCAAGAATCCATGGGGTGCTGATATCGGGAAAATAATTCTCTCATCATACGGCAATGATGTCCATAACAGGGCGAAGGCTTATGCAGCTGCAGGCTCGGATGCAAGAATGAACGGCTCTAAAATGCCGGTTATCATAAATTCGGGTTCGGGTAACCAGGGTATTACAGTGTCGGTTCCAGTCATAATCTATGCCGAGGAACTTGGAGTTGATAGAAATCTCTTATTGCGTTCTTTGGTTGTTTCGAATCTTGTGGCTATACACATCAAAGAGAAGATAGGGCCTCTTTCAGCATATTGCGGGGCAACAAGTGCCGCATGTGGTGCCTCCAGCGGGATAACTTATCTTTATGGTGGGCGTGAGAATGAAATAGCACATTCTGTTGTCAACGCACTTGCAATTGTCAGTGGCATGATTTGTGATGGTGCAAAAGCAAGCTGTGCGGCAAAGATTGCATCGGCTGTCGATGCCGGCCTTCTGGGCTTCGAGATGACAAGGAACAAAAGTGAGTTCCTATCCGGCGACGGCATTATAACAAAAGGAGTCGAGAATACAATCAATAACATTGTTGAGCTTGCAACTGTCGGCATGAAGGAGACAGACCGCACGATAATCGGCATTATGACCGGTAAATGTAGATAAACTCTTGACTATGTGATAAAGTTTACCCCATCAATTATTCAGAGGATTTTTGATGTATACAACACATGATTTATATGAAGAAGGCCATTCACTTGCCTCAAGCTTTATACATTCATTCAAGTACCCGTGGGAGGCTTTGAATGGTATAAGGGATTTTATCGTCTCCCTCGGTGAGACTCTTGGACCGGAATATAAAAAAGTCGGCGACAATGTCTGGATTCACGAATCGGCAATTGTCTATCCCTCGGCATATATTGCGGGGCCTTGCATTATAGGGGGGAATACGGAGGTGAGACACTCAGCATTTATACGCTCAAGTGCGCTTGTGGGATCTGGTTGTGTAATCGGAAACTCGGTAGAACTCAAGAATGTCATCCTCTCGGATTCTGTACAGGTTCCCCACTACAACTATGTCGGGGACTCAATCCTCGGCTATAAGTCTCATATGGGGGCCGGAAGTCTTACAAGCAATGTAAAATCAGACAAGACTCTTGTCGTAATAAAGGATAAGGCGACTGGTGAGGAGATAGAGACTCGAATAAAGAAGGTCGGCGCATTCCTTGGTGACTGGGTTGAAGTGGGATGCAACAGCGTTCTATGCCCCGGAAGTGTTATCGGAAAACACTCTAATATTTATCCACTATCGCGTGTCAGGGGAGTAGTAAGGGAAAACTCCATCTATAAGGGAGATGGGAACATAGTGAGAAAGGAGATCAGATAATGCCTAAGTATTTCGGAACAGACGGCTTCAGGGGGGAGTCAAACGTAGAGCTGACCTTCGACCATGCATATAGAATCGGAAGATTTTTGGGATGGTACTATTCAAAGGACCGCGGTCCCCATAGTGCAAAAATCCTTGTAGGTAAGGACACAAGGCTGAGCTGTTACATGCTCGAGTATGCACTTCTTGCAGGAATTGCAGCTTCCGGTGCCGACGCATATAACATGCACGTTACGACGACACCAAGCGTATCATATATAACACGTACACAGTTCTTTGACTGCGGCATTATGATTAGTGCGAGCCATAATCCCTACTATGAGAATGGAATAAAACTCTTTTCCTCTCTTGGGGAGAAAATGAATGATGACTTTTTGGTGTTAATCGAAGAGTATATGGACCGTGATACACTCAAAGACGGCGATATTCCTCTCCAGAAACGGGATGCTATAGGCCGAGTTATCGACTACATGGATGCAAGAATCATGTATTCGGGATTTCTTTCTTCCTGTATCCATACCAACCTCAGTTCTTTGAAAATTCTTCTCGATACGGCTAATGGTTCCTCCTATGCGCTTGCTCCCCAGGTTTTCAGACGGCTTGGTGCTGAAGTTACAGTTATCAACAACACCCCTGACGGCACAAACATCAACAAAGGCGCTGGATCAACTCACATAGAGGGCCTTGTGAAGAAGGTTAAGGAAGGTGACTACAGTGTTGCATTTGCCTTCGACGGTGACAGTGACAGGTGTATTGCAGTCGATAGAACAGGAGCTATCATCAACGGAGATCGTATCCTCTATATACTTGCTTGTCATCTTAAGGATAATAATGAACTAGATACAAATACAGTTGTTACTACAGTTATGTCCAATATGGGGCTATATAAGGCACTTGAAAAGAAGGGGATTGAGTATACTCAGACAAAAGTCGGTGACCGCTTTGTTCATGAATACATGGAGGAGCACGGCAATATAATCGGAGGTGAACAGTCTGGGCATATAATTCTAAGTAAATACCTTAATACCGGCGATGGTATATTAACTGCCCTCGTATTGAGCGAGGTTATGGTTAAGACAGGAAAAACCCTCCTCGAGCTTTCTTCCGATATGACAGACTACCCACAGGTTCTTGTCAACGTTGTTGTCAGTGATAAATCCTTAGTTATGCAAGATGAGGATGTGAAGGAGAAAATCGACAGCGAGACTGAAAACCTTAAGGGGAGCGGAAGAGTTCTCGTGCGTCCGAGCGGAACCGAACCACTGATAAGAGTTATGAGTGAAGCCGAGGGCAGAAGCATGGCGGAGAAGGCTGTCGAGGCGATAGTCGAGGTATTGAGGAAAAAGGGTTACTTTAAAGGAGTTAGGTGATGAATATTCTTGTAACTGGTGGAGCGGGATACATAGGATCTCATACTGTAATTGCACTCAAGGAAAACGGGGAGAATGTAATTGTTCTTGATAATTTTTCCAATTCAAGTGTAAGGGCACTCGACAGGGTTAATACTATTCTTGGTTCTACTGTTCCTTACTATAATTGTGATATACGCGATAGAGCGGGGCTTGAGAAGGTCTTCAGTGAAAACAAGATTGACTGTGTCATCCACTTTGCCGGTCTCAAGGCTGTGGGCGAGAGCGTTGTCAAGCCGTGGGAGTATTATGACAATAATATTACCGGAACATTAACGCTTGTAGATGTTATGCGTAAGAGTGGATGTAAGAATATCATATTTTCTTCTTCTGCTACTGTTTACGGCGATCCTGTAGAAATTCCTATCACTGAAAACTGCCCTAAAGGGAAGTGCACAAATCCCTACGGCGAAACAAAGAGCATGCTTGAAGATATTCTGACAGCGTTGCATACTGCAGATGTCAGGAACAATGAAGATAATGTATGGAACATAGTACTGTTAAGGTATTTCAATCCAATCGGTGCACACTCGAGTGGCCTTATCGGCGAAAATCCGAACGGTATTCCGAATAACCTCATGCCTTATATAACACAGGTTGCTGTTAATAAGCGTAAAGAGCTGAGTGTGTTCGGTAATGACTATCCGACACACGACGGAACAGGTGTCAGGGACTATATCCATGTTGTCGATCTTGCAGACGGCCATGTAAAGGCACTTAATGCAATTAAGAAGGGGTGCGGTGTTGCAATCTATAATCTTGGAACAGGCATTGGATACTCTGTTCTGGATGTAGTTAAAGCTTTTGAGAATGCAAGCGGAGTAAAGATTCCATATAAAATTGTTGACCGCAGACCCGGCGATATAGCTGTGTGTTATTCGTCTCCTTTAAAGGCTGAAAGAGAGCTTGGGTGGAAGGCGCAATACAACCTTTATGACATGTGCCTCTCCTCATGGAACTGGCAGAGGAAGAATCCAGAAGGATATTAATTAAAAGTGACGATTCTCTTTGATTGTGTTATATTCTATTTGTAAGCATAAAGTTGAATGCTAGTCTAAGACAATCCAGGAGGAGAGTGAAGGTGGAAAGAGCGACAGAGATATCTCAGATAATCGACACAGCTGCTGACAGAGCAAGATATGACCGTTCGGCAAAGAACTTAATCGCCTTCAATGGTATTGCTGCCTGGATATTGAAAAGCTGTGTCAAGGAGTTTGAGTCATACAGCGTTGAATATATATCCCAGCATTGTCTTATCGGCAAGAAAGATATAGCTGAGAAAGCTGTTCATCAAGACCATTTGGATAAAAATAAAAAGATAGACGGCGATGAGAAAATGACGCTCTTGAACACTGAGTCTACTTCCATCAATGATGGTACTGTCTATTATGATGTGCGCTTCAATGCTGTAGTACCTTCGACTGATGAGAAGGTAACGCTTATAATTAACATCGAAATACAGACGGATGATAAACCGGGCTACGAGCTTGTGACAAGAGGAATGTATTATTGTGCTAGGATGATTAGCGAGCAGCATGGTACTGTCTTTACTGGTAATCACTATGAAAAGATACAGAAGGTCTATTCAATATGGATTTGTCCTTCAACTCCTGAAGTGAGAAGAAATGGTATGTTCAGGTACCATACAATTGAAACTCCTGTAATAGGAAAACCATACGTAAAGGAAGAGTCTTATGACAAGGCTGAGGTTATAGTCCTTAACCTCGGTGAAGCAGATGATGAAGTGGAAATCGGCATACTTAATCTGCTTAATACGCTTTTTTCTCCGTCGGTTACATCGATGGAAAAGAAGAAAGTTTTGAGTGAAAAATATAACATAGCTATGACAACTGAATTGGACGAGGAGGTGCAGAGTATGTGTAATCTCAGTAGTGCTATCGAGAGAAGAGG
>CAVFNE010000050.1:5743-12201 GCA_963623755.1 Muribaculaceae bacterium | reverse complement strand
TAATACATGTGGTCGTGTATTTTTATTCACGAGATTTTTGTTTTGCAAAAACCTCACAGGTGTGGCATTCTCTACCTATGAATCAGCAACTTCTGTTTTGCTTAATGAAAAAGTGAGCTATGAGTGATGCAATCTTATCGGTTTAGAGATAGAGGCAGATTCGTTATTTGGAGAATAAGATTTTTTTTGTCTCTTAAATAATGAAGGACAGAGCTGATACATACTATTGAGAACCTAAGCCTGGTTAGCATTTCTTACAAATCAGAGAGCCTGTTCTCTGGGTGTGTTTTATATTGAAAGAGATGCTTATTGTCCGAACTTAACGCTGACGGGAAGTCTTGAACAGATAGAAAGGCAAAAAATGCTCAAATAGTTTTGAAAGAAGGCAAAATACACAATTTGTAAGAATATTACGGGGATTATACTCGAGGGTATGAAAAACAAAAGGCTCTTTGTCATATGTGCTGTGTTGATGGTTATCCTGGGGGCCAGTGATGCCATGCGAGGTATATTTTCTCCTCTTTTTCTCTCCTCTTTCGGCTTTAGTGTATCAAAAGTCGGGATAATCGTATCTATCAGTTATCTGGGAAATCTTGTCTGTCTTCTGCTGGGAGGCGTAATACTTGATAGGCTCTCAAGTAAAAAGTCGTTTGTAATCTTTGTCTCTGTTCTCGCTCTCGCTGAGCTTTTACTTCTTCGTGGCAGTAATTATGCCCTGATACTTATCGGTTTCTTCCTTACTCTTGGTATTTCGACATTGCTTAACACTACTATAAATCTTGTCTCCGAGGAATTTTCGTCGACAAAGTCGCTTATGTACCTTAATATTCTGTTCTTCCTGCAGGGGATTGGAACAACACTATCGCAATTTGTTTTGACGAAGTTCTCCTCATCTGTTAAGGCATGGAATACAACCTTGATTCTTTTTGCCCTCGTGCTTCTTCCTGTTGCATTCCTGTTTTCCAGAACAGAGTTCAAAAGCGACAAGAGAGAGAATGAAGAAAAAGAAGAAAGCACTGGAAAGGGTAAGGGTGACATATTTTCAATCGTCCTCATCATCCTGGCGCTGGCCTTCTATCTAATTGCAGAGCACGCTGTTACGAACTACATAATGATTTACGGTATGGAATACCTGGGCTTTTCCTCCTCATCAGTTGGAAACGCATTGACGCTTTTTTCTCTCGGCATTATGTCGGGAAGACTTTTGTTCAGCCCTTTAATCGACAGAGTCGGGGGCGGGAGGATGCTCCTTATATGCCTTTTCACGACATTTCTTTCCTTATGTGGGGTTTTCATCTTCGAGATTATTTATCTAACACTTCCTGCCGGACTCTCTTCTGCTGTTGTGTATCCGACACTTGTAAACTACGTAAAGAAGTATTGTCCTGTGAAGGTAAGGGCTAGGATGACAACAATGGTTGTCAGCATTGCCAGTGTTGCAGATATCCTCTTTAATTTTCTCTTCGGCTTTATCGTCACATGGTGTGGCTACAGAGTATCGGTAATGCTTCTTCCTCTTGCGTCAATGTTTTCGTTTGTAATCTTTTTCATTCTATCGAGAAGAAAATCAGGCGAAGGTGTGGCGGATAAATAATATATCGTCCTCTAAATTATCAGCTTTTGTATTTTCCATGATGATGGGGATGTTGAGTCTGAGGGCTTTTGCAATGTGTGGAAAGGTCTTTGCCATGATGCCCTTTCCAAGAGCCATACTCTCTCCGTTGAGGGTGTCACTTATATGCATGGCTGCAAACTTATCTCCGTAGTTATCGATTA
Source organism: Muribaculaceae bacterium (assembly GCA_963623755.1). Classification (GTDB taxonomy): domain Bacteria; phylum Spirochaetota; class Spirochaetia; order Sphaerochaetales; family Sphaerochaetaceae; genus Ornithospirochaeta. The sequence goes on along the minus strand of CAVFNE010000050.1, from coordinate 10,425 downwards.
TGTTGTCATAGAACTCATATGTATTCTCTTCCGCTTCAGGGGAAAGGAGGGCAACAGGATTGAAAATAAGGGCAAGTGAGTCACTTTGCACTGTTGAGAAGAGCTTTTCAAGCATACCGATGGAGTTAATCGTGTCTCCATAGGAAGGCTCTAATGCAATCTTTATCCCGCTTTCTTCTGCATAAGGAAAGAGGTAGATAAGAGAAGATACAAGGCGGTTGAATTTCTCCTCTCTGTCGCTGTCTGTTGCTTCCCCCGTTCTTGTTGTAACAACAGGGGAGGAGAGGAATTTTGCTACATACAATGCTTTTCTGAAGTTGTCGACCTCGTATTTCCATTCTTCGTCGTCCAGTGTCGAGGCTTTTATGTAGCACTTTAATGCCGATATGTCGAAGCCTTCCTCTTTTATCTCGGCCAGGCTACGTTGGCTGAGGGAAATATAATCCTTCTTACCAGGAAATGTGTTCGGGATATCGAGTTCGATTGTATCAAGAGGAAAGGTGTTGAGTCTTTCCTTGAGTATCGATGGAGTTGTAGAGCGCAGCGCTTTAGTCATAATGCCGACCTTCATCGTTCCTTTCTTCGGATATTTCATCTTCTGCCGGATGTTTAAACTTGGTCGGAAATGTGCAGGAGCCTTTTCTTCGCTTTCGGGGTTCATATAGCCCATGAACATTAGTTTCTTTTTCTCGTGACTCTTACGGAATGCGCTTGGACTTATCCCTAAAAATTGATGGAATACCCTGTTGAATTGGCTTGCGCTCGTAAACCCGCAGTTTTCGATTATGTCGGAAATGCTTTCATCCGAGTATGCTAGGGCCTGTAGGGCATTACGTATCCTGATAGACTGAATGTAGTTTACAAAATTGAGACCAGCCATCGATTTGAATATGTGCGATAGGTAATACGGGCTTATTGCAAACTCATCGGCAATGGAGTCAAGTGTAAGGTTTTCTTTATAGTGGGTGTTGATGTAATCCTGGATGTAGTAGATTTTCTGTTCTTTCGATTCTATCCCCCTGTTTTCACTGTAGCAATTGTAAGGGGCATTCTTATATAGTGTGCATAAAAATTCCATGAATGACGCATAAAAAGCTATCTCCCATCCCTTCTGTTTGTTTTTACCGATGATGAAGAGAGCATTCAGATCGTCGGTAACCGATGCCTTTATGTCGGGAGGAAAACGAAGGACAGGAACATCGCCGTCGAAAAGAGAGAGAAGCTTTTTCATCTCATGCTCGAGGCCCGCTATTCCTCCCCCGAGCCTGAAGTCGATGATGAGCCTCTTGCATCCTCCGTCAAGCTTTGGATAGACACTCATATGTAGCGAATTGGGCTTGAGGAGAACTATGTCATTCTGCATCAAGGAATAATACCTGCTCTCGACCAGGTGTGCGACATTTGTCTCGAGAGGAATGAAGATCTCATAAAAGTCATGGTAGTGCTGTAGATTCATATTCATGAGGTAATCGCGCCTGTCGTAGTCGCACATGATGAACATGTCATCTGTGTTTCTGTTGAGCTTAACGAGGTATTTCTCCTTGAAGTAAAGCGTGCCGTGTGAGTCCTTCATGTCTATATAGATTATACAGAATCGCAATAAATGCAATCTTTTTGTTTCATAAGAGCAAATAGAAAGTAGAAAAGAGGCTTTTCTCAAATATACTGTGTAAAACTTGAATAGAGTGGAGTCTTTTTATAATGAATTATATGACCTATGAACTCGATCACGGATACATTTCGCACTTTCTTGTCTCCGATGTAAGAAAAGAAGAAATTAAGGCTGGTCCTGTTACAATTGAAGGAGCACAGAATGTATGGATTGGAAGTACCGCCGCTTCAACACACGTCAATCCCATAAGAGTAAATTTCCTCGATAAGATAAAAGAGAGCGGCATCAAGGATTTTGACACTCTCAGTTTTCAACCCGGAGGGGAGATAGAACTACTTGGCGAGAAACTCAGGCTCAACTACTGCGTTCCATTCGGTGACCCTGTAATCGGACACTCGTCCTTCTTCTCGACACCGCTCTGGCTATCCCTCGGGGCCGTTACGATTATCGACTCGCCGGATGAGAGAGATATAAGCCTCCACATTGCTGTCAAGGGTGGCATTTCACTATATATGGATGGAGAGGAGAAAATCTCATTCAGGCCGTATAAGCGTAATGAAAGCATAGAGGATGATTTTACTCTTTCTCTCAAGAAAGGTATGAATGAAGTACACATCATCATTGATGAGTTTGCAGAGCGCGACACAGAGTGTACGGCTTCGATACGTGTTATAAGGGGCGCTGAAGGACTGAGGGAAGTACTTCCATTCGGGGAGAGGAACACAGAGAAAATAAAGAGGGTGGAGAAGGCCGTTGAAAAGCTTGCATTTACCCGCAATAACTATCTCTCGGGCCACATCAAGATGACAACAACGCCGCCGGATGAGGATGAGGACTTTGTTCTCCACATCAAGGGGGCGACGGAGGAGAATACATTCCTCGGCATTTTCCATGAAACGGATGTAGTCTTTAAAAAAGGTGATAATGAGGCAGATTTGGGAGAAGTTGAAAGTTTTCCCGTGGGTTTTCTCCGCTTCAATGTGACTACAGAGGTTGAGAATCTTACTATAAGTACTGTCCGCACTCTCGAGTCATTTCCCCTCTCTTTTTTAGATAAACCGGCATTGACTGTTAAAGAGAGAAAAATGCAGGCCTTTTCATATCTTGCGAAATACGGCGAGCAGAATGCAAACAGGGCGATGGCACTGTTATTCACCGGTGGGGATAAAGATGAGATTGAGATAATCTTGAGGCGACAGTTGGACTTTATCAACAGGCGCAGCGATTGCTCTGATTTTTATCTCTCATATTTTCCGTTCATGATCAGGTACTTTTGTGATAGCGGCCTTATAAGGAAAGAGACACTTGAGGATATGAAGAAGTGTATCCTCTCTTTCAGGTATTGGCATGACGAGCCGGGCGATGACGCTATGTGGTTCTACAGCGAAAACCACGCTCTCATGTTCCATGTATGTGAACTTCTTGCCGGAGAGCTCTATCCCGACGAAGTATTTTCAAACAGTAATATGACCGGCCGAGAGAAGCAGAAAAAGGCAATCGGATTACTTAAGCCCTGGTTTGAGACTTTCTTCAAGACCGGGTTTACAGAGTGGAACAGCCCTCCGTATCTTCCAATTGACGCTCTGGGGTTTGCCTCGCTCTATGCACAGACTGAGGACAGCGGGATGAAGGAGTATGCTTCACGCGCCCTTGATTACATCTTCCGCCTGCTTTCGATTACGTCATTTGACGGGGTTTTCAGCACAACAAGCGGACGCACATACCTCAAGGAGATATTCGGTAACCACTCGAACTGCCCCTCTTTTATCAACTGGATAGCATATGGAGTGGGTAATGAGAGCCACGCAGGAAAGGGGGTTGTTCCATTCTGCTTCTCCGACTATGAGCCGAGAGATGAATATAAGTCGTTACATAAGATAGAGAAAGGAAACGGCCTTTATTGGAAGAGCACCCACGGCTACGATGGGTATGCAGATATTACAGTTTATAAGACATCATCCTATCTCATGAGCGCAGCAGACAACTTCTATCCCGGGCGCAGAGGCTTCCAGGAGGATGTAGTTCATGCTGTATTCTCCGCAGACGAACATGTCTTTATAAATCACCCCGGTGAGTATGCTCTCTTCGGCTATTCCAGGCCATCCTATTGGGCTGGAAGCGGGACACTGCCAAGAGTCAACCAGTACAAGGGGTTTGCGTCTGTTATCTACCGCGTGGATGAGTCACACCCTGTAGACTTTACGCATTGCTATTTCCCCACATTCGAGTTTGTAAGAACAGAGAGGAAGGAGGGTTGGTATTTTGCCCAGTCTCACTCCGGCGCTCTATGTGCCATCTATTCTTCAAACGGCCTCTCTCTTACCTCTGACGGTCCCAATGGAAAGCGCGAACTTAAGAGCCCAGGAAGGAATGCTCTTTGGATTATCAAGTGCAGTGAAATTGATAAGGAGAAAACCCTTGATGCATTTATCAAGAAGATTCTCTCGTCTTCCCTTACCCTTGATTTGCGCTCTCTCTCCTATTCATTCTTTGACCCTGATTACGGAGTATTAGAGGCAGGATTCGATTTCTCACTCCGGTGCAATAATGTGGAGGAAAAATATAAAGGATATGACCACTACGGTGTTATTGAGTGGGATAAGTAAAAGCGCAAAAAATGCACACTTTTTCATAAAACCAAACAAAAATGAAGTAGAGTATTGCATTTACGCCCTTATACTGAATTTACAATTGAAGTGATTAAAGCTTTTCAGGAGGAAAAAATGAAAAAATTATTTACAGTTGTTTTAATCATGGCTCTTCTTACTTTCTCCGTTTTTGCTAACGGACAGAAGGAAGAGGCATCAACAACAGGCAAATTGACAGTTCTCTTAAGTGAGGAGCCATCAGAAGCTGATGCTCTTTCTCTTACACTTGACAAGTGGGCTCAGGAGACAGGAAACACAGTCGAGAAGATTGTCATCCCTTACGATGACCAGCTCACAAAGTTCCCTCTCATGGCAAAGAACAATAACCTTCCGGATCTTGTATACACAACACGTTTAACAAGAATCTACCCGGACGAATTTGTCGATTTGTCAACAGTTATCGATATCTCTCTCTGTGAAGA
>CAVFNE010000050.1:0-5733 GCA_963623755.1 Muribaculaceae bacterium | reverse complement strand
TAAGGCTCTCATGATTATCGGACAGGACTATACATCCAACAAGAGCCTCTGTCTCCCGTTGCAGTTCACAATCACAAACGTTTTCTACAATGCAACAGCATTCGAGAAGGCTGGAATTGAAGTTCCGACAGTTGATGACCCATGGACACTCGAAGAGACATATGAGTATGCTAAGCTTCTTGTCGAGAAGGGCGGAGTCAAGTACGGAATAGCAATGGATTCATCCCGTGCTAGATACGATAACCTCATGTACATGAACGGCGGCTCCATCACACTCAGAGACGGAGATACTTTCCTTGTCAACGTCGGCAGTGGAGAAAGCATCGAAGCTCTCGAGAAGTTTATCGAATGGAACAATACAGTTATGCCTAAGGCTATCTGGGCCGGCGGAACAAACGACAATCCGGCTAACTATTTCCAGAACGGGGACGTCGGCATCTACTTCTCAGGTTCATGGAATTACAACACATTCTATACAAACATCAAGGACTTCGAGTGGGGAATCATGCCTTCTCCTCATGGAGAGAACGGCGGCTCAGCTATCCTTGGTGGAACAGGTCTTGCTATCCCGGCAGGTGCAAAGAATGCATCCCTTGCTGAAAGCTTCATCAAGTGGCTCTATGAGAACCCGGAAAACTTTCAGTATTATCTTAACATAGATAAGGGGCTCTCTTCTCTCAAGGGTATCACATACAAGGCTGATGACGAAAAGGTTGCAGCAGACTATGTTGTCCTCCAGAACGAAGTTAACAACGTCACAGAAGCTTTCAACGTCGACGAAATGTCAAGCTGGAGAAACTACTATGACAACGAGTACAGAGATGCCCTCAGACAGGCTGTCTACGGCTCAATCAGTGCAAAAGATGCTCTTACAGATTTTGCTGAGAAGCTAAGTAAGAAATCAGGCTGGAAACTCGCTGACTGATTTATCGGTTGTTTTTTCCCGTCTTCTTTCCAGGGGACGGGAATATCTTTAAAAAACCAAAGGAGACAATGATGCACGTTCTTCAAATCAATAAGAAGGGGATGAAACATACTTCGTCATTCTGGCTTTTCATCCTTCCGAGTCTTCTTCTTTTCACAATTTTCTTTCTTATTCCGCTTGTTTTAAGCGTAGCCTATTCATTTACCAACTATAACGGTTGGAAGACGATGGATTTTGTAGGTCTCGATAACTTTATAGAGCTCTTCCAGGACAAGAACTTCTATTCGTCACTGGGACGCACATTCGTCTACACTCTCTTTTCTCTTCCTTTTAAGGTAATCATCCCGCTTTTGATAGCAGTACTTGTCTGTTCGGATAAGGTTGCGCTAAAGGGCTTTTCACGTACCCTCATATATGTGCCTGTCCTACTTTCATCTCTCGTAATAGGTATAACAATCAACTGGATGTTCAGTACCGAATACGGCCTGATTAATTACCTTCTTACATGTATGGGACTTCAGCCTCTTGACTGGGCACTCAATCCATACCGCGCCACATTTGTAATCAGCTTTGCATCAAACTGGGCTTCCACAGGCTTCTATATGATAATCTTCATCGGTGGCTTGAAGGGAATCAGCAAAGACTTGTATGAAGCTTCTTCAATCGACGGATGCACGGCAAGTAAAACCTTCTTCAAGGTTACACTTCCCATGCTTGCACCCACAACGTTCCTTGCAGTGCTGCTTGCGACTGTAAACCTCTTGAAGGAATATGCCCTTGTTCAGGGTATTACACAGGGTGGCCCGGGAAATACAACGACATTCATAATCCAGTACATATTCGGACAGGGCTTTGATCAGATGCGTTACGGATACGCAAGTGCTATATCGATGATAGTAATGATTATCTTCGCCCTTATCGCATTCATACAATTTAAACTCAGCAACAAAGGAGGAGACAACTGATGGCATCTCAAATCAAAAAAAGAAACAGAATTTCAATTCCATTGACTGTTTTGACAGTGGTTATAGCTCTTCTTTACATCTTCCCGATTTTCTGGCTCACATCCTCGTCATTCAAGGCAACAAGCGAGCTCTTCAAGTATCCTCTTCATCTCTTCTCTTCCTCTCCGACGCTTGATCACTATAAAAGCGTTCTCAACGGAAACTTTCTCAACTATGTAAAGAACAGTTTCTTCCTTGCCATAGTTGGAACACTTATAACGCTTGTTATAAGCTCGATGTGTGGCTACGCATTGGCTATATACCGCTATGAGATCAAGTACACAAACTTAATCTTCGGTATATTCCTTCTGGGGACCCTTATTCCGGGGGAGACACTCACTGTCCCACAGGTATCTGTAATAAGTGAACTCGGACTCTATAACAACATCTGGGGTGTAATATTACCTGTTGTTACCACTACAACCGGTATATTCATGTTCCGCCAGACATATATGAGCGTCCCGCTTTCCTTTGTCGAGGCTGCCCGCATAGACGGATGCCCAGAATGGAAGACATTTTTGTATGTCATGATGCCTCTCGGCTCATCGTCGTTCGTCACACTCTCAATCTTCTCTTTCATGTGGAGATGGAATGACTATATCCTTCCGATGCTTGTTCTCAGTGACCAGAGGAACTTCACAATCCAGATTGCCATCAAGAACTTCATCGGCCACATGGGGGTCGACTGGTCGAGTATCCTGAGTGCTTCTGTCATGAGTATGATTCCTGTTATAATCATCTTCATGATTCTTCAGAGATATATTATCGGCGGTATTTCTGCCGGCGGTGTTAAGGGTTGATATGGACGAACTGGATTTCAAACTTAATAAACTCATAGAGGGCTTTCTTCCCGTATTATGCTCCGACCCTGATTTCGATAAGGGGAAAATCGGCTCTGGGCTGGAACACAGGGAGAGGTATAAGTATTGGGAGTGGACACAGGGTGTGGGCCTCTTCGGGATTTGGAAGCTCTTCGAGAAGACAAAGGATAAGAAGTATCTAGATATTCTCACCTCATACTACGATGAGAGGATAAAAGAGGGCCTGCCTGAGAAGAACGTCAACACCATGGCCCCGATTCTCGCCCTCTCATATGTGGGGGAATACCTGGAGAGGGAGGATTACCTTTCTGTTGCTTACGAATGGACAGAGTGGCTTTTTAACGGAGGACTCGAGAAGACTGAGGAAGGGGGATATCAGCACCGCACAACCGACAGCATAAACGAAGGCGAACTCTGGGACGACACACTCATGATGAGCGTCATGCCACTTGCAAACATGGGTCGTATTCTCAAGAGAAAAGACTATATGGATGAGGCTGAGTACCAGCTTTTACTGCATATAGAGCACCTGGCAGACCCAATCAGCGGCCTCTGGTACCACGGCTATACATTCCTTGGCCGTCATCACTTCTCCGGTGCATTCTGGGGACGCGGCAACAGCTGGGCAACGATAGCTCTTCCCTTGATGGTTGAAACCCTCACTCTTGATGGGGCAGTTAAGAGATATATATCGACAGTCCTTGAGAGGCAGGTCGAGGCTGTAGCAAAGCTTCAGGATGAATCGGGCTTATGGCATACGCTTCTCGACCACGAGGACTCATACCTCGAGTCGAGTTGCACTGCAGGCTTCGGCTACGGTATTTTAAAGGGGATATCGATGGGCTTAGTTGACAAAAAATATCTTCTAACAGCAAAAAAGGCTCTTCCTGCCATTTATGAAAACATAAATGACAAAGGATTTTTAGAGCGCTGCTCGGGTGGAACTCCGATGGGGAGAGAGAGTCAGGATTTCTACCGCAATATTCCGATTTACCCAATGCCATACGGTCAGGCGATGGCGATGCTCTTTTTAATAGAAGCAAAGTCGCTTGAACAAAACTGAAAAATGTGGCGTGATCTAAAAGGTTGCGCCTTTTTCAATTCTTGAGTGACTGTGGCATAAATGAACTTTATGTACTCGTATTTTTTGTTTTATGGTATCATGAGGCATAGGTGGAGGCAGAAAGTGAAGAGAATAGACACAGGTAACAGTTCTTTCGAGAAGCTTATTAAGAGTGATAATATCTATGTAGACAAGACCAGGTATCTCTTTGACCTTCTAACAGATGGGGGAACATATTATTTTCTTTCACGCCCCCGTAGGTTCGGCAAAACCCTTGCTGTCGACACATTGGAGCAGATTTTCAAGGGCAGGAGGGATCTTTTTAAAGGATTATATATAGACAGCACTGAGTATGATTGGAAGGAATATCCGGTAATTCATATCGATTTCGGTAAATGCCAGAAAACGACTGCCTTAGACCTCAAGGGCTGGATAGGCCGTAAGATTATCAGGGAAGGAGAAAACTTCGGCATTACTTTAGACCCAACTCTCGATTATGATGAGAATTTTGACATCCTCATAGAAAAACTCTCAAAGAGGGAGAAGGTTGTAGTTTTGATTGACGAATATGACAAACTGCTTTCGAGCAATATCTACAACATTGAAGTCGAGAGCATCAGAAATGTGCTCAAGGGTTTTTTCGAGGTGATTAAAGCATCTTATTCAAGCCTCAGATTCGTCTTCATTACAGGAGTGACAAAGTACGCGAAGTTGAGTGTTTTCTCGTCAATGAATAATCTCAGGGATTATACGATGAGTCACAATCTTTCCACTGCATTCGGTTATACAGAAGAAGAGCTGGAAAGATATTTCTGCGATTATATCGAGAAAGGGACAAAGATAACCGGAGAGGGTAGAAAAACATACCTTGATAAGTTGAAATATATGTATGACGGCTACCGGTTTGCTCCCGGTGCGGAGACGGTCTACAACCCAGTCTCGATAGGTTCTTTTTTCGGAGATGGTGGCGATGAATTCAACAGCTATTGGATTGATACGGGAGGCACAAAGATACTTACCGATATAGCAAAAAAGGTGAAGTTCAATATAGCAGAGGATTTGAAGAAGCCTGTCAGTAAGAGTAAGATATCTTCCTTCGACATTATCGAGATGACAACGGGCAGGATAACATCCTTGAAGTATAAGTCACTTCTTCTTCAGTCTGGGTACCTGACAATTCTAAACACAGAAAAAAAAGAAAAGGAGCTGTATCTTGGTTTCCCAAATGAGGAAGTGCGTCAATCATTTTCAATGAAACTGTTGGAGGTTTATGGTGGAGAAGAGGCGGAGGACAACTTTGACGGTGACAACCTCTTTAATCAATTTTCTCAAGGCAACACTGAGGGCGTAATCGATAATCTCTATTCTGTCTACGCATCTATACCATATAGAGAAGAACAGAAGATAATCGAGGCTGATTACCAAGGAATGTTCTATGCGATGATGATAGTTGCACATGCAGATGTCAATCTTGAAGAGATAACCAACAAGGGCCGTATTGATGCAGTTGTAAAGACTCCGGGACACGTATATGTAATCGAGTTCAAGAGAGATGAGAGTGCAGATAAAGCATTGGAGCAGATAAAGAACAAAGGATACTGGGAGAAATATAAGGCATGGAGTAACAATTCATCACGGAGAATTCATCTACTCGGCATAAATTTCAGCACTGAAGAGCGTAACATAACTGAGTGGAAGGAAGAGACGCTGGAGTGGAGTTGACTCTTTTTTGAGATATGGAAGGAATACAAAAGTAAAGGCTATAGTATATTTTTGTTGACCCAATGATTTTATAGACCTAAATTCCGATGGATATAGCTAATAATGTTGGAGTTTATCCTAATATAAGGTGTTCGATTTCGAGTAAGTCAACAAATGTATACTGATATGATGTGACCTCCTGTCAAGCCCTAATTTTGA
>CAVFNE010000049.1:0-12208 GCA_963623755.1 Muribaculaceae bacterium | reverse complement strand
CAGGTCAGGATTTGACAAAGAATGATGCAATTTGTATATTATGGCTTGGTAGCTTTTGAATAATTAGCCGGAGGAATATAGATATGCCAGGTAACGTATCAAAGAACGCACACCGTGAAGGTGCTAAGGCCCTTATGAGTAAGTGGGGTGGTGTCATCAAGATGAAGAGTGTTTTCGAGAACGGTAAGCTCCGTCATGTTGCTTATTGTGAGAAGACAGGTAATACTGCCCGTAAGCCTAAGGATTTGATGTAATCCATATTTATGTGTAACGACGGCCTCTAAGCGGGGCCGTTTTTTTTTAAGATGCTTGCACGGGATATATTTTGTAAGAACAGAGAAAGGCGTTTTGTTTCTCTGATAGACGCATGCCTCTGTCATCCTTCATGCCATCGTTTGAGGCTATGGAATATTGAGTATGCTCTATCTGCTTCGAAGTGCTTCTTTTAGATAGAACGCCCGTGCCTCCCTCAGACTGTATTATCCAGCCATCGGAAAGAAGTGCTTTCGGGATGATATAAGCCCCTCTGACGATTTTCGACACATAAAAGATATTCAATATCTATATGTTGTTTTGTCTGATTTTGAACTCTTTGACGGGGGCACTAATCCGATTTAGTTATCAATTTAATTATATTTTTCTTGCCTTTTGATTCGGATGCACTGATAATTTTCTCTTAGATTGAAAAACTCAACATTTGGAGGAAAAAATATGAAGAAATTATTAGCAGTTGCTCTTGTTCTCTCTCTCGTTCTCACCTCTGTATTTGCTCAGGGTGCACAGGAAGCAAAGACAACTACAACTAACGCAGATCCACTCGTAGCTGCTGCACAGGCAGAGGGCGAACTCGTCGTTTACGGCTCATGTGAGGAGGAATATCTTGCTGCAGCATGTGAAAAGTTCGAATCACTCTATGGGATTAAGGTAACCTATCAGCGCCTTTCAACGGGTGAGGTTCAGGCTAAGATTGAGGAAGAAAACGGCAATCCGTCAGCAGATGTATTCTTCGGCGGCACAACAGACCCGTACAACATGCTTGCTAGTGAAGGCCTTCTTGAAGCTTATGATGCAAAGAACGCATCTCACATCACAAAGAGCGTCTACAAGGATAAGAACAACTACTGGTACGGTATCTACACAGGTCTGTTAGGCTTCATGTACAACATCGATGAACTCGAGAGACTGGGCCTCGAGCCACCACAGGATTTTGCTGATTTAGTTAAACCTGAGTACAAGGGCCTTATCTGGTTGAGTAACTACAACACAGCAGGAACAGCTAAGCTCTTCTTGAATACAATCATCCAGAAGTACGGACACGATGAGGCTATGGACTATCTTGTTGCACTCGATAAGAACATCCAGGTCTACACAAAGAGTGGATCAGGCCCGAGCAAGAACGTCGGAACGGGAGAGTGTGTCATCGGCATCGGATTCCTCCACGATGGTATCTATCAGATTGTCGACAACGGTTATGACAACATCGGTATGGTTATCCCATCAAGCGGAACAACATTCGAAGTCGGCGCTACAGCTATCTTCAAGGGCGCTAAGCATCCGAATGCTGCTAAACTCTGGATTGAGTTTGCTCTCTCTCCTGACTGTGTCAACGTTGCAAAGGAAAACGGCTCCTACCAGTTCCTCGTAATCGACAACGCAGAGCAGCCGGAAGTTGCATATGAGTTCGGCCTCGACCCGAACAACGTCATCGACTACGACTTCGACGATGCTACAGCTAACACAAAGCAGTATGTTGAAGACGTCATGAAAGCACTTGCTGCCGGTGGTGCAAACACTGGAGATACAACAAGATTCCAGACAAAGTAATATTTGTCTTCTCTTACAAGGGGTGGTGGCTCCAGCTATCATCCCTTTTTTCTAGAAATCATAAGGAGGAAAGTTTATGGCAAGAAGCCAAAGCGCAGCACTCGACAGAAAGAAACTCCTGGCAGACCCGATTATGGTCACAACTATTGTCGTGCTTATCGCTTTCCTTACACTATTCATTCTCTATCCACTTGCAATTCTTTTGGTGGATTCCTTTGTCGGGGACGGAAAATTCGGCTTCAGTGTATTCGGCCGTATATTCCAGATGCCGACATTTACAAAGTCCATTACAAACACACTCAAAGTCGGCTTTGTAGTAGGGCTCTTGAGTACAGCAGTCGGACTTTTATTCGCTTATGTTGAAGTCTATGTGAAGATGAACAGATTCGTCGGAGGACTATTTAAGGTGGTCAGTATGCTGCCTGTTGTCTCTCCACCGTTTGTTCTCTCACTTTCAATGATAATGTTATTCGGTAAGGCCGGAATAATCACAAGGTATATACTCGGCATTTATGATAACTCCGTCTACGGCTTCTGGGGTATTGCGATTGTCCAGTCCCTCACTTTCTTCCCCGTATGTTATATGATGCTGAAGGGCTTATTGAAGAATATAGACCCGTCCCTGGAGGAGGCTGCACGCGATATGGGTGCATCGAGATTCAAGGTCTTTACCTCAGTCACACTTCCTCTTCTTCTTCCTGGGCTCGGGAACGCATTCCTCGTTACATTCATCGAGTCTATCGCAGACTTTGCCAACCCGATGATTATCGGAGGCTCCTACGATACTCTTGCTACCACTATCTACCTCCAGATTACCGGTGCCTACGATAAACCCGGTGCTGCGGCAATGGCTGTAGTTTTATTGATGATAACCCTTTTGATGTTTGCCGTTCAGAAGTATGTACTTGAAAAGAAAACAGCTGCAACGCTTACTGGTAAAGCATCTAGGGAGAGAATGCTCATTTCAGATAGATCTGTCAAGATTCCTCTCACTGTATTCTGCTCGGCAATAGCGCTCTTTGTTATCATAATGTATCTCTGTGTTCCTATCGGCTCACTCTTCCCGACATGGGGCTACAAGTTCTTCCCGTTCACAACTAAGTGGTATAAGCTTGTATTTACACGCTATAAGGGTTTCAAGGCTTTCAAGGACTCATTCATGCTTTCCCTCATCAGCGCGCCAATCACAGCCCTGTTATCGATGATAATCAGCTATCTTGTTGTAAAGCGTAAGTTCAAGGCAAAGGGCTTTATCGAAGCTGTAAGTATGCTTGCCATGGCAGTTCCGGGAACGGTACTCGGCGTCGGATACATCCGCGGCTTTGCGTCAGGCGTCTTCCACACGGGTTTCCTGCAGGGTATCTACGGCTCGGCTTTGATTTTGATTATCGTCTTTGTCGTCAGATCTCTCCCGACAGGTACAAGAAGTGGTATATCGGCACTCCGTCAGATAGATAAGTCAATCGAGGAGTCTGCATATGATATGGGTGCCGATTCATTCAAGGTCTTCATGACAGTAACGCTTCCACTTATAAAGGATTCGTTCCTCAGCGGGCTTGTAACTGCATTTGTCAGAAGTATCACTGCTATATCTGCAATCATACTTCTTGTTACTCCGCAGTTCCTCTTGATTACAGTTCAGATCAACGAATTTGCCGAGAAGGGATCCTACGGACTGGCATGTGCATTTGCAACAATCCTCATATTAATTACTTACGGCTCTGTCCTATTGATGAACATCTTCATCAAACACTTCGGAACAAGCAGAAAACTTAAGGAGGCTAAATAATGGAAAAAGTTAAAAAAGGCGTAAAGCTGAGTCATATTTCAAAGATTTACAAGGACCCCAAGACAGGAAAGGACTTCTATGCTGTAAAGGATACCTCCCTTGATATTGAACCGGGAAGCTTTGTAACACTCCTGGGTCCTTCAGGCTGTGGTAAGACAACAACACTGAGAATGATTGCAGGATTTGAAAGCCCGGATGAAGGTGAAATCTTTCTCGGGGACGAAGCAATCAACGAGCTCACCCCTAATAAGCGTGATACCGCCATGGTATTCCAGAGCTATGCTCTTCTTCCACACTACAACATCTTCGACAACGTCGCATACGGCCTTAAGATAAGAAAGGTCCCCAAAGAGCAGATAAAAGAGAAGGTCTTAAAAATACTGGATCTTGTAGAACTCAGCGGCATGGAAGAGAGGATGACCAATCAGCTCTCGGGCGGTCAGCAGCAGCGAGTTGCTTTGGCCCGTGCCCTTGTAATCGAGCCGAGTGTTCTTCTCTTCGATGAGCCTCTATCCAACCTCGACGCCAAGCTCCGTGTCCAGATGAGAACTGAAATCAGACGTATCCAGCAGGAAGTTGGAATTACAGCTATCTACGTCACACATGACCAGAGTGAGGCTATGGCTATTTCTGACAAAATAATCATCATGAATAAGGGAGTTGTCGCTCAGATGGGAACCCCGGAGGAGATTTACTATCATCCCTTTGATGAATTTGTTGCAGACTTCATAGGGGAAGCTAACTTCCTCAGGGGTAACTACATAGGAGATGAAGGTGGATACGGCTTATTGGACTTCGAGGGCAATAAACTTCCCGTCCCAAAGAAGGCAGATATGGTAAAGGGAAAGAAGTACACAGCTGTTCTACGCCCTGAGGCGGCTAAGCTCAGTGACGAAGGGTATATTAAGTGCCGTGTTATCGTATCGTGCTTCATGGGCTCCTACCAGAACTACCACGTTATGGTTGGTAATACTCTCATTAAGCTTGAGGACCATAACCCGAAGAACCGTAAGATATACAAAGTCGGTGAGGAGTGTTATCTCTCTCTCGATGCTGAAGCGCTCCATGTAATTTAACTCTTGTATGTGTTTATTTTGGAGAGGGGTAGAGCTATCCCTCTCCTCTTTTTGATGACGACGGCTCAGACAGATTGAAAATGAATACGAGAGAGAAATCATCCTTTGTTGTTGTTACGACCGGAGGCGGGTGGGTAAGAGAGAGCTCATAGAGAAGTTCATTGAGAACAAGGAAGGGGCATATTATCTTGCGCACGAAGAGAGCGATGAGATTAGCTATAGACATTTTCAGGAAGCATCAGAGCTGTTACTCCGAGTCTTAAGAATATTGATATCTTTTCGTGAAAAACCATCTTCTCCCTTCTTTCGTGTGAAAAGACGAAGAGGGTTGAATGGAAGAATTGACGAGGAAAGAATGGTTTGTCCTCTTCTTGTCTCCGGTTTAGAGACTCAGTCATCTCTATTGCCTCCAAGAGAGATGATATTCTCCTATTCGATTGATATGCTCTATTCTCTATTCGTGTTTTCTTATTGACCTTATTCTTTGAGCAAGAGTGGGGTGAGAATACTCTGTTATGATAATCCATGGGTGTGGGTTAATCTCACTGAGAGACTCCGTTGTCAGCTTTTCGAGCGCAGAGATTAGAGCGTCCCCATAACCCTCCCGGGCAGCAAACGCATCAGCCTCATACTCGTGAGCGCGGCTTATTGTGTTCCCGATTGTGCTTAGTACAATATTGAGTGGCCAGATGAAAGAAGAGACAAAGAGGGATGCAAAGAGGTAGTTGATGCTTTTGAAGCCGAATGCCGTATAGAGATCGGTAAACTCTAGCATTATGCCCATTGCCGCTATTAAAACAGCTGAAGTAAGGAAAGTGAAAGGAAGTGACTTCAGAGTATGCTTGTATCTTGCGTGTGCAAACTCATGTGCAAAGACAGCTGTGATTTCGTCTGAAGAAAAGTTATTTATGAGGTTGTCGTCGATTGAGATTGTCTTCTTACTGAGGCCGGAGCAGAATGCGTTGGAAGTTGTTGTACGGCGCGACGCATCACGAACAACTATTCTCTTTACTCTGACTTTGTATTTGGTGCAAAGAGAAAGAAGCTTTGTCTTCAGCTCTCCTTCTTCGAGGGGCGTAAACTTATTGAAGACTCTCATAAGAGGCATAATGAGTGCATTTACAAGAAGAGTAAAGGCAATGAATAAAGCGCATGTCCAGATAATTGCGTAAATACCGTAGCGGGAGAAGAAGAAAATGAGAGCCGAGACAATGAGTGATATAAGAATGAGCATCATGATATATGATTTGATTGAGTCGAGGACGAAGGTCTTCTTTGTCGTCTTGTTCATGCCGTACTTCTCTTCAATTACAAATGTGTTGTAATAGGAGAAGGGGATGTCTATCACTTCAAAGAGTAGTGTTATAACAACGATGAAGAGAAAATAGCTGAGGTATATGTTGAGGCCTTCGAAGAGTGAGTAGATGGTGGCATATACATTGAAGATAAGAAAGAGGGTATTGAGTATGAGGGAGAGTATCCCCGAAATGAGGCTGAGGCGGATGTTCTCACTCTTATAGGACTTGAAAAGGTTGTATCTTTCACTCTCATATACATCCGTCACTTCGTCCGGAAGGGGAGACAGTGTCGAGAGAGAAGAAAGAAGTAGAAGAAAAAGCGAATAGAGACACTTACTTACAATAAGGGTGATGACAAGTGCTTTAACCATTTTGAACCTCACGTGGCTCTATATTATACAAAAAAGGGAGTATGACAATAAAAGTGCCCGTCTCAAGAGAGGAAAAAGCACACAAAAAAGAAAATGTCCCGCAAACAGAGTAGTTAACGGGACAATGATTAGTGTTGAGTTTTTCTCTATTCGCGCCACTCTCTGCCGTAGTAGGAGTCAAGGTAGAGTGCCTTGATCTGGCTGATAAGAGGATAGCGCGGGTTGGAACCTGTGCATTGGTCGTCGAATGCCTTGACAGAGAGCTCGTCAACTACTGCTAAAAATTCGTTCTCATCAACTCCCCATTCCTTGATTGATGAGGGGATTCCCAATTCTTTTTTCAGACTTTCGATTCCCTTTATAAGTGCCTCAACTCTCTCCTCGAGTGTCATATCCGGTGTTGTTACAACGTACTCTGTGTTCTTTGTGTTATTTACAGGAGTTGCGATGTAATCTGCAACACGGGCATATCTGGAGACAACCGACGGGTACTCATATTGCGGGAAAGCTGCCATCTTTGTCGGGTTATCATTAGCGTTGAAGCGGATGATATTCGTCAAAAGCAGTGCATTTGCCATTCCGTGTGGAACATGGAACTGGGCTCCCAGCTTATGTGCCATAGAGTGGCAGAGACCCAGAAATGCATTGCTGAATGCCATTCCGGCCATTGTGGAAGCATTATGTACCTTCTCTCTGGCCTTGACGTCTGTACCGTCCTTGTAAGCCTGTGGCAGGTATTTGAAGATTACCCTTGCCGCCTCTAGAGAGAGTGCGTTGGTGTAGTCTGTGCTCATACTTGATACAAGTGCTTCAAGCGCATGTGTCAGTACATCCAGACCGCAGGAAGCTGTCAAACCCTTAGGCTGCCCGACTGCCAGTTCGCTGTCGATGATAGCCATGCTCGGGGTGAGGGCATAGTCTGCAATAGCCCACTTCATTCCTGTGTTTTCATCTGTGATGATTGCAAACGGAGTTACTTCACTACCTGTGCCACTTGTTGTAGGAATACATACAAGCTTTGCCTTCTTACCCATGTTCGGAAAAGCATATACACGCTTACGAATATCCATAAACCTAAGTGCCAGACCTTCGAACTTTACCTCCGGGTGTTCGTACAAAAGCCACATAATCTTTGCAGCATCCATCGGGGAACCGCCGCCGACAGCGATGATTACATCGGGGTTGTATGCGTTGACGAGCTGCATGGCTGTGTTGATTGTCCCGAGTGTCGGATCGGGTTTGACCTGATGGAAGACCTCTGTCTCGACTCCGAGAGACTTGAGGGTGTCGGTAATCTTGTCAATCATACCGGAATTGAAGAGGAAGCTGTCGGTAACAAGGAATGCTCTCTTCTTTCCTTCAAGTTCCTGAAGTGCCACCGGTAGACAACCGTACTTGAAGTAGATTTTAGGTGGAAGTTTGAACCAAAGCATATTTTCTCTCCTCTCTGCAACTGTTTTGACATTGATGAGGTGTTTCGGCCCCACGTTCTCGCTTATAGAGTTGTTTCCCCAGCTACCGCAACCGAGAGTCAAACTCGGCTCGAGACGGAAGTTGTAGATGTCACCGATAGCACCCTGGCTTGCCGGCATGTTTATAAGTACCCTGCTGGTTTTAACGATTCTTCCATAAGCATTGACTTTGTCGTCGAGCTTTTCGTCGCAGTAGAGAACGGATGTATGTCCGAATCCTCCCATTGAAATGAGTTTAGCCGCCATATCACAACCGTCTTCGAATGAGGCACACTCATACATACCAAGAACTGGGGAGAGCTTCTCGTGAGCAAAGGGTTCATCGAATGCAATATTCTTTACTTCTCCGATTAGCACCTTTGTGTTCTCAGGAACAGTAAATCCTGCAATTTCAGCAATTTTGAATGCACTCTGTCCTACGATTGCAGGGTTGACTGACCCTCTCTTGGGGTCGAGGATAATTGGGGAGAGCTTTGCCATCTCATCCTTATTGAGGAAGTGCGCGCCTTCTTCCTTCAAGAGCTTCTTGACTTCCTTGTAGATGTTCTTATTACAGATTATTGTCTGCTCGGAGGCACAAATCATGCCGTTGTCGAATGTCTTACTCATTAAAATGGAAGCAACAGCCATCTTGAGGTTGGCGCTTTCATCGATAAGAGCAGGTGTATTACCGGCACCGACTCCGATAGCAGGTTTACCTGATGAGTATGCACTCTTGACCATTCCCGGACCGCCTGTTGCAAGAATCAAATTTATATATTGGTGCTTCATGAGGTAGTCAGTCTTCTCGAGGGTGGGTTCATCAATCCAACCGATGATATTCTCCGGTGCTCCAGCCTTAACTGCAGCCTCAAGTACGATTCGTGCTGCGTCTACTGTGCACTTCTTTGCCCTCGGGTGGGGGCTGAAGATGATTGCGTTTCTTGTCTTAAGCGCGATGAGGGCCTTGAAGATAGCAGTACTTGTGGGGTTTGTTGTCGGGATGATGCCGCAGATTACACCCTTTGATTCGGCGATCTTCTTTATACCGAATCCCTTATCTTCCTCTATGATGTCACAGGTCTTGTCATCCTTGTATTTATTGTAGATATATTCAGCAGCAAAGTGATTCTTGATAACTTTGTCTTCCACAATTCCCATTCCCGTCTCTTCAACTGCATCGAGTGCAAGCGGTATTCTGGCATTGTTTGCAGCAATTGCAGCCTGACGGAAAATCTCGTCGACCTTGTCCTGCGGGTAAGTAGCGTAGATGCGCTGTGCGTCCTTGACGCGGGTAATCATTTCCTCCAGTTCTGTCTGCCCTGGAAAGAGTTCCTTATTGTCTGACATATTACGTCTCCTATAATCGATATAAGCTTATAGATAAAAAAGTAGATATTGTCAATAAGTTTCAGATAAATTTTTATTTTATTAGTAATCCTTTAAGACTTAAGGAGAAATGATAGAAAATATGGGTCATGAGAATCAAGCACAGTATTTGATTTTCTTCTATTCAAAGGCTGTTTTTTGTTGGATAATCGTTTATGTGCTTAAATATTATATCCTTGAAATCTTTGTACAGGTTGCAATTGCATCCTATGCGCCGTATGTTCAGATAGTACTGCGAAACAAGGGCTTTTCCCATAGCCTTACGGGGGTGATAATCGCCTTGGGGCAGTGTGCCGCAATAATCGGGCCGCTCTTAATATCTTCCCTGACGGATAAAAGGGGGAAGACGAGGCCATATCTTATTTTGTCAGTTATTGTGAGTGCACTTACTGCCATTCCGTTTTACCTTTCAAACAACACGGTTTTTGTAATATTTGGTGTTCTTGTGCTCGATGCATTCTTCTGGAGCTTAAACCCACTCTGTGACGGCTTTTTAAATAGAAAACTCGGTTCGAAGCGCTATAAGTACGGCATCATCAGGGCAACAGGCACGTTCAGTTATATGGTCTCTCTTGTTTTCTTTGCATTCTCCGGTTTTCCCGATGAGAGCAGTAACAAATCAATAATGATGGTTTTTCTAATAGCAAATCTTCTGCTCATGGGAGCAGTCATTCTGCAGAGCGATGATGGAAAGGAAAAGAAGAGCACACAAAGAAAAGCCTTCTCCTTCTCATGGTTCAGCCGTAACTACTATATCTTTATGATTGTCGTATTCTTTACCCGTATCGGTCAGGCTGTTGTGGAGAAGCTCCTTGCTTCCTATATGACCGAGACTCTTGCTCTCGGGGGCTATTTCTCTCTCTTTATTGCACTGGGGGCGCTCTTCGAGTTTGGCTCGATGATTCTCTTCGGAAGGCTATTGAAAGAGAAGAAGATAACGCCTCCCTTCATGCTGCTTTTATCGAGTATTGCACTCTTTGTTAGATTATTGATGTATCTTGTTCCGAATATCTTTGTCTTTGCTTTAGCCCAGACTCTCCACGGCCTTACATTCGGTGCCTGCCACGTTGCATCAACGACATACACAGCCGAGAATGTTTCAAGCGAGCACTATGAAGTGGGTATGGCTGTATATTGGGCCCTAGCGACAAACTTTGCCGAGATGATAGGCTCTCTCTCTGGGGGCTTTGTTATAGAGAAATGGGGTTACCCGACACTCTTTGCCTCTTATTCTATGTTCCCGCTTATTGCAACAATTCTTCTTCTTGTTTTCTATAGGAAGTTGAGTTCTTCTTCAAACTGGAAAAATAGGTGAAGAAGCATATTGTAATCAAAGCCGAACACAACAGCCATCCGAAGGGATAGCCCATCGCAATCGGAAGCACCGTGTTCGATATGTAGTTCTTCATTACAAAGAGATAGACCTGTCTCATAAGAACGAAGGAGAAGAGCATAATCACCATCGGGGCTTGGCTCTTTCCGGCACCCCTTAATGCACTTCCATAGACCTGGTTGAATGTACATAGGATATAGAAAGGGCTGAGGCATCTTAAGAAAAGAGTACCGTACTTTATTACTTGACTCTCCTCTGCACTGATGAAGAATTCCACGACGTTCGGTGCGAAATAGACAATCGGAATAAGAAGCAGGAATGTGATTACAATACCTGCTATAAGGGCCCTGTTGGCGCCGTCCTGCGCTCTCTTTACATTCCCCGCTCCTATGTTCTGCCCGACAAATGTCATTGCCGCGAGACCAAGTGATTGCATTGGCAGGAACAAAAGTTGGTCGACTTTTGAGTAGGCTGTCCACCCTCCCATAACGTCTGTTCCGAAGTAGTTTATATAAGACTGTACAAAGACATTCGAGAATGCTGTTACAGCCATCTGTACAGCCGACGGCAGACCGATGAGAATGATTGACTTCAATATTGAAGTATCAAAACAGAATTTCTTAAACGACACTCTGATTGGGCTGTCAGTTTTAAATAGGGCAATTATTGTCAGGACTGCAGATATTCCTTGGCTGATGATGGTAGCCCATGCCACCCCTGCAGTTCCCATGTCGAAGAAGATTACAAATACAAGGTCAAGAACAATGTTGAGCAGTGCCGATACACATAGGAAAATGAAAGGAAGGCGTGTATTCCCGACAGCACGGAAGATGGCAGATCCCATGTTGTAGAGCATGAGGCCGATTAGCCCGGCAAAATATATCGAGAGATATATCTCCTCTTCGACGGCAACTTCCTCCGGAGCGCCGATCATCCTCAGAAAGACGGGAATCATTCCGAGTCCCAAATGAGTCATAACGACGCTCAATATAAGCATGAAGATAATGAATGTGTGGACAGCGCGGGAGATGTTCTTATCATCCTTTGCTCCGAAGTATTGTGATATTACAACACTTGCACCTGTAGAGAATCCTCCCGCAAAGCCTATGAGCATGTTGGTTATCGAGCTGACGGTACCCACAGCAGAAAAGCTGTTCTTGCCGACAAAATTGCCTACACACCATGTGTCGAAGGTGTTGTAGAGTTGCTGGAAAAGCTGCCCCATGAGGATGGGGAATGCAAATGATATAATAAGTGGATAAATGCTTCCTCCCGTCATATCGAGAGTGGCGTTGTTCTTCTTCAAAATATATATTCCTTTTGCTTTACGATATATCCAAAAATGACTTTTGTTAAGGGATAAAAAGTGCCACCGAGATAGGGTGGCAAGGAGGAGTTATGAAAAAATAGAACAAATAAAAATAGCTACCCAAAGATAGCTATTCTTCCTTTGTTTCTTCCATTCTCCCCGGGAGGGATTTGAACCCCCGACAGGGTGGTTAACAGCCACCTGCTCTACCGACTGAGCTACCGGAGAATGTTTCAACAAAAGCACTTTAGTTCAAAAGCCGATTAGATGTCAATAGAGATTGTGAAAAAATGAAAAAAAGCGGATCAGACAAGTAACAGTTCAGCCCTGGGGGGTATGAGGCATGACGTCCAGGCCATTCTCAGCTA
>CAVFNE010000048.1:0-12420 GCA_963623755.1 Muribaculaceae bacterium | reverse complement strand
CAGCTATGTTATATAATGGAAGAGCAAGGATATTTATGGCTATGCTCACACCGCATATAGCACCGATAACGCCCAAGGATGGAGCTACAGATATAATAAAGTTGAATATCCAACCCACCAAAGTCTCAATCGGTCCGATAGTAATATCGTAAATCATATTATTTTCACTCCCCCTTCTATCGCGCCTATCAAACGCCTTTAAATCTCAATTGATGAAGTTGAAAGCCTAAAGCCGACATATGCCTGAAGGTTTCCAAAGGTACGTCCTTCTGTGTTCTTCCAGTTCCACCTATAGGAATATGCAGCACCGAGAGAAAGAGAAAGATATTCCCACACCTTAACTTCCCCATCAGCCTTTACAACAAGAGTGTGCTCGACAGTGCCGTAGAGGCCGAGAGTCTTTACATTCTCAAGCTGGTTGATTCCAATAAATGTATAGTTTTCTGCCTTATCACCTCTTCCTTTTTCACCGTGTGCCATATACATAGCAGATGCCTTTATTGAGTATGAATCGGGCTTACGGTATGCTCCTCCAAGAGAGAAAACAAGGCAGTCACCACCGTAGATATATGTGGAGTAGCCGATGTCATCATAGTTGGACTCTGTACGTTTATACCCTGTGAGAAAATCTTGGGAATAACAGGGTTTATATATCTCAGTTTCATCATAGCTCTTGCTATACTGTGTAACAGTGTCAGTTCCTGTGATGTAGTATTTACTGTTGAGGTACATTCCCGGCATATTATAAACACTTTCAAGATAAACATTTAATATACCATCGTCGATTATGTCACTATAGGAAAGGTTGACAAGGCCTCCGAAAGCATTGGGTTCTGTGTAACCGAATCCCATATACCCTTCAGCCTCTCCCTTCATCTGGTATTGGTCCATCGTTATCTGGCCGTAGAGATTCCACTTCTTTGCAAACGCCCACGAAATGTCGGCAGTAATCATATTGTTTGCCTCGAGTATCGTCTCCTCGTGGTAGTTGAAATAATCATGGAAAATCATAAATGGATTGAGATACCTCACATCAAAGGCAGAGGTAGTATCCAGCATGCATACAAAGCCCAGAGCTATCTTAAAGTTATTTGTCGGCGTCAATTCATAGTTTACGGCGTGCCTCAGTTCCCTGTAGCCGGTGAAGCGGGAAGAGAGAAGATCCCAGGGATTGTTCTCATATTCAACTTTCCCTTCTCGATTCAGTGTATATGGGTTGATATGAGACGAATCAAAAGTCGTAAGGGTCAAGAAGACCGATGTGTGCTCGGTGTAGAACCCGCTCTTCAAAAACTCTTGGTAGTCATAGTTGTCACCGATAGCTGTATTACCGGTGTACCCTTCGCCTAAAGATACACGGCTGCGTCCTATAATCACATTGAGCCCCGCTGCTCCTATCGATATTCCTGCATCCTTTGGAAAATTACGGAAAATTGTCGACTCCATAAGTTGGGTGTGGAAGTACTTATTCCAGTAGCTCTTCTCATAAGACGACTGGTTGTAGTCGATAGACTGCTCGACAGCAAGAACAAAGCGCGAGTAGAGAATATCGTGGATGGAGTTCTCAAGTGTAACGGCAATCGGAGGCTTTACTTCTCTCGACGACTTTATAAACCAGTCGCCGTCAATGTCGTATGCAGGTTTCTCTTCATCGTTTTCACCGAATGGTTTATTCGTCTGAGCATAGACTTCCGGGCTTATATAACCCGATAGATTTATGCTTCCGAATTTATCTGTGTAAATATACTCATCACTTGTAAGCCTTTCTTTAACGCTCTTGAGAACTGCGTTATCAGATCCGAGTACCTTCTCTGCTCTATTAAGTGCAACAAGAAGTTGATCTGCTGTCACAGGACCGTAGGAACTCGGGCCGGCAACTCCTGCGGCATGGCAGAGGCCATTGACTGTCTGCCAGACAGATGATGAGACAGGATAGTATTCCTGGCTATTAGCTGAAAGAGAAAAAGAAAGAAAGAAAAGACACAAAAGCGGAATGAGTATTTTTTTCATAAGATTAATCCAATCTATCTTTAAACCAATTTGAAAGTGCTACAATCCTGTTGTAGAAGGAAAGCTCTAAATCGACCTTGTAGAAAAGTACATTGACCTGAGGTTTCTTGTCCTCAACCGATGCTACAGCAAATACATAGATTCCCTCATCGGCCTCGATAAAATCGAGTGACATGTTAATCTTCCCTTTCTTCACCAGCGTCAATCCCAAAAACTTTAAATCTCCGTAGTTTGTAATCTCCAAAAAGATTTCATCGTTGACTGCTGTATACTCGAGAGTATAGATGTTGCCACCGAAAGATGTGTCATCCTGGTAGGAGTAGTACTTAGCATAAAGGGGGACGGATGTTACGACGGGGTCGTCGATTCTGTCCTTCTTATCAGGTGAGCCGAGCATATATGTCTCGTCAAAGAGAACTTTTTCCTTGTCGCCCGCTCTGTGGGAAATGTAGGTAATGCCGGATTGTGTCGATATCGAGAGAAGGGTGTTGTAGAGTGCAAGTTTTTTCTCCTTGTCGTTCATATCCTTCCAGTCCTCCGGGTACTCGACCATCGATGCAATTGCAACCCCGAACCCTTTGGTCATACTCTCGATGTCCTTTATCTTCTCATCAACCAAATCCGACTCGGGTGCAATGCGCCTTATATCACCGTCTGTCGTACTCTCTTTTACAACAACGCCTCCAACTAGCTCATTATATGTTTCATCATCCACATTCTTGAGGTAGCTCCTGAGTGGAGATGTTGAATAAGCTGCAGTCAAAAGAACAAAAAAACAGAGAACAATTATTAAACCCTTTTTCACTTGTTAATCTCCTCTATAAACCAATCCTTGAGGGAAGTTATACGCCGTGTGAAGGCTGACGGAAGGTGGACATCGGTGAGGGGAGTTTCAACATACTCTTCTGCGTCCCTTACCGTTGCGAGTCCGAATATTGCAATTCCTTCATCAGTCATCAGACAATCGACAGATAAATCCAATTCCCCTTCCTTTACTGCCGTAAAGAAGAGGAACTTCAACTTCGAGACATTGGTTATGGTCATGAATATCTCATCACCGTCAATTTCATAGTCTATTGTATATGTGTTACCCCCGAAGATATTGTCTTTGAGGTAAGAAGCCAACGTATAGCTGTAAGTTTCCGGAGCATATGAGAAGACCACATCATATGCCTTCTTTCCCTTCTTTTCAGAGGTAAGTGTATATGCATCGGAGAAAAGCACCTTCGGCTGTTCTCCTGCCGAATACGATATGTACGTAATTCCCTTGATTGTCGAAATCGAGAGGAGTGTGTTGATTATCTGAAGTTTCTTCTCGCCGTAACTTAAATCCTCCCAGCTCTCTGGGTAAGGTACAAAGGCACTTATGCCGCTGACAAGCGTTGAGTCGAGATTTGAGTCTTCTTCTGCCTTCTCTTTGGCTTTCGTCCCGTCAAATGCAATGGATGGGACATAATCGTCGTAGACGGAATAGTATTCAACTGTCTCTCCATTGAGTATGCTTTTTCTCACCTCCTCGTCAAAAGAGGCTGTCACATCATAGATACTATCTGTAGCCCAAAGGGAGAAGCTAGCCAAAAATAGAGAGAGAAGGAAGATTAATTTTTTCATATTCTCTTTCCCTTAGAAGACCACCCTGGCGCCGAGTGTGACAACAATGCTGAGAGAGGACTGCCAGTCGTCGGAGAATGTGACTCTACCGGGGTTGTACCAACCGTATTCATCTGACCATATCAACTCCGGCTCAAAGCTTCTCTCACTTTTGAGCATACCAAGCACCCCTACATTAAATGACACCTTCTTGAAGAATGTCTTCTCTACTGTAAGCTCTGCACTTAGAAGATTGCTGTAAATATTTGCGAAGAAAGATCTACTCTCGTATTCGCCAGCGTCATAGGCCGCGTAGTTCATGTATGTGAGAATATCTGTTCCGGTTGTTTTATTTGCATATTGCGCACTTCTTGTCTGGTTCTTTACGAGTAAGCCGATCTTCCAGTCAGAGAAGAGTGTCGTATCGAAAGAGGCCAGGAGTTCAATTGAGTCAGGGTTGAGAGGATAGCCTATGTTCTGGCCCTTATTAACATAAGGGGTTGTATATTCAACTCCCCCGAAGAGGGCTGCGCTGTCTTTATAGTGTGCGCCAAAGAAAGGTGCAACATAGGTCGCCTGTAGTTTAAGAGTTGTGAACGAGAAAACAGGAAGAGGGAATGTTCCTCCACCCTGAAGGGCAAAGATGTTCCTGGGACAGGTAATCGGGTGTTTGAATGAGTTCATCTCATCCATTGCAAATTGAGCATAAAGTGTTCCGACATTCTTAACAGTGTATGAGACGTCGAAACCTGCAAGACAGTTGTCGTAGTCTCCGAGTGCATTCTGACTGAACATGTAGATCCCGAGTGGATTGAGATACTCGAGTTCGAAGCGCTTACGCCATACAACACTTTCCCATATACTTGCCTTTACATCGAGAAAAGTTATCTCAACACGATGGATAGAAAGGTTATTCGAGTAGAGTCCTGTCTTGTCATCCATATTCTCACTCGGCCAAGGAACACCATTAACTTCATTGAGGGATGCCTGGCCGAGGGATGCAACCATCACAGAGTAATTGAACCATGATGCAGGCTTGAGGGAGAGCTCTACGCCTGTCATGACGCTGGCGCTTTCTGAAAGTGCAAGATTATTGACGCCCGGCCCCCAGTCACGTTTGACTGCCCCTATCCTCAGAGAAACAATGTCGTCTTTTATGCTTGTTGACATCTCAGGAAAAGTCTCTATGCCGAGGTAGAAATTTGTGTCGGGGAGACTTGTAAGTCTTGTTCCGCCCTCAAAGAGGTTCATATAAAAGCCTTCAGTTGAAAACAAAAGCTCAGTCGGAAGGTAGGCATCGGGGTCAAGTTTATCGTAGTTGATACTGAAATTCAAATCGTAGGAGAGAGCGCCGAGGATATCACCACGGACATATGGAGCGATGGATGAACGGGAGTCGAAAATCATATCACCATCCTGAATAAGCCCCACCTTCTGATTTGTAGAAAGTGCAACTCCAAGTCTGGTATAGTTCAAGGTGTCGATATCACCCGTCGATGTATCTCTTTCGCTATCACTGCCGTAGGTTGAATCAAACTCCTCCAGCACTGTTTCGATTATCTCTCTTTCATTTCCGCTTATGCTGTCGGACTCTTTAATCTCCCTCAAAAGCTTACGCACTGTGTTTAAATTATATGGTTTGACTTCACTCTGGAGTGGAATAATTCCCCTGTTCTCACCCACTTCTATAATGCGGTATGCCTCACTATCGAGACTGACAGAATGGTACTTTGTAGCCCAGAGATTCGAAGAGAGTGCTATAATCAATAATAAAACCAAAAAAACTTTTTTCATCATTTACTCCGGACGTTGTCTATATTCAACAACTCCCCTAATTTCTTATCTGTTTCAGGAGGATTGAATGGAATAAATCCACCATAATGATAAAGTGTCAATTCTCCTACAAGCACTTTACCAGAGCAATAATACATATCTACACGAAGAAAAGGAAGGTCCCCAGCAAGGGCCTCACTCATTCTCCTCATCTCGTCAAAAACCTCAGGCTTTTCAAAAGAGCGTAAAGATACATCGTCGTCCATCGAAAAATCAAGACGCTTGAACGACATATCATATATTGCCTGCTCGGGGTGTGATGAGCTCTCCTTTTCTATGTACATGAACTCCGCCTTTCCGTTGAAGACAAAGAACTTATAGTCCGTAATATCTTTACCAAGGTACTCTTCACAAATTATCCTCGGCTCTATGTTTTTATACTGCCACTCACGTGTTACGCAATAATAGTTATCTTTGAGCGACCGACTTAAAATCTTTTCTGCATTCTTTTCATCAAAATTCCCACTGCCGTCATTTATTATGTATGTCCCGCTGTCGTGGTTTGTCTTGAGGACAAAGGTGGATGGAAGAGATGAAAAATCTATCCCGTTCACATCTTCCCATACACCTAATAATGGCACGGTATGGCCTTCCCCCATTTTTTCATCAATGTAGGACCTCACTTTAAGTTTATCTGCCAGTGTTGTATAAAGCGGCCGATGGTCATAGAGCTTGAGGTACTGCAGTTTTTCGTTGAATGTTATGGGGGGATTGAGAGAAAGCTTCTTTCCCATCCTCAAACGATAGATAAGTTTTATATATTTCTCATCCGAGAGAAAAAAGAGCGAGCGGTAGAAAAGTTGAATTATTCTCTTACCAAGAAGCTTCTTAAGTCTTTTTATCCCTCTCTTATTCATCTCGTCTCCAATAACTCAAGGTAGGCTTTGACTACTATCTGCCGGTCATAGTATTTTTCAACAAAGTTCCTGCCTTCTCTTCCCATCTTCGCGCGCTCGAGGATAGATAGAGATGCCATTCTTTTTATAACTGCAATCAGATTCTCCACGTCCTTTTCTCTGCAGAAAAAACCATTTTCGCCGTCTCTCAGAAGTTCTCTGCACCCTGTCCTATCTGTAGCTATTACAGGCCTTCCCACAGCAAAAGCCTCAAGTATTACATTAGACAGTCCCTCGGGATGGAAGGTTGGAAGGACAAGACAGGAAGAAGACGCCAGATAGTCCCTAGTGTCGGAAAGAACCCCATGGTATATAAGCTTTCCCTTCTCAACAAGGCTCTCAAGCCTTTCTTTATACTCCTCATCAAGAGGCCCCGCAGCATGAAAGATAAGTTTATCTGAAGATAATTTTTCGCAGGCATCAAAATATTCTTCGATGCCCTTTGCCTTTATGAGCCTCCCGAGGAAGACAAAGTTCTCTTTTCCGCCTTTCGGGTATTCTACATACCTGAACTTCTCGAGGTTTATTCCGGATCCCGGAAGAATAAGAGACGTCTTATACTTTATGCCGTTATCGAGAAAGAAACGGCGGTTATCTTCGTTCTGGAATATAACACACATGGCCGACGGCATAACCATCTTATGGAGAAAAAGCAACAGAGCGCGTAGCTTTCCCCTCTTTTCGAGCTCTCCCAGTCCCGTAATCATCGGAACATACGGAACACGGTATCTTTTTGCAGCCATCCCTCCATAGAGATTCATCTTGATTGTGAATGTAAAGACGATATCGGGGTGCTTTGATTTGATTATTCTCTTATAAGTATTGAGGAGCCTCAACTCTTCTACCGGATTCTTTCCTTTGCCATTGAACGGCAGAGCGATAATCTCAACATCATATCCGAACTCTTCAAGCTTCTTTCTATCGTCTATATCACAGGCGAGGATAACTTTGTGCCCCCTTTGAGTGAAGGCATCGATTATTTCTTTACGGAAGTTATATGTATACGAAAGGAGGTTGGATAGAATTAAAATATTCAATTATTAACTACTCGACTCCTTTCTTTCACTTATTTTTATAACCGACCTTAGAGTATAATACAACAATCAGGCATTTGTCTAAGCATGAAGAACCAAAGATTGTCTTATTATACACTTTCGGCCGTCTTTATCTGATATTACCATCTCTTGAACACTCCGCTCCCGGCTTTCTCTTTATTGCCCAGTAAAGCTTCTGCAACCATGGGTGGAGTATAATATGCCTCCACATTCTCTCTCTGAAAGTGCATAGCGGGAGGTGGGTTTTATCAGGCACATCTTTCGACACATATTCATAGTCGGGAGATGAAGTATTACAGTGCGAAATATAATTAATTGCAGTGCCGAGTTTCCAGCAATATATAAAACCTTTCATACATTTTTTGAGAGCTGAATTTTCCTCGCTTTCTGCTGTTTTCTCAAGCGTCTCTATTCCCCGTCTCATGTTGTCGTTTAATAGATAGCTACTCGTCGCTGCATCCTCCCTCACTTCATAGTGGTAATACGGCACGTCATGCCAGTAAATGCTCTTTGCCTTCTTATAAATATAATAGAAGAAATTTATGTCCTCTAGGTATCCAATGCTCTCGTCATAACGAGTAGCCCCGACAATCTCTCTTTTTATAAGGCGCGTAACAGAAAAACCATCCATGTGACTTTGAGGGTTAAACATCGTCATAAGTCCGTGGTAGGAAGAAAGAAGAGCCTTGTTTTTTCCCCTGTTGTAACAGTCGACTCCCGCAACAACTATATCAGAGTCTGTTTCCAGAGCATCACGGTACATAGAGGCATACATATTGTCTTCTATCCAGTCATCGCTGTCGACAAAGCCGATGTAAGTGCCCACAGCCCTCTCGAGGCCGATGTTACGCGCACTGCTGACACCTCCGTTTTCTTTATGTATAACCTTGAAACGCGGGTCTAGAGAAGCATAGTAATTGCAAATTGAAAGAGAAGAATCTGTAGAGCCGTCATCAACGAGTATACATTCAAAATCCGAAAGAGTCTGTCTCCTGATGGAGTCAAGGCAGCGCGGGAGATACTTCTCCACATTATATACGGGAACAATAATCGAAATTCTACTCATTCTTTCCTCTCATCATCTTGTATAACCTTACTACTGTGATATAAAGAGAAGGAGAAAATAGGAGCACTCTGGTCCTGAGTTTTCCCGCTTTTGATAAATACCTGTTGTTACTGATAAACTTCCTGTTCTTTCTTATCCGCGCTGCAAGGTCGTCCTCGTACTCCTTTCCTATTTCTCCGTGTCCTACAATTGAATCGAGAAACCTCAGGCTCTCGCTCACTTCCCTCTCTCTCAATGCATTATTTAAAGGGCAAATTGATTCCAGATAATCATAAACCCTGAAGCCCATAAGGTGAGAGGAGTTGATACTTCTGTGGCTTTCGCTGCTTTCGCGCTCTGTGTAGTAGTATAGAACTTCAGGAACAAACGAAACTTTTGACGCTTTAATAAGGATGGCGGCATTAAACTCAAAGTCCTCGGCAAATTTCAAATCCCCGCTGAAGCGTGTATCTCCGATTAAAGACCTTGAGTAGAGTTTATCCCAGACAGATGCCGATATAACCCTATCCATATAAGAAGTAATTATGTTGTCCCGTCCGATTACCGGCGAAAGAGGCTTGTGGTTTTGTCCTCTCTCTGAGGAAAGACACTGGACAATATCCGCCTCTGTCTCTTCTATTGTTTTCTTCATCGTCTCAAACATCACGGGCGAGACATAGTCATCACTGTCGACAAAGCCGACATAGCGCCCCCTCGCCTTCTCCAGTGCGATATTCCTCGCCCTCGACACCCCGCCGTTGGGTACATGGACGGCAATAATATTCGGGTAAATTGAAGTGTATTTATCAAGAATGGAGGGAGAGCTGTCACTGGACCCGTCGTCGACTACGATTATCTCGATGTCCTTGATTGTCTGATTCCCCAGGCTCTCGAGGCACCTCTCAAGGTAGTCCTCCACATTATATACAGGAACAATAACTGAAACCGACGGCACCTACTCCACCCCCTTATATATTCTTTCGAGCGTCTTTATCTCACTTCTCATGTCATACTCGTCAAGTCTCATCGGATAGTCACTCCTTACCCTCTCATCGAGAATCACATCGGCCCACTTCTCCTTTGATTCTTCGAGGCTCAGAGGAATAATTAAATCGGAAAGAAAAACTTCCCTGTTCATTCTGTCTGAAACAATACTTCTTATCCCTGCAGCCTGAGCCTCAACTAGGACTATAGGAAATCCTTCATATAGAGAGGGCAGTACAAATGCATCGGAGGCAGCAAGAAGAGACGGGACATCAACGACATTCGAAAGTATTATAACCTTGTCCTCAATTCCCTTTTCTTTAATTAAGTTCTCAACCTTCTCTCTGTCTTCTCCTGTACCGACCAAGATAAGGACTGCATCCGACCTTCTTTTTAAAAGAGAAGTAAAAACATCAAGGATAAAAGGATGGTTCTTGACAGGAACAAAGCGTCCGATGTGAGTAAGGACAAACGAACTTTCCTTAATACCCAACTCTTCTCTTACATCTCTTCGCGGCAGAGAGGGCTTTTTGAAGCTTTCAATATCGATGCCATTTCTGACCACCTTTACAGAGGCAGCCGGAAACCTATGCTCAAGCTCCCTCTTCATGTCCTCATGAAGCGCAATAAGAACAAGGCCGTTATCTTTAATTAACGCCTCGGCAGCCTCCCTCTCACCTTTTTTATCCTCAAAATAAACCTTCGGGATACTGTGACACGTGTAGAAAAGTTTGATGCCGTTGAGTTTATCTTTAACTTTCACTACATGCTTTAATGCTGCAAGGTGAATATGGATGACATCGGGTTTAAGTTTCCCGATTGTTTTACCGAGTTTCCAGTCAATATAGCGGTTACGGAAAAACTTATCGACAAAGCGCCAGAAAAGAGCATAGCGTGGATAGAGTGAGACTATCTTCACGTTTTCTTTCTCAAGGCGTTTGTAATTTGCACTCTCGGGAAAAATAAAATCAACAAGAACTACAGGCTCGAATGAGTTTTTATCCATCAGCCTGCAATAATCTTTTATAAGTGTCTCCGCTCCCCCGTCGGAGAGAGACCCCTCAAGATATTCAATAACCTTTATCTTCTTACTCATTCTTCTCCCCGAGCAAAGAAAGATATAATCCTTCAAGCCTCTTGATCTCGTCCTTAATTCCGAAGCCCTTCCCGTCGACAAGAGAGGCATATTTCTCCCGCTTAGATAATGGCTCAAGAGAGAGCGCATCCACCCACGCACTGTTACTTTCATTCAAGGAAATGGCAATTGCATTGTCCAGTATAGCTTGATTTGTGATTGTGTCTGAAACAACGCACCTCAGGCCCGATGCTTCAGCCTCTAGAAGGGCATTGGGAAAGCCTTCATAGAATGATGGAAAGAGAAAATAGTCGGATGCAGATAAGAGCACATCAAGGTCAGTGCGGGAAGAGAGAAAGTAAACGCTCTCATCAAGGCCTTTCTCGCTGACAAGAGATTTTATCTTATCCATTAATTCACCGCTTCCTACTAGAAGGAGGACTCCATCCTTATTCCTTTTTCTATACTCCTCAAATATTTCAATTACCCTTCTATGGTTCTTCTGCGCACGGAATGCACCCACGTGTATAACAATACTTTTATTTTCGAGATTCATCTCTTTTCTGAAGGCTTCCCGCTTTTCTTCACTGAACCTGTAGCGGCAGGTATCCAGCCCGTTGTTGAGGATAAGGACCTTTCTTTTTCCGAACATCCACTCACCGGCTTTGTCTGAAACAGCAAGAAGATTTACCTTATCATATGGAAAACGGTATTTATTAATAAAACATAAAAGCTTTGACGACGACCCGGATGCCGCCCCGGCATTGCGTGAGTGCGCAATTACCCTGCACCCAGCTTTAAGAGCCTCAATTACAGGCGTAATATATGTAAGGGAATTGAGATGAACATGCACTATGTCAAACTTCTCTTTTTTAAAGAGTACTCTTAAATCCCTTATATTGCCCGTGTACGATGTTCTTCGGCTGCGGACGAAGTAGAATTTACACCCGAGTGCACTCAGCTCTTCATAGAAGCAGGGCTTTACTGCGTCATATGAGAGAAAAGAGAAGTCGAAGAGGCTTCTATCTATATTCTTACTTATCTTTAAAAGGTATGTTTCAATTCCCCCGAGATTAACATCAAGGCCTACATGAAGTACTTTGATTCTTTTATCCATTTTCTTCTCTTCAAACAGTCTTTATTCTATAGTAAGATTGTTAAAAAAAGAAGAGCAACATGACTGAGATACAAATTAGACGATATATGACAGCCGAAATATCTGAAATCTGGGCACCTGATGAAGATTGGAAAGAAAAGACAAAAGCTGATGTTGTCACCTTCCGGGCATTCATAAATCCGCCGGTAAAACTTAAGAAACACCTCATGAGTCAGAATACTTTTTTTACTTCCCTCCTGGATGATGAGGAGACAATATACACAAATATAAAGAAATCATTCAGGTATGAGATAAAGAGAAACATAGAAAGCGATGAGGTAGAAGTTGAAGTTTATTCTCCTGAGGACCTCAAAAAGAATAAAAAAGCCCTTGATGATTTCAGGGCAACTTATACAGCAATGTATAAGGCAAAAGGAATGGATGTAAAGCTGTCGGACTTGGAAGTCTACCCATTTATTGAGAGCCGCGCACTTTGGCTTACAAAAGTAAGCAGGGACGGAGAAAGCCTTGTCTACCACAGCTACATAAACACAGGCGGCACAATCAGACTTCTCCAATCATGTTCACTTTTCAGGGACAAGAAGGACGAGGCGGCATTAATAGGCAGATGCAACAAACGCCTGCATTACGCCGACATGCTTTATTTTAAGGATGAAGGTATCCCGTACTACGATTGGGGAGGGATAAGCAGCTTTGATAATCCTAACGGAATCGATAACTTCAAACTCGCGTTTTCATCGTTCGCCCCACCCTTAAGAGTTTTATACTACAACGGGCAGATCGGCGTGACAGTGAAAGGGAAAATCATGCTCAAA
>CAVFNE010000047.1:0-12452 GCA_963623755.1 Muribaculaceae bacterium | reverse complement strand
TGCCTCAAAAACACCTTTTCCCTGCCTATCGTTTACCCTAGGGCTGAACTGTTACCAAGCAATTGAAAAATTTTTTACATTTAACATGTAAATGACTTGTTCATAAATAATAAATGTTTAAAATATGCCTTTGGTATATTTTATACGAGGTATTTATGGACACAATTTTGATTACGCTCTCCGTCTCAATGATTGCCGGTCTTTTGATGAGCAGACTTGCGAAGGTTGTTAAACTCCCGGCAGTTACTGCATATCTTGTTGCCGGCCTCTTAATCGGACCGTACTTTATCGGACGCATCGGGGTACCGGGCCTGGGCTTCAACTCTCTCGAGAATGTTGCTTCTTACGATATCATAAGCCAGACGGCTCTCGGCTTCATTGCATTTGCAATCGGAAACGAATTCAGACTCAAAGACCTAGAGAGTATGGGACGCGCTGCCATTACAGTCGGTATATTGCAGGCTGTAATCACAACCGTTGTTGTTGATATAGCCCTTATCTCTCTTCATTTTATTGCTCCTTCTGTTATCTCGCTCTCGTCAGCAATCACACTCGGTGCTATTGCTGCTGCTACAGCTCCTGCTGCAACCTTAATGGTTGTCAGACAATATAAGGCTGAAGGACCTCTTACAAAACTTTTATTGATGGTTGTCGCAATCGATGACGCTGTAGGCCTTGTGCTCTTCTCAGTCTCATTCGGTATTGCATCGGCCTTGGAGACAGGAAGCGCAAGTGCTGTTACGATTATCCTCGAGCCACTTTTAGAGATAGGACTCTCGTTTGTTCTCGGCGGTGTTGCTGGGTATCTCTTGAATGACCTCGAGAAGTTCTTCCACTCCAGGAGTAAGCGCCTTGCCCTTGCCGTTGCATTCGTCTTCTTTGCAGTTGGTTTCTCCTCCAAGGAATTTGTAATCGGACCCGTTACACTCAAGTTCTCACTTCTTCTTGTATGTATGATTACAGGTACAGTTTTCTGCAACATCTGTGAGACAAGTCAGGAATTGATGGACAGGGTGGAGAGATGGACAGCACCACTGAATATGCTCTTCTTCGTCCTCAGCGGAGCCGAGCTCAATCTCTCGATATTGCTCAACGCGACGGTAATCCTAATTGGTGTTATCTTCATTCTCTTCAGATCTTTTGGTAAGATAAGCGGCGCATACCTATCGTGTAGAATGGAACATACAAGCGAGAATATACAGAGGCACCTGGGAATTACACTTCTTCCTCAGGCAGGGGTGGCACTCGGCATGGCACTGACAGCACAGAACCTCTCCGACGGGGCTATGGTGAAGAGTGTTGTTCTCTTTGCAGTTCTTGTATATGAGCTTATCGGGCCGACACTCACAAAGCGCAGTCTCATGCTTGCAGGTGAAATCAAACCGGAGGGAAGAAAATCGTCAAGAACTGTAAACAGTGCTGACGAAAAGGACGCTTTTACTGTAAAATAGCGTATGCATAATACAACTCAGGATTTAAGAATAGAAAAAATAGAGAGTATAAAGAGCCCTGATGAATTGGGCTCTCTCTTTCCGTTATATGATGAAGATCGAAAAAAAATCCTTTCCTATCGTGAAAGTGTCAACAACATAATCACGGGGAAGGACGAAAGGATGCTCTGTATAATAGGTCCATGCTCAATCCATGATACAAAGGCAGCCCTGGAGTATGCATCCCGCCTTAAGGCGCTCGCTTCTTCTGTCGAGGACGAGTTTTTTGTTGTCATGCGTACATACTTTGAAAAGCCACGTACCGCTCTCGGCTGGAAGGGCCTTATTACCGACCCCTATATGGACAACAGCTACAAAATAGAGAAAGGCCTTGAGATATGCCGCAGCCTCCTGTTGGATATAACGCGCCTAGATCTTCCCGTCGGGTGCGAGTGTCTCGATCCGATTGTTCCCCAATACACAGACGAACTTATGAGCTGGTCGAGTATCGGAGCACGCACAACAGAGAGCCAGACGCACAGGGCAATATCATCTGGGCTTTCAGTTGCTGTGGGCTTTAAGAACAGCACGGGGGGCGACTACACTGCAGCAATCAATGCCGCCAAAAGTGCAATGGAACCAAGTGCATTTATCGGCGTCAAGCGTAACGGCGAGATAGCACAGTACATGACAAAGGGTAATCCATATACACATATAATTCTACGTGGCGGACTAAACGGCCCGAACTACTATGAAAATGTTGTCGAGAGCGCTGAGAGTGACATGAAGAAAGCTGGTCTTGACCCACGCATTGTCATCGATTGCTCTCATCAGAACTCCAATAAGGACTATACAAGACAGAAGAGGGTTCTCAGGAGTATAATCGACCAGAAGGTATGGGGGAATAAATCAATCAAGGGATTCATGATTGAGAGTAACCTATATGAAGGACGACAGGATATTCCCGCTCTTTTATCTGATTTGAAGTATGGTGTCTCCGTCACCGATGCATGTATAGGCTGGGAGGAGACAGAGCGCATAATAAAACATGCCGCCTCTATATTGAGGGAGAGCAGAAAGAGAGGAGGGGAGGATATTCTTTGATGACTGCATTGATATTACTTGCCCCGGGCTTTGAAGAGTGTGAGGCACTCTGTGTTTATGACACACTCAAGCGCGGTGGTATCGAGACATTACTTGTCGGGGTTGGAGGAAGCGAAATAAAGTCGTCTCATTCTGTTAAAATCAGGGTTGATGATGAGCTATGTGAAAAGACATTGGAAAGAGACTACGATCTTGTTTTTCTCCCCGGAGGAATGCCGGGAGCAAAGAACCTTGCCTCGAGTGAGCTTGTAAGACTGCTTTTGAAGAAAGCTGATGAGAGCGTGAAGTTAATCGGTGCCATATGCGCATCTCCCGCCGTCGTTCTGGGACCTCTGGGGCTTCTTGACGGGCGAAAAGCAACATGCTACCCCGGATGCGGTAGTTACTATCCCGATTTCGATTTCTCCACAGAGGGTGTTGTCGTCTCGGAAAACGTTATAACTGGTAAGAGCGCAGGGTATGCTTTCGACACAGGACTCAAGATAGTTGAAGTTTTGTGCGGAGAAGAGGCAAAAGAAAAGGTGAAGAATGAAATTTACTATAAAGAAGGAGAAAAACTATGAGTCAATTTCCCGAGGGGTATAAACCCGTTATGGACCTTCACGACACAGAGCGTGCAATAAAGAGCGTGAAGGATATCTTTGAAAAGGAGCTGAGTTCGGCCTTGAGGCTCAGGCGTGTAACAAGCCCTCTTTTTGTTGAAAGCGGAAGTGGAATCAACGACGACTTGAACGGAGTTGAGAGGCCGGTATCTTTTCCTGTAAAGAACCTAGGAGAGAAGAAGATGGAGATTGTTCAATCTCTTGCAAAGTGGAAGAGAATGGCCCTCGCTGATCTATCATACCCGGAGGGACTTGGCCTCTATACCGATATGAATGCACTCAGGCCCGATGACGATATTGATGCAATCCACTCTATCTATGTCGACCAATGGGATTGGGAGAAGGTGATGGGGAAGAATGACAGGAACCTCTGTTATCTCAAGGAAACTGTTAAGACTATATACGGTGCTATCAAGAGAACAGCATTTACAGTAGAGGAACTCTATCCTGTACTTAAGGATTCCCTGCCCGAAGAAATAACCTTCATCCACAGTGAAGACCTTAAAGAAGAGTATCCTGATTTAAGAGTGGAGGAGAGGGAGAAGAAGGCTGCAGAGAAGTACGGAGCAATCTTCTTAATCGGCATTGGATTCGGTAACCCACCCCACTCGGGACGTGCTCCCGACTACGACGATTGGTCAACGCCTACAGATGGCTTACATCACGGCCTCAACGGCGACATTATCGTCTACGATAAAGTTCGCGATAGTAGTCTCGAGCTCTCGAGTATGGGCATAAGAGTTAATGAGGAAACACTCCTGAGGCAACTCGATATCAGAGGATGCATGGAGAGGAAAAACCTCTATTGGCATTCACGTCTTTTAAGGGGAGAATTCCCTCAGACAATCGGTGGCGGGATTGGACAAAGCAGACTCTGTATGTTCCTCCTGCAGAAGGCACATATCGGAGAAGTTCAAGCATCGGTATGGCCGGAAGAGACACTTGAAGAAGCAGGAGAAAAGGGCGTACATCTCTTCTAGAATTACGTTACCTTATTATCTTCTCAAATAGAAGCAGAATTATAAGGAAGGCAAAGTTGAAGAAAGAGAACTCTTTGATATATGCCTTCCTTTTTTCAGGAAAGCGGTGTGAGTATTCACGGAATGTGATGAGGGAAGCAAGACTTGAAATGAGCGTCCCCACTCCTCCGATGTTTACGCCGAGAAGAAGAGAAGGATAGTCCGACGTGAACTCCGAAAGAAGTATTGCCGACGGCACATTGCTGATTATCTGGCACGAGAGAGCAGAGAATATGAGTGTGTCCTTTTCAAGGAAGTACGAAAAGAATGCCCTGACTGCGCTTAGCCGTCCCATGTTGCCGGCAAAGATAAAGAAGAAGACAAATGTCAAAAGCAGTGGATAGCCGACCTTTAAAAGAGCTTTCCTGTCAATAAAGAGCAGGGCAAGAGGTATTACGATGAGGCTGGTGTAGTAGGGAATAAGACGGAAAACTATCACTATTGAGTATGAAAAGAGTAGAAGAAGCAGTGTTGTCTTCACCCTGTCCAGTTTAATCTCTTCGTCGTTGATTTCGATTTCCTCGTTTTTGACGAAAAGGAAGCAGAAAAGAGTTATAAGAGCCACGGAGAGGAAGAAAGGAGGCGCCATAATAGAGATAAATTCCCCGTTCGGAATATTGAAGGTGGAATAGAGGTAGAGGTTCTGAGGGTTGCCGAATGGTGTGAGCATACCTCCTAGGTTTGCTGCGATATTCTGCATTATGAAGCAGAATGGAAGGTATTTCTCCTTCTTTGTGGAAGTAAGTACGAGTGAGCCCAGCGGTAGGAATGTCAGAAGAGCCATATCGTTTGCGATGAGCATGGAGCCCAGGAATGTTATATAGACAACAGAAGTTACGGCACGGCGTGTTGTTTTGAAGATATGGGTTATCTTACGTGCAATGAGATAGAAGAAGTTTATGTCCTTCAATGCCGACACGACAGCAAGCACACAAAACAGGCACGTGAGCGTCTTGAAATCGAAATATGAGATATATTCTCTGTCCGGCGGAATAATTATCGATGTGATAAGTGCAAGAAAGAAGGCTGTCACCATGACTATATTTTTCTTGATAAATGCAATAAAAAAAGAGGAGTGACTACTCCTTTTTAAAACTATTTCACTCATATGGCGTGATTATACAGCGCCGGGGGATAAGTTGAAATACCCCCGGCATTAAGTTATGCGTTCTGAATCAATTTCTTATAGAACTCTACACCCTTGGGTAATGACGAAATAAACATGTTTTCGTTCAGGCCGTGTATGCTCTCAAGCTGCTGTTTATCTATGTAGAGAGGCGCAAAGCGGAGGGCATTATCTGTCAACGGCTGATAGAAATAAGCATCCGTACCTCCTGTCATTATGTATGGGGATGGAATAACATCAGGATAGACTTCAGAGAGTGTCTTCTCGATAAGCTTGAAAGGTTTCTGTGTAAAATCAACACTCTTCTGTGGCTCTTTACATCCCGAGTAGTCAGCATCCAGATTGTATTTCTTGAGATACGGCTCAAGAATGCGTTTTGTTTCTTCGACACCCTGGTGCTGGATGAATCTTGTGTTGATATTCACCCATGCCTTTTCAGGTAGGACATTCTTTCCCATGGAGCCGCCACACATCGTGTAGGCCATCGTGGTCCTCACCATGGCTGCACCTTTCGGGCTAACTGCGGGTAGGACTTTCTTCAAAAGAGGCTTGAGCCCCTTTGAGTGGCGCATAGCAAAGCCAAGAATACCTGATGTGTGCTTACCCAGTCGTGAGAACATCTCTACGAGGGTGGGACTGAACTCAATTGAATTGGGGTTCTTCTTCTCGATATCACAGATGAATGCGCTGAGCCTAGCAATAGGTGTGTTCTTTCCCGGTGCCGATGCGTGTCCTCCGTTGGATTTAGCAGATACTACAATATTACCCGTTCCCTTTTCTACAGTGCCGATCATGGCAAAGCGACCGTTTACTCCCGGCATAGGCTCATCGACTATCATCCCCCCTTCGTCCATCAGGAAAGAAAGGTGTACACCATTCTTTTTCAGGTACTCTACAGTCTTTGGAGCGCCTTCCCCCTGTACTTCCTCCGTAGAGGAGGATGCTATATAAACGTCTCCATCCGGGCTATAGTTCTCCTCTAAGAGTTCCTCTACACTCTGGAAGATACACATCAGTGCTCCTTTTGTGTCGACAGTTCCTCGTCCCCAGACTCTGCCGTCAGATATCTTTCCGCTGAATGGACTCTCCTTCCATTCCCCTGAGGCCGAAACAACATCCTGGTGGCTCATCAGGAGGATGGGCTCTCTCTTTCCTTTTCCCTCCCATTTGATAAGTAGGGAGGAGTCTATGTAATTAACTTCCAATTTTGAAAAGACAAGTGGAAAGAGTTCCTTTAAAGTGTCATGGAACTTATCGAACTTTTCAGTATTCGGGATACCGGGCTCCGAAACTGTTTCACATTGTATCATCCTAGAGAGTTTTTCTCCGTAATAAAGCTCATCTTTCATTTCTTTTTCTCCTCAAGCATACCTTTTTTATACATGAAATAACTGAGTGCAATACTCATAGCCCCTACCACAATCATCATTGTCGTCGTCTGTGATATAAGCGCCGGCACAAGAATGCAAAGAACAG
Source organism: Muribaculaceae bacterium (assembly GCA_963623755.1). Classification (GTDB taxonomy): domain Bacteria; phylum Spirochaetota; class Spirochaetia; order Sphaerochaetales; family Sphaerochaetaceae; genus Ornithospirochaeta. The sequence goes on along the minus strand of CAVFNE010000047.1, from coordinate 5,695 downwards.
TCATAAAAGCCACCGGAATCGCGGCTAGTTTCCAACTCTTCGAGAAGTATTGAGCCCCGAGGGCGCCGAAGAGCGCGGGAAGGAGGTTGTCGAATGCAGGCTTCAGGGTGGGATTGTTCAAGACTGGAGTGAGTGGGATAAGAAGTAAAACGCCCAGAAAGATAACAAGCATCGTCACAAGAGACGATGTTGCAACTGCAAGGGTTGTTATAATTGAATCTTCTTTAGTTCCTGCACTTGTTTTGGCTATCTCACGCGCAGAATAAGCACACGGGAGTTTCATGTTTATGATATTTCCCGTGATGAACGATAGATATGACGCACCGGCTCCAAGAATCGGAACGTAAATCAAGAATTCGACTATACAGATAGGAAGGTATGTAGCCCCCACGCGGAGTATACCTTTTGCCCAGCCCGACCAGCTGATTGAAGTGTGGAGAATAGCAGAGAAGATGAATGGTACTGCAAATAGCAGTCCGATTCCGATGGAGTTCATCACAATACCGCTTCTATGAACTGATTTTTCAAATTCAGAGTAATCAAAACTTTCCATATCCTTCCTCCTATGCAAAGATGACAGCTGAAGCCATTGCAACGAGCATCGAAGCCGAGAGCGAGAAGTTTTCAAGCCATTTGTGTCCTTTCTTCTCAAGGTACATACAGAGTGTCATAACAACTCCTGCCACCAATGCTGTACGTAGTGGAACGAGGGTCATTTTTTTTACAGCTTCGGCCAGGTATGAGCCGATGAATGTTCCACAGAAACCAATGAACATGCTCACCATCGCCCAATCTGAAAATCCCTTTCCATTCTTCTCTTTGTTTCCGCCGCCCTTTGTAAGGAGCTTATTGCACTTCCTGCTGTACCAGGGACAGAGAAAGATTGTGCAGAAAACACCCCAACATATGCCGCTGGTCATGACAGCAAGAATTGTCACAAGAGTGGAAGAGGTGAGCGCTGAGGAGTCGAGAGCTGTCCCCATTGCCTGTGCTGCTGCCTCAGCCGCAATTGCTTCGTAGGATAGATTTCCCACAACGCTGAGCCTCAGCCATGCTGTCGGAACACCCAAGCTCCCCGAGAGTGCTATGACTCCCAATAAAATAGATACAGCAGGGAGAAAAGTAAAGAAAGCAGAAGAAGTTATAGCCTTCTTCAGAACAGACTTATCCATGTTGATTTTAATTCCCGCCTTATAGAACTTGACGATGAAATATAAGCATCCAAGCGCTATGAAGGAGAGAACAGAGCCGACGACAAAATAGAGCGCCGGTAGATTGGCTAGTGTAAGGTAATCCATAAAGCCTCCTACAATAAGGACAAGTGTATTTATAAGATGCTGTTTCTACAAGTAGTAATGCTGTAAATTTATAACTTATTGTTTTAGATAAGGAAATAATGTTATATCTATAACAAACCTATTCTCACTTTCTTATTATCGATTCTAGTTTTATATTCCGACTTCGGTTACACTCATATCAGGAGGTAACTATGAACGTCATCATAGCAGAAGATTATCAGGATTTAAGTAAAAAGAGTGCAGAGATTGTAAAGAACACAATACTCTCTAAGGAGAAGGTAACGCTTGGACTTGCAACGGGAAGTACACCCGTGGGAATGTATAGGGAACTGGCTGAGATGGTGAAGAGAGGGGAGGTATCATTTAAGGGTGTTACATCAGTCAATCTTGACGAGTACTATCCCATTTCTCCTTTCAATGACCAGAGCTACCGTTATTTCATGAACGAAAATCTCTTCTCTCATGTAGATATAGACATAAATAAAACCCACCTTCTAAACGGTGAAGCAATAGATACAGATAAAGAGTGTCAGGACTATGAAGACTTGATAAAGAAGCTTGGTGGAATTGATCTGCAGGTGCTCGGAATCGGACGTAACGGCCACATAGGATTCAATGAGCCGGCAGCATCACTCTATCCGCATACCCATAAGACAGACCTCACTGAGAGCACAATCCAGGCCAACGCTAGGTTTTTTGCTTCCATCGACGAGGTTCCGCGCTATGCCTTGACTATGGGAATGGGAACAATTTTGTCCTCGCGCGCAATCATAATTCTTGCATCAGGCAAAGAGAAGAAGGAAGCTGTGAAGAAGATGCTCAGTGATACTATCGACACATCTTCTCCGGCAACGCTTCTTTCACTTCATAACAATGTTACTGTAGTTGTGACAGAAGATGTTATCGACTGATATAAAGCGCGTGACTATGCTTTAATCTTCTTTTTCAGAAAGGTTAACAAATGAAGATAACAAATTGTAAAATTGTTCTTGAAAACTCTGTTATAGAGAAGGGTACAGTAGAAGTTGAAGACGGCCTAATAAAGAGAATAATTGATAAGCCTGTTAAGGATGCCGATGTAGATGCATCTTCACTTATTCTTGCTCCGGGGTGTGTTGATTTACATACACACGGCTCGGGTGGCTTTGATTTCATGGACGGGGAGGAGGAAGACATACATGGCGTAGCATCTGGCTTGGCGAAGTATGGAACAACGACAGCCCTTGCAACAACGCTCACGTCCTCCGATGAGGAGCTTTTCTCTTTTTTCGATAACCTCTCGGCTATGCAGAAAAACCGGAGAGGTAACGAAGCAAGAATCCCTGGGGCACACCTCGAGGGTCCGTACTTCAGTATGGATATGAAGGGGGCACAGGACCCGAGGTATATCCGCTCTCCGGAGAAAGAACACTACATGAAAGTTCTCGAGAAATCGAACGGCAACATTAAGCGATGGTCGGTTGCTCCCGAACTCGAGGGTGCGATGGGCTTCATCAAAGATATATCCTCAATGGGAATAATAGTTTCCGGCGGCCACACAAAGGCAGACTTCAGAACCATAGGAAAAGCTGTCGATAACGGCATGACGATGCTCACTCATTACTACTCGGCTATGTCGAGCATGGTGAAGAACCACTCATGGAAAATACTTGGTGCAACAGAGGCCGGCTTCTACTACGATGAATTGACAGTCGAGCTTATCTGTGACGGCTGTCACCTTCCCCAGGATTTGTTGAAGCTCATATTAAAGCTCAAGAGCCACGATAAGATTATCGCAATCTCCGACAGCATGAGAGGGGCCGGTTTCTCCTCCGGACCGTCGATTCTCGGGCCGAAGAACAATGGAACGAAGGTTGTTATCAAGGATGGTGTTGCGTACCTCGAAGACCTGAGTTGTTTTGCAGGATCTGTTGCAACTGGAATAAGACTTGTCAAGACCCTTGGTACACTATGCAGCCTGCGGCTTGATGAAATTTTCCGCATCACATCTCTCCAGAGTGCACGCCTGATCGGAATGGATGGAGAGATAGGCTCAATTAAGGAAGGAAAGAAGGCCGACTTCATGGTTTTCGACGAAAACTATAACCTTGACAGTGTCTATATTGACGGCGTGAAGGTTTAAGACTAAAGGAAAAACAATGCTTATTTACGATGTACTCGATAAACTGGAAAACTATTCTTCCGTTGTCCCTCATATGGAGAGGGTTATTGATGTAATGGATCACTCGAAGCCTTATGAGGACGATTGCGGCGAGTACAGCTGTTCTAATGACGGCACTGTTAAATACCTTGTCACGGCACATCTTTCATCCTCAGGTGGCTTCTGGGGTGAAAACTTTCTAGATAGAACTATTCTGGAAATAGTACTTGAAGGCGACGAGATAGTCTCCATCGATGGCTCTGTCTTCCGTCTTACGGAAGGCAGATTTCTTGTCTATGATGGAAAAGCAACAATAAAGAGAGGAATTGCTTCCTCTCTTCCCATAGCCTTTAAAACTGTAAGATTTATCCTATAGTATTTCGTGAAGTGCTACATCGTAGACGAAAACTGAATATGGCGCGATTGTGTCGCCGTCACCTTCGGGGAGTCTGGAGAGCTCGGGTGGAATGAAAATCCTTACTGCCTCTCCTGTGTGCATATTCTCTATTGCACTCCTGAGGCCGTTTGAAAGATTAAATAGGCTTACCTTTGCTCCATAATCGGCATCTGTAAACTCAAGCTCTTCTGTCTCATAATCAAGTATGTATTCGTTGTAGTCCATAAGTACGGTGTCGTAGCCGGTAGGTTTTGCACCTATTGTCTCATCTTGGGCAAGAAGCATCATCTGGACGCCGTTATCGAGAACGATTATGCCGTCGGCTCTGCTGTTTTTTTCTAAAAATGCTTCAGCGTTTAGTTTATTGCTCACGCTTTGATTCTCGATTTCTCTGTAATATTCCTCGTTGAGGTATAGTATGTAGTTGTTGATGGCAATTTGTATTTCATCGTCGCTCAATGGTTTTCTCTCTGAGAAGAGTGTGTCGAGAACACCGCTCATGAAAGAGAAAATATCTATATTTATATCCTCCGTCACAAGCGAGCGCATGATGGAGAAGCCGTATGCATAGCTGAAGCGTGCGGGTAAATCAGAAGGAGGGGAAAGAGCGAGTAAATCCTCCAAGTATTCCGGCCTCTCTCCACTCTCGAATGTGAGGGCGTTATCGAGATAGGTTGTAATATATTCATTCACTATGCTCTCGATATCGACCAGAGTGATAAAGGAAGGAGAGTTAGGACTGATTGTTGCATCATAGAGACCGCGGACAAAGTATTGCGCTTCAAGCGAGACTCCGCTGGAAGTGAGCTCATCAGCTGTTTTTATGCCGTAGGCGTAGTTGAATGAAGAAATTACATCACCGTTGACGCTTTTTATTATTCTTGTCTTTTCGCTTTTCTCTGTTTCTTCTGCTGCCGTTGATTCTTCTACAGTTGTTTCTTCTACTGCAGTTGTTTCTTCTACTGCAGTTGTTTCTTCTCTGTTTTCAATACTGGAAGCAGTGCTCTCGTTTTCTTCCTCCGAGAGGATGAACTCCTCTTTTGTATCAGGCACTGTCTCTAGAGTGGAAAATTCTGTCGTTTTTTCTTCTGTTTTTGTTGTTGTACAGGAAAAGAGAAATAAAAGAATAAGAGTAAAGAATATAGGTTTCAGCTTTTTCATTTTCGCCTCCCAAAGAAAATCCCCTTTATTGTATCACACAACAAGGGGGAGTGTAGTAGAGAAAAATGAACGCTATCAGTGCTTTTCGAGGAGATTTTTAATATCTCTCAGGAGCACCACAACTTCTTCCTTCTTTGCTTCTTCTTCGTCCAGTCTTGCCTTTTCTTTCTTCTCTTCTTCCTCGGCCTTTGCCTTTTTTTCTGCTTCAGCCTTTTCAGCTTTTTTTATTTCTTCCTTATTGAGGTTGTCCTTCATAGTATTGACGCCTCTTATAATCAGAAAGAGAACAAGGGCTGTGAGAAGGAATTGTACTATCGTCTGAATAAGAACTCCGTAGCGGATGGCTACTTCGCTTGTAGTCTCTGTCGCTGCAAGAAGCACAATCTTCAAGTCTGCAAAATCTATCCTTCCGATCAGAAGCCCGATAATCGGGTTGATTATATCCTGTACAACAGATGTCACAATTGCCGTGAATGCACCGCCGATTACGATACCTACAGCCATGTCGAGAACGCTGCCGCGCATTATGAATTTCTTAAACTCAGAAAAAAAGTTTGATTTTTTATCTCCAGCCATATGATTATCTCCTCCATGTATTCTACATTATTTTTGTTTCCGGAAAAACAACATCAACTTTTCCCTTTACCACATCGCATTTACGCTCGAGTTTTACTCTTAGGAGATTGCCCCCCGAGGCTG
>CAVFNE010000046.1:0-12510 GCA_963623755.1 Muribaculaceae bacterium | reverse complement strand
CTAAAATAATCACCCTCAAGATTAAGGGTGAATTAAACAAAACATGTATATTCTTAGATATTTCTGGATGGCGCACCTTGTGGCCACCTCTAAAGTGGGTTAGAACTGTCCACTCTTAAGATCTTTATTTCATCTGAAATATTGATGAGATTGGAATGGAAGTATCTTGTTATACAACCGTTAGGTATACTCTTTTGAGTCATGGGGGCAAACCATGATGCGTGTTTCCCGTCTTTTGACCAATTCTTTACAAGTGATTGTGGTACATAGTAATGTTTGTATTTTTCTGTCATAGAGTAATGATAAATGCAGAGAGGAATAGGTATCAACATCAAAGTGTGTAAGCTCTTGTTGACGCCGTTGGCTATATATAGAATAGAATTGTGAACATACTCAACTTGATGATTTATATCATAACGGTTTCCGGAACCCCCGGGCCCAATACCATACTCAGTCTCCAGAATGCTTCACAGAAGGGGATTAAAAAGGGCATTACTCTCAACTACGGGATGTTTGTCGGCATTACCCTCATAACATTTTTTTTCTTACTCAATCATCAGGCTTCTCTCGTCTCTAATCTCCTCGCTCGGCGTTATTCTTCAGACTTTGAGTGTTATCTACATTTTATATCTGGCATACAAGATATATAGTAAGCCACCGCTTGAAGAGAAAGAGGAGAGCGCAGTTGGGTCCTTTAGAGAAGGGGTCCTGTTGCAGATAGTCAATGTGAAGGTCATCATGCTCTCGGTTACTGCAATAGCTACATACATCACAGGGTACGGAATGTGGAAAGGACTTTTTATCTCGCTCCTTATTCCTTTAACGTGCTTTTTTACAGGACTGGTGTGGGCAGCTATAGGAGAAGGACTCAAGAATGTATATAAAAACCACCGTAAGGCAATGAACACAATATTTTCACTCTCACTTGTAGCTTTGGCGTTGAGGAATGTGTTAATTCTTATAAAGAATTTTTAGTTTTATACCAAAATTGTACACATTTTTATTTTTCTGTTGTCAGTTCTGATTTAATCATTAAGAATTAGATAAAAAAGGAGGATAATGATGACAGTTAATATTGACGCTCTCATTATTGTAGTGGTTTACCTTCTCGGCATGCTCGTAATCGGGTTTGTTATCGGTAAGCTGAAAATCAAGGACGCTGACGACTATATGCTAGCGGGAAGGAGAATGGGGCTTTTTATGATTGCATTCTCTCTCAGTGCCAATAACATCGGCGGCGGCAGTACGACAGGGCTGGCAGGAAAGGCATACACCACATGGGGTATGAGTGCCGTATGGTATGTTCTGGCTGCATCAATTGCCATGATTCCGCTTGCATACTTTGCACCGAAAATCAGAAAGACAATGGCTGTCACCATTCCTGAAGTCATCGGTCGTAGATTCGGTAAGTTCAGTTCGGGCTTTTCGGCAGTGTTGAACATCCTTGCGCTGTTCTGTCTTACATCAAGTCAGGTTGCAGCATCGGGATCTGTTGTTGCTGTTCTTACAGGAATCGACACAAGGCTCTGTATGATTATTGCAGGTGTTGTAATTATCCTATACACAACATTCGGTGGTATGATAGCAGATCAGGTATCCGACCTTGTGCAGTTCACGATTATCCTAGTAGGACTGGCAATTGCAACACCGTTTGTCATCAAGGGCTGCGGTGGCTGGAGTACAATAGCGTCAAAGCTTCCTGAGGGCCAGCTCGATATTACAAAGATAGGCTGGGTTGTAATCATAGGCTATATATTCAACTACTTCTGTACGTTCCTATCGGGACCTGAAATGATCAGCCGCTTCGAATCAGCAAAGGACGAGAAGACAGCAGTAAGGGCAAGTTTACTCAGCGCACTTTTAATGGCTGCTATGTCATTCTTCCCGACTCTCATGGGACTGGCTGCACTCTCGGTCAAGGATGCACTCGGGAACCCCGCATCGGGTCAGGCTATGATGGCTGTAACAGAGACATTTGCTCCGACGTTCATCACAGGTCTTGTTTCCGCTGCAATCATCTCGGCAACGATGAGTTCTGCAGACTCCAACCTTTTGTGTATGTCGACTATGATTATAAATGACCTCTATAAGCCTTACGCTAAAAAACCACTCGAGGGAATGAAGGAAGTCAGGGTTGTCAGATGGTGTAACGTAATCTGCTGCGCAGTTGCAATGCTTATATCGCTACTCGGCATCAACATCGTAACGATGAACACATTTGCATTTGCTATACGCTGTGCCGGACCATTTGCTGCATACGGACTAGGAATGGTAATACCCCGAGCAACAAAGCACTCGGGTCAGATTTCCATCATCACAGGAACAATCGGTGTTGTATTCTGGCAGATACTCTCCGGAGGTGACTTCTATCTTGGAATCCTCCCCGTCGTATTCGGCTGTGCAATTGGAACAATCACATTCTTCATTGTCAACGCAATTGAATGGAAGAAGGGAGTGGAAGCTGCTCCAAGCGCATATATCGATGAGTGATAAAAATAAAAATTGAAAATGTGCTGCTCAAGTGAATCTCGAGCAGCCGATTTTTATTCTACAACTATATAGCTTGTACTTCTTCCTTTTCCTCTCCTATGGAGAAGATTGCTTTCTGTAAGTCTTTTTAGAATCCTTGCCGCCTCAGATATTGATACAACGAGAAGACTTGTTATCTGAGCTCTTGTCACAGAGCCGTTTGTTTTGGCATACTTCAGTACCTCTTTATCTTTGTCACTTAGTTGGTCATGAGTATTTTTATTAAATGGAATTGTTGAATGCAGGCATGATTGTAGTATTGGGCAGAATAATTTTGAAAGCATTCTTTGAGATTTCAAATACAGGTTTCTGCCTTCTCTCTTTATACTCTCTGATGATTTTCCTGATTCCTGTTCCATATGCTTCAATCAAATGCAGATGATAAAACACATTCGCAAGGTTTTGGTTGCGACATAGGGAAATTCCCAGCATGATATCTTCTTTTTCGATGTCATTTACTAATCCGCCAATGGAAATAAATTCAATTCTATCGCTGTATATACTGATGAGAGCACTGGCAGAGAATGAATAATCTCTATGTACAATCAAGTTCAACAGTGCTTCTCTGACTGCCACTTCAGGGTAATCTCTATTGTCGACCCTTACCAGTTTATCAATAGTTGCATGTGCCTGATTATGAAAGTCTAAAAAATCGTATGCATCATTCATTTGTTTTATGAGAGAACCTTCGAATTCTCTACGGTCTCTGAATGTTGTTTGGTCTGTCCCCTGGAAAACAGCTACTTTTATTGTATGAGTGCACTGGTCCGAGAGGAGTAGTCCTAAATTGCTGTACAAGCCGTCTCTGTCAATTAATTTCAGTGTTCGTATCTGCTCCGGGCCGAATGCAACATTGCGTTTAAAAAGTTCCTTTGTTGCGTCTAGGAATGTAAGGTTCTGGTTCAATGCACGCATTTCTTCGAATCGATCACCGTCTGTTTCTTTGATCATCTGGCGGATTGCATTATCAGAGGCAGGAACAGAGGAATAACCCTGCCTTACATATACTCCTTCCGGCCGCATACCCTTCTTTGTAAGATAGTAAGGGCGATCGGTACCTCGCTGTACATCCACTTTGATAACCTGCTTCCCGTCTTTTTCAATGGTTTGATAATGTACAAACATTGTAACATCCGGCTTTATGGAATCCCTTACCATATTACTAATCTGTAAAGATGCATCATCTGGACTATCAAGGCCGACTACAGCGCCATCATCTTGTACCGAGACATATAATGTTCCTCCACTGGAATTTGCAAAAGCGATAATCTCTTTCTAGATATCGTCTACTACAATAGCTTTTAATTCTACAGTTTCGCTTTCTCTTAACAGCATGGGATGGTCTCCTGTTTATGTTAAATCAAATTGACTCAATCGGTTCAAGATTTTTGAATCGATTATGAATCGATTAATTTGATTCATGAACTGAATAAAAGTTTGTCCACATTATTTCATATATAAAGAATTAATAAGTAGAGCGACATGCGGATAGGATTTGTCTTTTCTTTTTGTTTGTTGAATCGATTATCAAAAATAAGAAGGCCGGGTTAATTTCCGGCCTTTTCGCTCAGGAACCTTTTCAAGAATTCCTTTGTTCTTTCATTTTCAGGGTGCATGAAGACCTTCTCAGGGCTTCCTTCCTCTTCTATCCTACCGTCTGCCATGAAGAGTACACGGTTTGATACATCGCGGGCGAATCCCATCTCGTGCGTCACGACAAGCATAGTCATTCCACTCTCTGCAAGCTTTTTCATAACATCCAGTACTTCCCCCACCATTTCAGGATCGAGTGCTGATGTAGGCTCATCGAAGAGAAGAATCTCGGGGCTCATCGAGAGTGCGCGGGCAATTGCAACACGCTGTTTCTGTCCTCCCGAGAGCTGATGTGGCTTAGCGTTTATATATCCGCTCATTCCAACCTTCGAGAGATATTCGAGTGCGATTGTCTTTGCTTCCGCCTTATCTCTTTTTAAAACCTTCACCTGTCCTATGGTGCAATTATCTAAAACATTGTGGTTATTGAAGAGATTGAATGACTGGAAGACCATTCCAACCTTTGTGCGGTACTCGTCTTCGTTTATTTCTCTTTCAAGGACATTCTTTCCATGATAGAGGATTTCTCCTCCTGTGGCATCTTCAAGCATGTTGATACATCTTAGAAGTGTTGATTTTCCCGAGCCCGAGGATCCGATGATGCTCACGCAGTCACCTTTATTGACGGAGAAATCTATATCTTTAAGAACCTCGTTTGTTCCGAATGTCTTAACAAGGTGTTTTACTTCAAGAAGTGTGCTCAATGTGTTCCTCCTGTCGACGCATCATAGCGTGTAAGTCCGCTTGTGAATGCGAGGGTATCTGTTGTGGCAAGGTCGAAGTTGGCCGGTCCGTCCATCCTGTTTTCAAGCTTCCTCAGAAGTCTCGAGCATGTGAATGTCAAAATGAAGTAGATAATCATTGTGACGGTTGCTGCCTCAAAGTAGGTATATAATGCACCGGATATGCTCTTGAATGTGAAGAAGAGCTCAACTGTTCCGATGATAGATAAAACACATGTATCCTTGATGTTGATGATGAGGTTGTTGCCGATCTGTGGCATGACATTTCTCAAAGCTTGGGGAAGCACTACATAGAGCATTGTCTGGGTGTGGTTCATCCCGATTGCCTTTGCCCCCTCTGTCTGGCCCCTGTCTACACTCAGGATTCCACCCCTTACAGTCTCTGCCATATAAGCACCGGTGTTGATGGAGACGATGATGATAGCCGCACTCCACATGCCGAGGTTTATATTAAAGAGCTGGGCCGTTCCGTAGTAGATGAATGCTGCCTGAAGCATCATAGGAGTACCTCTGAAGATTTCAACATAGGCATTGAGAATCCACTTGAAAACTTTGAGTAGAATTTTCTTCGCTACTCCTGCATTCTTCCCGGGCTCTGTAGTCTGAACAAGCCCCACTGCAAATCCGATTACGCACCCAAGTAGTGTACAGACTATGGCTATAACCATAGTTGTAGCTGCTCCGGAGAGCAGCGAGAGAGAGTATCTCTGTAGGATGTAAATCATCCTCTCGAAGAAATTCATCTGTGAAATAGTCATTATCTATCCTTTTATAATGAGAGAGGCTGAACTGAGATTGCCTCATCCATCATTCTATTGTAATCATCAACTGTGAGAGTTGAGAGTACTTCGTTAATCTGTGCTGTCAAGTCGGGGTTGCTCTTCGATACCGATATCCCGATATTAATCTCTTCCTGGCTTACAACAAAGTTATCTTCGCTCTCGGAGAAATCAAGAAGTTTGAATGATGGGTATGCAACAAGGGCAGCCTGTGCTGTAGGCATATCTGTACAGATTAAATCGACTCTGCCGGAAGCGAGGGCGACAAGCATTGCCGGTGCGCTTTCCTGAGCTGCGAGAATTTTAGCCGAAGGAATCTGGGGAAGGCACACATCGTACCAGACTGTGTTCTGCTGGCTTGTGCAGCTGGCTCCTTCGAGGTCGCTGATACCCTCAGCCTGAGCATACTTACTTGATGAATCAACAAGACAGACGATTGAAGCGTAGTAGTAAGGAGTTGTGAAATCGACCATTTCGAGGCGCTCGGCTGTGATTGACTGACCTGCAATTACACAATCGACAGTTCCTGAAAGAAGAGCAGGAATAAGGGATTCCCAGTCGAGTTTTACTATCTCGAGTTCTTTTCCGAGTGAAGATGCAATATATTTAGCCATCATTACGTCGTAGCCGTAAGCATAGTCCTTGCTTCCAGAAATCTGAACAGCACCGTTGTCGGATGTGGTCTGTGTCCAGTTGTACGGAGCGTATCCGCATTCCATAGCAACACGGAGTTTGTTGCTCTCTGCTGCTGTTTCCTGACTTCCGCCTGCAAAAACAACTGTAAGAGTAAGTAACAATACGAGAAGAGTAAGTAGTTTTTTCATCTTTTTAATCTCCCTTAAAACGAAAAACAAGTAGGTTGATGAGAAATATAGATAACTGTTAAAAAATAGTCAATATGTTAAAAATAAATATATAATGTTATTTCTATAACAAAAGTAGGCAAAAGAAAAGGCCCGGGAGGAAACCCCGGGTCCTTCGAATAGTGCAAGGCCTATTTAGCCACGAAGTGGATATCAAAGCCTCCGATAGGTTCATTGATGTAGAAGAACTTGACTTTGCCCTTCGCATCGTATGTAAAGCTGTTTTCGTTGATTGTGTATCCGAGCTTCTTGACATAAGCCATTGTGCGTGCGATGTTGTTCACCTTGTAGCCGATGTGGCCGCACTTTCCCGGACCGTCCTGGTTCATGATTTCGATTGACTTATCCATGAAGAAGCCCTTGCTTGTTTCACTTCTGACCATACCAAAGGCGGCAAACTGCTGTGTCATCTTAACAGCATCATCCTTGCCGTTTGCATTGATGCCGAAGTGCGCAAGCTCAAAGCCCTGCATCTTTGTAACAGCATCACGGCAGAGAGCTTCAATCTCATCCCACTTGTCGTTGTTGATGAGGTCAGCCTTGACCATCCATGAGCCACCGACAGCAAGAACGTTGGATGCGCGTGCATAATCAGCAAGGTTATCTGGGTTGATTCCACCTGTTGTCATGAACTTCATCTGCGGGAACGGGCCGCCTAGGTCCTTGAGCATCTTGACGCCACCTGAAGACTCAGCGGGGAAGAACTTCAAAACTTTGAGGCCGAGGTTAACGCCCTTCTGTACTTCACTTGCAGTACATACGCCCGGTGTTACCGGAACATCGTGTTTGAGACACCACTTGACTGTATCTTCATCCAGCCCTGGTGATACGATGAATGCCGCTCCAGCCTTGACAGCACGCTCAGCTGTTTCAGGGTTAAGGACTGTACCTGCGCCTACAACCATTTCCGGATAGGCTGCTGTCATTCTTCTGATAGCTTCTTCTGCAGCATCGGTACGGAATGTAACTTCAGCGCAGTTGATGCCGCCACGGCACATAGCACCTGCAAGCTTTTCAGCTTTTGAGGCATCATCAATCTTTACAACCGGGACAATTCCCAGTGCATGGAAAAATTCAAACAATTCAGACTCTTTCATATTGTTTCCTCCACTATTATTATAGTATCAATTAAAACGACTTAATAACGTACAATTCAGACATGTTGTTGACTATTAAAAAACATGGCATGAAAATTGACAAAAAAATAAAAAGGGAGACCATTATGTCAGATAAGAAATACGTAACATTTGGTGAAATTATGCTCCGCTTGAGAAGCCCCGAGCATGAAAGACTCTTCCAGAGTCCAGTTCTTGAAGCAACATTCGGTGGTGGTGAAGCCAACGTTGCCGTCTCACTTTCAATCCTTGGTGAGAATGCCAAGTTTGTTACAGCTCTTCCGGACAATGCAGTCGGAGAGGCTTGTAAACGTGAAGTTATGAAGTATGGTGTTGATACATCTTCAATTAACATGGTTAAGGACGGAAGACTGGGTATCTACTATCTTGAAACAGGTGCTGTCCAGAGACCAAGCCTTGTTGTATACGACAGAGCAGAATCTGCAATTGCAAAGGCTAAGCCGGAAGATTTCAACTGGGATGAGATAATGAAGGGCGCAACATGGTTCCATACAACAGGTATTACCCCTGCAGTAAGTAAAGAAGCAGCGGATTGTGCACTTGCAGCAATGAAGAAGGCAAAAGAGGCTGGAGCAACAGTTTCCATCGACCTCAACTACCGCAAGAAGCTCTGGAAGTGGGGTAAGAGTGCTCCGGAAGTTATGAGAGAGCTCGTCAAGTATGCTGATTGTGTTATCGCTAACGAAGAAGACATCCAGAAGTGTCTCGGAATTGAAGCAGACAGCGATGTTACAAGCGGAAAGCTCGATACAGATGTTTACAAGGAACTTGCAGCTAAAGTTAAGAAAGAGTTTCCGAATGTAAAGTATGTTGCAATCACACTCAGAGAAAGCAAGAGTGCTGACCACAATGGATGGAGTGCTGCTCTCTCTGGAAAGACAGGCTTCTATCTTTCTCGCCACTACGAGATTACAGATATCGTAGACCGTGTAGGCGGTGGAGACAGCTTTGCAGCTGGAATCATCTACGGCCTCAGCCACTATGAGGACGAAGAGTATGCAATCAACTTTGCTGTTGCTGCTTCATGTCTCAAGCACACCATCAACGGTGACTTCAACCTTTCGCGTCTCAGTGAAGTTGAAGCTCTCTGTAAGGGTGACGGCTCGGGAAGAGTACAGAGATAATTTAAAAACTCTGAATGAGTGGGGTAGTGAAAAACTACCTCATTTTTTGTTAGGATAACCATATGAATAAACTCTTTTTACTTGGTGATTCAACTTGTGCAATAAAGGATCGAGAAGCCCGTCCGGAGACAGGCTGGGGTGAAAAATTCTTCCCCTACATTAAAAATGACTGGAGCCTCTTGAACTATGCAAAAAACGGACGCTCGACGCGATCGGCTTTGAAGGAAGGCATTATCACATCAGCTCTCTTTGAAGCCGGAGAGGGAGATAGTGTTATCGTAGAGTATGGGCACAACGATGAAAAGACCGACGATAGGGGAACTGATGCATTTACAAGCTATATAGCTGACCTCAAATACATTGCGTCTGCTTTCATTAGTAAAGGCTGTAAAGTCTACTTCGTCACACCGGTCCCGCGTCATAAGTTTGACGGGCACAGGGCAAAAGACACCCACAAGGACTATGTAGCCGCAGTTAAAATAGCGGGCCATCAACTCTCTATTCCCGTTCTCGATATAACCCTTCCCCTTATGATGGACCTCAGCCTGCTGGGCGAAGAGGAGAGCCGAAGGTACTACATGCATTTCGGCGCTGACTTATATGAAAACTTTCCCGAGGGAAAAACAGATGATACACACCTCAGGCCTGAAGGCGCAGAGTGGGTTGCAAAAGAGATAGCTGATGGGATGAAAAAGCTTGGAGCTGAGTTTATGAGAGAAGAGGAGTAATTTCTCTTTCAACATGGCGTCCTTTTGGCTATCATCATAAAGCGTCGGCTGTTGGAGGGGAAAGGATACTATGAATAGAAGTTACTTTAATGCGATCTTCTCCATGCTTGTTTTCTCAACCATCGGATTATTCAGACGCTGCATTCCACTTCCGTCCGGTATTCTTGCGCTCAGCCGTGGTCTCCTCGGGGGGCTGTTTCTGTTGGTCCTTCTCAAAATACAGAAGAAGAAAAAAGTCAAAGTCGGGACGAAAAACCTTATTCTCCTATGTCTCACAGGGGCCGTTATCGGGGGAAACTGGATTCTTCTTTTTGAAAGCTACAACTACACTTCAGTCCAGGTTGCAACCCTATCGTATTACATGGAGCCTGCAATATTGATTCTGCTCTCTCCTTTCTTTCTCGGCGAAAAGATTACTCTTAAGAGACTCATGTGCGTTATCTCTTCTGTTATAGGGATGGCCCTTGTGTCGGGATTAACAACAGCAGCGACCCTTTCGTCATCAGATTTTAAAGGCATAATATATGCTCTTGGTGCGGCAACGCTTTATGCTACTGTAATTATACTCAATAAGAGGATCAAAGGTATTGATGCTCAATGTAAGACTATGATTCAGCTCTTTTCGGCATCGATTGTAATTGTTCCGTACATTATCTTGAGGGAAGACATCTCATCATTGACATTTACGCCTGTCTCTATCCTGATGCTCATTGTTGTCGGCGTCTTTCACACAGGGTTTGCCTACTCGCTCTACTTTGGTGCAATGGAGAATTTGAGCGCTCATACGGTTGCCGTTATCAGCTACATAGACCCAGTGTCTGCTTTGGTGTTGTCTTCCATTGTCCTGGGGGAATCATTGTCGGTGACTGGGATAATAGGAGCAGTGTTGATAATAGTCTCCTCACTTATTAGCGAGCTTTGAAAAACTGCCCCGGCATTAGTCGGAGCAGAGATGATTTTATCGCTTAAAGTGAAACATCAACGAACTTAAATTGTGTTACGTCAAAGAGACCGCAATCTGTAACCTTGTATGATGGAATTACAGGAAGAGCCATGAAGCACAATGTCATGAATGGGTCTATTTCCGGGTTCATGCCTTCCATATTGTGCTCGACTGCATCATGCAGCTCGTCAAGACACTTGACAACTTCATCCACAGGCAGGTCTGTCATTAGCCCCCCGATTTCAAGCGGGTGGGATGCCAGTTCCTTTCCGTCCTTGAATACTGTGATTCCTCCTCCCATTTTTATAAGCTGCTCGACAGCCTTGAGCATATCGCTATCATTGTCGCCAACAACGATGATGTTGTGCGAGTCGTGTGCAATTGTATCTGCAATAGCTCCGTGCTTTATCCCGTATCCTCTGATAAGTGCCGATGAGTGGTATCCCGTACCGTTATGACGCTCGATTACTGTCACTTTCAATATGTCTTCATCCGGATTATGTACCCATTCGCCGTTCTCGTCTCTCTTGACTGTGGCTTCACCTTTACCTGTGACAACTCCACCGGGTAGTATGTCGATAACCCTTACTCTGTCGCTCTTAAGTGGAAGTGAGAATGTCTTGAGAGAAAGGTCTTTTACCTTTACCGAGCCTTTGACTCCGAACGGCTCGACATGAGGAGACTTTTTGATAATCTTTCCGTTCTCGGCAACTTCTTCTCCTTTGACAAACACCTTCACCGGTTTGATCTCTTCCAGGGTATCGGTAAGGAAGAAATCTGCTCTCTTACCCGGAGCAATCATCCCTCTATCATAAAGATGATAGCACTCTGAAGCGTTGATAGTTGCACATGCAATTGCCTTTAATGGGTCAAGGCCGTGGCTTATTGCGAGGTTTACGCCGTAGTTGATGTGGCCTTCTCTTGTAATTGACTGAGGCTGTCTGTCATCTGTGCAGAAGAGACAGCGGCGGTAGTTAGTCTCTGTGACGCCGGGAAGGAGCTGTAGAACATTACGACAAACAGTTCCCTGACGGAGTAAGACATACATTCCCTTTCTTACCTTTTCCTGTAACTCTTGAGGAGTCTCACACTCATGGTCAGTCTGGATTCCTGCCGATAGATATGCGTCGAGTCCCTGACCGCGGATTGAAGGAATATGGCCGTCGATGATTTTTTTGCGTGAGTAGCATGTTTCAAGCTTATCAAGTATTGTCTCGTCGGCTCCTACAACGCCTACATAGTTCATCATCTCTCCCAGCCCCAGTATTCTATCGTTATCGATAAGCTGCTCGATTTCCTTTGCATTTAAAATTGCCCCCGAGTGCTCGAAGAATGTGCATGGAACACAGGAAGGGAACATGTAGTAGATGTCGAGCACGGCATCTTTTGCAGAAGAAAGCATATATTCCATTGCGCTCAATCCTGCAACGTTTGCTATCTCGTGGGGATCTGCAATAACGGTTGTAGTACCACATGGAAGAATGGCATTTGAAAATTCCCCGGGGGAGAGGTGAGAGCTTTCGATGTGGCAGTGGCTGTCGATAAAGCCCGGAACAAGGTACTTACCTTGAGCGTCAATCTCCTTATCTGCTTTTCTATCATTATCAAAACCTACGATGTAACCGTCCTTTACATAGACATCAGCTTTGTAAACGGTAGAACCACAAACATCAACAACCTCAGCGTTCCTGATGACGAGATCGCAGTTCTCCCGTCCCATCGACGCATTAATAAGGTCCTTTGCTGTCAATTTGTTCATCTTTGTTTCTCCTTTTTTTGTACTTTTATAATAATACGGATTCTCCAAAAAGCTAGAATTTTTGTTGCTTTTTGTTGCAAAAATCACACAACACACAAATATTGTTGGGCTTTATTTAAAAAAAACCGCAGGCGTTAACCTGCGGATAAAGTCTTCTTTTCTTTTAGATTGTGTTGACGACAATCTTAGCAACAAAGAGAGCAAAGAGAATCCATGTCGGAGCATTGATTTCTTTAGCCTTTCCTGTAAATGCCTTGAGGATGACATAGAAGAGAACGCCGAACATGATACCGTTACTGATGGAGTATGTAAC
>CAVFNE010000045.1:0-12816 GCA_963623755.1 Muribaculaceae bacterium | reverse complement strand
TGGGTGTTCCAAACTGGAGAGTGTAAGCATTGAAGGTAACATCAAGCAGATAAAATTATACAATGTATGTGGATTCTTTGAAGGTTGCACAAGTTTGACGTCAATCAACCTCCCTAATTCAATAACGTCCATAGGAGACAGAGCATTCTATAAATGTACAAGTCTTGCATCAATTACAATCCCGAATTCTGTAACATCCATAGGAAACAGAGCATTCTATGAATGTACAAGTCTTGCATCAATTGCAATCCCGGATTCAGTAACATCTATTGGAAATAATGCATTCTATGGTTGTTCAAGTCTTAAATCAATTACGATTCCAAGCAGTGTGACAGAAATTGGTGGGGCAGTATTTTTGTGGTGTTCCAAACTGGAGAGTGTAAGCATTGAAAGTAAAATCAAGCAGATAAAAACGTATAATGAGTATGGATTCTTTCAAGGTTGTACAAGTTTGAAGTCAATCAACCTCCCTGATTCAATAACGTCCATAGGCGCCAATGCATTCTGTGGTTGTAAAAGTCTTGTATCAATCGAAATCCCGGATTCAGTGACATCTATCGGAAATAATGTTTTCTATGGCTGTTCAAGTCTTGCATCAATTACAATCCCTAATTCTGTAATATCCATAGGAGACGGAGCATTCTATAAATGTACAAGTCTTGCATCAATTACAATCCCGAATTCAGTAACATCTATAGGAGATATTGCTTTTTATAATTGTTCAAGTCTTGAATCAATTACGATTCCAAGTAATGTGACAAAAATTGGGGCAGGGGTGTTTTATGGATGTTCTAAGCTGAAAAGTGCAAGCCTACATGACGGCATTAAACAGTTGAAATCATATGGTAATCATAACAAGGAAGGATTCTTTGAAAATTGCACAAGTTTGGAGGAATTGGATATCCCAGGAGTGACAACATTGGATACGGATGTTTTTTCAGGATGTTCGAACTTAGTGACCATTAGAATTAATGATATCGATTCACTTTCCGGTTATTGGTACGCCCCTTCAGGTAAAGATATAACGTGCGGGAACTACAAATTGAGTGCAGATGGAGCTTTAACAGTTGTTGATAAATCTCTAGTTCCAAGTGTTGTTACTGTTCCTGAAAAGATTGGAGGCAGAAACGTTACTTTAATCGGAGATAATGCGTTTAAAGAGTGTTCAAATCTTAAGTCAGTTTCGATGAGTGGCACTTTAGTTTCTTCTATAGGAAAGAGCGCATTCTATGGATGTTCCGGCTTGAAAGAAGTTGTATTATCGCAAAAAGTTTTCAGAATTCAAGAAGGAGCCTTTACTAATTGCACAAGTCTTGGCTCAATTTTAATTCCAAGTAGTGTTTGTTATATTGGTGTTAGTGCGTTTGCAGGTTGTAAAGAACTTGCCTCTGTTACAATCAAAGGAGAAGATTTTGGATCAATTGGCAATGTCGCATTTAAAGACTGTGCGAAGCTGAAATCATTTACCGTACCTGGAAATATATCCTCAATTGGAAGTGAGGTTTTTGCCAACTGCTCGAGTCTTGAAACAATTGAAATCCAGGGTAGAGTTGGTGAGATAAATGAAAAAGCGTTTGCATCTTGTGCAATGTTGAAATCAATATATATTGGTACGGTTTCAGAAAGTGTTGCTTCAACTTCTTCCTGGGGGGCTGGCAGTGATACCACAGTGCTACATGCTTCTGACTTTACATATGTGTATGGGGCAATCAGTTATAATAAAACTGATAAAGAGCATAAGAACTTATTGATTCCGAGTAAAATTGGAGCATGGGAAGTGACTTCTATCAAAGAAGACGCATTTAAAGATGCAACAAGTATTGTTTCTGTAATAATCCCGGCATCTGTTACTTCTATTGAAAATAATGCATTCTCCGGTTGCACGGCTTTATCAAGTGTTTCAGTTCCTGATGGTGTAAAGACAATTGGAGAAGGGGTATTTTCCGGCTGTGCTTCTTTGTTGGCTTTTACAATTCCTTCCTCGCTGACTGCGATTTCAAACGCTACATTCTCTGGGTGTACGGCATTAACAGGTATTGATATCCCCAGCAATGTGAAAACAATTGGAGACAACGCATTCTATGGTTGTGATAATTTGAGTAAAGTCACAATTCCCAACACTGTAACGGCCATCGGTGAGTATGCTTTCAGTGGATGCAAAAGCCTGAAAACTGTTACAATTCCTGATTGTCTGACGGCTCTTGCTAAAGGAGTTTTCTCGGATACTGCGCTGACTGCAATTGATATCACGAGGAATATAACTAAGATAGGTGCTGAGGCTTTCAAAGGTTGTACAGGTTTGAGGTCAATTGTAATTCCTGACAATGTAACTGATATTGGAACAGATGCATTCTCAGGATGTGAGAATTTGACAGAGATAAAAATTAATAAATATTCCGGCTCTATATCCGGATATGAGAATAAGTGGGGTGCAACAAAGGCAACTCTAACATGGTGTAATTAAATCCAGAACAGATATGAGCCATCACGATAGGTGGCTCTTTCTGTTTTTTTGAATCTCTTCCAAGATGAAGGCAACTTGTTTATACTGTCACCATGAAACATAAAGAAAGAAAGACAGGGGTTTTACTCCATATAACAAGTCTTCCGTCTCCTTATGGAATAGGAGATCTGGGAGAGAGTGCATATTCCTTCATCGACTCATTGAAAGAGAACGGCATTACGCTGTGGCAGATACTTCCTACCGGCCCGACAGGATACGGCGACTCGCCATATGCCTCCCGCTCGGCATTTGCAGGAAATGAACTTTTCATTTCGCCACGCTCTTTATATCTCGAGGGTTACCTTGAAATAGAGGATGTTCTAGTAAAAGCTGCAGAAAGTGAGAGGGTTGATTACGCCGAAGCAAGGAGAATAAAGATGCCGCTGTTATTCAAAGCTGCATCTAAATTCCTTTCGTCTGCTGAAGAGGAAGACAAAGAAGAGTATGAAAACTTTAAGAAAGAGAACAGCTGGTGGCTCGATGACTATGCTCTCTTCCAGGCTCTCTGTGCGCGCTACAACGACTCAAGATGGTTCTCCGAGTGGCCTGAGAAATTGAGGGTAAGGGATAAAAAGGCTTTAGAAAAGGCAACAGGCGAAGAGAAGAAACTGATTGAAGTTTATAAGATTCTTCAGTTCTTCTTCTATAAACAATGGGAGAAGATGAAAGCGTATGCAAACAAAAAGGGCGTCGAGATTGTCGGTGATATCCCAATCTTTGTCGCCTCCGACAGCGTTGATGCCTGGACAAACACTTCTCTCATGCAATTTGATGAGAACTATCAGCAGAAAGCATCTGCCGGTGTCCCGCCTGATGCATTCTCCTCATCCGGGCAGCTATGGGGAAACCCGCTCTATGACTGGGATGCAATGGAAAGGGACGGTTACAGGTGGTGGATAGAAAGAATAAAGGCAACCCTTAAGCTTTGTAACATAATCCGTATCGACCATTTCAGAGGATTCGAGGCTTATTGGAGAGTGCCATCGGGAGAGACTACGGCTATCAACGGCTGTTGGATTAAAGGCCCGGGGCAGAAGCTCTTTGATGCAATCAAGAAAGAACTCGGCGGTGATCTCCCGATTATTGCTGAAGACCTTGGTGTCATTACTGAAGGCGTCGAGAAACTCAGGGACGATAACAACCTTCCCGGAATGAAGATAATGCAATTTGCATTCGGTTTTGATAATAACGGCGAATTCGATACTACAAACGAGTATCTTATTCATAATATCCCTGAAGTCTCCGTCGCCTACACGGGAACACACGACAACAACACAACTCTGGGTTGGTACAACTCACTTGACGAGAGGACTAAGGATATTGTAAGGCGTTATTTCGAGTGCGGGGACGGCGATGTATTGTGGCGTATGATCCGTGCTCTCATGATGAGCTCGGCAATGTACGTAATCTTCCCCATGCAGGATATATTAGGGCTTGGAGAAGAGGCGAGGATGAATGTTCCCTCTACATGCGGCACATCCAATTGGTCTTGGAAGATGAAAACGGATGATATTACCTCTCCGTCATTCGGCGGGATTAAGTACTACTCGAAACTTTACGGAAGAACAAAGTGAACATAATACTATTCGAGGCGGGAGTATCTTTCTTTCCATCCTCTGATGTCAGGGCTCAGCATATAAGAAAAGTGCTTCACCTTAAAAAAGGTGACGCTTTCAAGTGCGGCGAAATAAACTTATCTCAGGGAAAAGCCGTAATTACCGAGGACACAGAGGGCGGAATATCTTTCTCGTATACGAAGGAGAAAGAGTGTGCAACGCCTTATCCGATAACACTCATTGTCGCCCAGACAAGGCCCATATGTATGCGCCGTATACTTCGCGAGAGTGCATCGATGGGGGTGGAAAGACTTCTTCTGCCCATAACAGACCTCGGAGAGAAAAGCTACTCTTCGTCCTCTCTATATACATCGGGTGAGTACAAGTCCATTCTCCTTGACGGGGCTATGCAATCTGGTTCGTCCCGTGTGAGTGAATGCCTTGTTCTCTCTTCCCTCGAAGAGGCAGTTGAAAACTCCGCTTGTGATATTTCCCTCCTTCTTGATAACGTTGTCGGCTCTGTTCTTCTTTCATCGTTGGATCTCAAAGGTAAAAGCGTGGCTCTTGCTATCGGAGGGGAGAGAGGCTGGAGCGGGAGAGAAAGAAAATATCTCATGAGTAAAGGCTTTATTCCGACAGTCCTGGGCGAGAGGATTCTCCGCACCGAGACTGCAGTTCCGTTCTCCGTTGCCTTGGCATTATCAAGAATGGGGTTAATTTGAAAAAGTGTGGGGAGGTAAACAATGGTCAGAGAAATGGATGAAAATGACTGGGTTCTCTTCAAAACCCGTGTGCCACTCTGGAGAGAGAGGCATCTTGAGAAACTCTTAAATCGATACGAGGTAATCATTAAGGGAGACGAAAGTGCAGAAGAACGATTCTACACCCTTCAAAAGCGCATAGATAAAGACTTCTGGTGCGCCCTCTTTTCTGTCGAGATGAGCAGGTCCAAGGTCCTGATTAACTTAATGAGATTGTTGAATGAAAGGATAATCACTATTGAGGGCCTCGATGGCTTTACACCCGGGCTAAGGGAGAATGTAATGGCATTCATGAAAAGCGCGGATAGCAGGTGAGACAAGAAGATAACGAGCTTCCCAGACACAAAAGACTCTCAGAAGGTGACAAAAGAGCAGGCTGAACTTAATATTTCTTTATATTGAGACAAAGAAAAGCCTCCGGAGAGCCGGAGACCATATTGGGTGGGCGAAGGAATCATATGAGCGATTCTGTATTCTGATTTAGTATTTATACCAGAAAGCAGGACGTACACCCAACTGACTATTGGGCTCCTTAGACACTTTGTTTTTTGCTTCATCAGTATTATTAATCGATCCATTTCTGGTAACATTACAAACATTATCACTTCCACTTGACGATTTATAAGACGTACATAACCACCACCAAGTCCCTGTACCATTTAGATTTGCAACTCTCGCAGCATCATCGGCAAAGTAGCTGGTGTTGCTAGCTTCAGTCCATGAGAGTAAGAATAAATAGTCTTCACCGTTATCGTCTTTATTGGTTTTTTCACATCTTCTGAGAAAGAAACCGTTTGCATATAATCTTTTTTGAGACCATATTTTTCGAAAAAATCAAATTCACCGTCAATGCCGTTGATGAAGTTGCGAACAAAAGATTTCGTGTAAACGTTGGTTGAAGTGTCAAATACACTGGTTATCAGAATATCTTTGCTTAATAGCAGGGCTGTTTTGCCTTCTGTATCAACATCGAGCATAATCCATTCGATTGCTGCCTCACCATTCTTACCGAGTTCGATAACGTCGCCTACCTTGTAGGTTTTGGTGGGTGTGGTGTTTTCAGAGTCAGTTATTTTATCATCACATGAGACTATAAGCACCAGTGAGAGCAATGCCATCAATAGAACAATAAGAGTTTTCTTCATTGTTTTCTCCTTTTAGACAAATAGAGTCTTTCTGCACACAAGTGTACGCCCCCAAGCTTTGTCAATTGGATTATAAATTGTTATAATATAAAGAATCGATAAAGTTGTACGAGCTGTGTTCTCAATGCTCTTGACTTAACGGTCATCCACTTGTAGACAAGAAGCAACGAAGGCGACTCTAGGAGCATGGCTTAATGTTTTCGCTAATTGAAGGTAATAGAAAAGTCTCCAGAAAGCCGTAAGCCTTCATGTGGGAGCTCTCTCCCGATTTTTGCCTTCTTTTTAGTTCCACTTATACCAGAAAGCAGGACGCAGACCTGTATCGGTGTCTGTAGGGGAGCTGCTTTTTGCAACGTTATCAGCAATAATGGCGCCATCCTTATCAACAATACGAACATAATTATCCGTATTTCCCTTTGAACGCAACCACCAATCTGTAGCCTCACTATTAAATTTCGCAACTCTTTCTGCGTCATTTTTAAAGAAGTAATCAACCTCAGTCCCTGAGAGAAGGAATACATAGTCGGAACCTTCGTCTTTTGTAGTTCTTTCAATAGTGGAAGTGACATCAACTTTTACCATGTAATCTTTTTTGAGGCCGTACTTCTTTAGGAATTCATCAGACTTAAGGTAGGTATGGATATCAGAGTTATTATAAGAGTTTGTATCGCTGGAGTGAAATTGTCTTTTCTCCAGAATATCCTGGCTTATCAGCAGGGCTGTGTCATCTGTATCGACGGCGAGTACAGACCATGTAACAGTGCCGAGTGTGACAGTGTCCCCAGCTTCAAGCATTCTCCAGACAGCTTTAAGAGTTATATCATCTGTAATAGCTGTATCGAAGTTAAACTCATCAGTGCCGTCAAGTGACCAATACTTGAAAACATAGCCGGGCTTGGTAGGTGCTGTAGGTTCTGTTACCTTCTCTTTGTCATCTACCTCTACAGAAGCAACATCACTTCCTCCGTCGGAGTCGAATGTTACTTTATGTGCTGTCGGTAATTTGTCATCACATGAAATGAATAGTGTTGCAGAGAGCAATACTATCAAAAGAACAATAAAAGTCTTCTTCATTTTTTTCTCCTGTTTAAGACAGATAGAGTCTTACTGCACACAAGTGTAGGCCCCCCCCGAACTTTGTCAATTGGGCTATAAATTGTTATAATATACGGAGTTGATAAGTAGAAAGAGGCTCTTTGTTCCTATTCTTGTTTCCAATGTCGTCTCCATTTAAAAGATCAGGCCGCTTGAGGCTTTAAAGGAGGGGGCAGTTTTACCTGCCCCGTGATGTTCTCAACCTCTGAAGTTGGAGGGTAGGGTTTTCTTCTCTTCTAAAAATTCCTTGTAGAAGGGCATGAAGGTCTTGTTGTCCCTGATGACACAGCCTGTGGGCTTATGGGCTCTTATGAGATCTCCGCACTTGCCGCATGTAAGGCAGATGCGGCTTTTGTCGATTCTCCCTTTTTTTATCTCGTTTGCAAAGTCGGGGTCTGCAAATTGCATTCTACCGAATAACATGCCGTCCGAGAGGCCACTTTCGACAGCGCCGGCTGTATAGAGGTCACTGAATTCTCTGAGGTATGTCGGTGCAGAGGCCAGAACAATCATGCTGGGAACTTCCTTCTTGACTTTCCCAATGCCTTTAATCATCCTGTTTATTCCTTCTAGTGGGTGTTCGTTTGGTGGGTATTTTCCGGCATCGAAGGGCCGTGTGACATGTGTTGTTGCATATGGGTTGCCCATTGTGAGATTTACCATATCGAGGCCGAGTGCTTTAAGATCTTTCACAAGTCTTACCGGCTCCGAGAGGTCCATCTCCATAGTTTTAAGGTCCTGTCCGAAGCCTGCGTATTCAGGGTAACCGTCATAGATACCTATTCTTGCGGTGACCATGAATGAATCATCTTCCCAGCACTTTGCTGCCTTTATGGAGTTAAAGAGGAGCTTCAATCTGTTTTCGTAGCTTCCACCGTATTCACCTTTTCTATAGAAGCCTGATGCAACCTCCTGAAACAGGTATCCGTGACATTGTTTGATATCTACAGCATCGAAACCTGCTTCTTTAGCCAATCTTGCGCCTTCTCCGAACTTTTCCTCCATACTCTTGAGATAGTCGTCGCTGACTATACATGTGTCATCGGCAGCTCTGAACTCTTCGAGCCACGGGTGCCTGTATGCAATGAGCGGGGCGGGTTTGTTCCTGGGGTTTGAATAACGCCCAGAGTGATTTGCCTGACAGACAAGAAATGGAGCATACCCGTTTTTCCTTAGTCCCGCCTCTCTTATTTCATCTGTCAAGCGTTTGAAAGCATCTACGTTTTCTTTTGTTAGAAGAAGCTGAGTGAGGGAACTTCTTCCTTCTTCTACTACGCTGATTGCCTCGAACCACATTATTGCGGCTCCACCTTCAGCAACTTTTTTATAGCGCCTCAGAGTGTAGGACGACGGACTGCCGTCAAGAAGTGAATCCGCACCCTCCATCGGAGCCGAGCCGAGTCTGTTATTCAGGGTGACATTTCTTACTTTGAGAGGTGTTGATAATATTTTTGTGTCCTCAGCAAAGGGAAGTGAAAATCCCAGCTGAGTACACTTCGCTTTCAGCTCATCCAGTGATTTATAGTGGAATTTCTCATGTTCTGCCATTTTTTCTTCTCCTTTGATTCACCTTACGTTTTTATTTTCCCTGTAACCGCGCCATACGTTCTCGAAAAAATTGTCGTCATCGGGGATGGGCCGTACTACTCGCCATGTGAATGAGCATTTTCCGTTTTTGTATGTCATCTCCTGCACTAAATTGTCCTTTTCCCCGTCGTCGAGTTTGAAAACGAATATGTCGGGAAGCGCAGGGTAGGGTTTCAAGCCGTGTTTATCTGTGTAGAGTGCACTCCCACGGCTCTTTCCTCCCTCTTTTATGTAGTTAATCATGCTCTCGAGATAGCACTTCTGTGTTATGAGCATATCTCTCAAGAGGTAGACATCTTTAAGCTCTTCAGGAGAGGAGTAACGCACTTTTTCTTTAAATGACGAGAGAAGACCATCGATTTCTAATAGTAGTTTCTCCATCTCATCCTCATTTCTAATAGCACCGCCTGAGACGCTCATCTTCTTCTCGAACTCCTCCATCAAGGCCTTCACGTTGCTCTCGTCTCCCTTTGCAGCCACTTCGATATCCTCCAGTTGTGTCAAAGAGTTTTCGAGTACAGCACTGAACTCTTCTTTACTGTGTTTGTTCTCGTTTCTTCGTTCTGAAATGTATAGAGCAGCTCTTGCCGAGCCCACCTGGCCGGCGTTAAGTGCAGATCCTCCGGGGCGGTAGATGCCGTGGCTTCCTGCAGCTTCCCCGACAACAAAGAAGCCATTGAGGTTGCTCTCCCACCATTTGTTTATTTCCAGTCCTCCGTTGTTGTGCTGGGCGCATAGTGCTATCTCAAGGCTTTCCCTCTCGAGGTCGACTCCCTTCTCTCTATAGAAATCGATTGCGGGGCTGTTCATTATTCTGAGTCTTTCAATCGGCTTTTTAACAAGTGCTCCGGCTGATGAGAGGTATTTATATGCCTCCTCTGAGAGCGACTCGAATGAGAAGTCACCGCCGAGAGGGTCAGAGGTAAAGTCTAAGAAAACTCTTCTTCCTTTAAGTTCTTCGATATATACAAGAATGTCGATAATCGAACTCCCGCCGTTGACTTTTCTCACATCGAAAGGCCATTGGTAGCCTTTGAGGAACACAGATGTCAGAAGAGTTGATGGGGATGAGAAGAAATCTGATAGAAATTCCTTCTCGTCGCTTCCGTCTTTTTCTGTTGAGTAGAATCTAGGAAGGGCCTGCATATATGTTCCCGAGACGTTCCATCTTGGATTGAGAGACGCGAGTCCGAACTGCCATTCTGTCAGGTTTCTTCCCTTTACTCCGGCTTCGAATGCAAGCCCTGTTGAGCCGTGCTGGCTTACAGGGTAGACTGAAGAGAAGTAGATGCCGCCGGGGCCTCCGGTTGCCCAGACGATGTTATATGCTTCAATTGTAACGTAAGTGTTCTTTTCCGTGTTCAGGGTAATAAGGCCGTATGTTCTTTTTCCGTCAGAAAGGATTTTTACCACCTGAAGTTTGTCGCGGTACTCAACCCCCAAGCTTTCCGCCTCCTTCTCGAGCGCCCTTGTCATTTCGCGCGATGTATAGGGCCCAATACTTGTCGCCCTCTCTCTCGGGTCATGATCAGTCTTGTAGCCCACAAATTCGCCGTAGCTGTTGACTGGGAAGGGTAGACCTAATAGACATAGGTGCATGAAGCCCTGTGTGCTTCCCGCTGCCTCTGCAAGTGCTATATCACCATCGACTGCCTTCCCGGAGAATAGTGTCTCCGCCATTGCTCTTACGCTGTCGCTCCCGCCTCCGCTGAGGGTGAGTTTATAGTAAGTCTGCTTATCGCTTCCCGTGTTACGGCTCGTTCCGGAAAGTCTGTCTTCGCTTATAAGGAGAATGTCATCAACTCCGTTCTTTTTTAAAGATACGGCAGCATTGTATCCACTTGCTCCGGTGCCGACTACGACGGTATTTACCTTAATTCTTTCGTTATTCATACTCTACAGCCTCTTGATATGGAAGCCACCGTCGACATCTATATGGTTTCCCGTTGTATATAGGAACTTGTCGGAAACAAGTGCACTCACAGCAGAAGCAACATCCTCACTCTTTCCCCAGCGGGCAATGGGGAAGAGGCCGTCTTTGATGAGGCGGGTGTATTTTTCTTCGACAGCCTGAGTCATATCTGTTGCGATGACGCCGGGCCTGACTTCGTTGACGAGGATCCCGTCCCCGGCAAGTCTATCGGCATAGAGGGTGGTAAGCATACTGATTCCTGCCTTCGAAATGCAATATTCGCCGCGTGATGTACTCGATACCTCTGCCGAGCACGATGAAATGTTGACGATACATCCTCTTCTGCCGTTGATGAGCTCCTGCTTAACCATAACTCTTGCAACAGCCTGAGTCATGAACATATTACTCTTTGTGTTGATTGTCATAACTCTGTCGTATGACTCTTCAGTCATCTCCAGGAGGTCTCTTCTCTCAAGCGGCGCAACTCCCGCATTGTTGACGAGTACGTCGATTCTCCCAAACCTTCCAACTGTTTCGTCCACAATCCTCTTTCTATCTTCGCTCTTTGAAACATCGGCCTTTACATAGAGAACATCCACTTTTAAATCCTCTACTTCTGTAATTGCCTTTTCGTTTTTCTCCCTGTCTCCTGTTGCAACCATTACGATATTGAAGCCGTCAGAAGCAAGGGCCCTGGCAGTAGCAAGGCCGATACCTCTTGATGAACCTGTTATTATTGCAGTCTTCTTCATTTT
This sequence comes from Muribaculaceae bacterium, assembly GCA_963623755.1. Classification (GTDB taxonomy): domain Bacteria; phylum Spirochaetota; class Spirochaetia; order Sphaerochaetales; family Sphaerochaetaceae; genus Ornithospirochaeta. The sequence continues at coordinate 1,502 of CAVFNE010000045.1, read as the reverse complement.
TCCTCTTTCTCCTTTTCCCTGATACTTTCCATTTCTATTTTATCGAGGAAAACAGCATCCCCGAATGCAGCATATACTCCGAAGAGAGTGCCCGTGAAGCACATGTTCATGCACCCCTCAGCGGCAAGGGCGTAGACTGTCGCCTCAGCCAATTGTGTACCTTCGACGAAGAAGTAGTAGTTCTCGTCATCACATTTGATTTCCAAGTGTAGTATATCATCGGTAATTGGAAGCGATATCCTCTCCGTCATTGCCTCGAAGTCGTGGATGTGCCTGATGAGTGAAACAGTAACCCTGTCACACTTTTTATCCACTTCCATTCTGTAGTGATAATCACTTGAAAGAAATGTCGTTATTCCCGCTTTTCCCGTGAGCCTCTTCAAATCTAGTTTAACACTCATTCTTTCATTGAATCCCCTCTCTCTGAAAAGTAGCATCGTCGGATGTCCTAGAGGAGTATTGATGTTCTCCTCTCCGTGAAGTGTTAATGTTTTCTTTTCTCTATCGAGGATATAAGCTTCATTTTTAGGCACACGTACCTTGAGGTACGGGTACTTCTCAAGGTCTTTTGAGAACAGAACAGAATAGTCTCTCTGCCTCTTCTGTTCGGGGCCCGAGTCGTATTCGAGTTCGACGTTTCCTTCCTCTCCTATAACAGGCCAGCCGTCCTTCCATTCAACTGGAGCAAGGAATGTCTCGCGCCCGAGGTGATGTAAAAGTGGCCTTGGCTTAACACGTATTGCGAGAAAAACTGCCCACCATTTCCCGCCTTCGTCCCGGATAAGGTCAGCGTGTCCTACAGCCTGTATCGGGTGGCTTTTTCTTGCTACATGGCTCAGAATAGGGTTTGAAGGGTTTTTCTCATACGGGCCGTAGATGTTTTTTGACCTCAATATTACCTCATGGTGACCGTACTCCGTTCCCCCCTCAGCTTCCATAAGGTAGTACCAACCGTCCTTGTAATAGATATGCGGTCCTTCGACGGATGCGCCACCGCAGCCTGAGGTGAGGAGTTTCAGTTTGCCAAACAGTTCTCCCGTATCGGGATTGATGAACGCGCCGACTATTCCTTTTACGCCGTCGGCTTTTCCGTTGGATGTGTAGAAACACCTGCCGTCGGGAAGAAAGAGCAGGGACGGGTCTATTCCGTCTTTTACTATCGCCTTCGGCTCGGACCAGAGGCCGTTTTCAATGTCGTCGGTATATATGACGAAATTGCCGAGTGTGAATTTATTCGTTGTTACTATATAGAAGCGTCCCGAATTGTTTACACGGATTGTTGCGGCATAGAGCCCAGAGCTCGCTTTTGCCTTTTCGAGATTTAAAGCCTTTTCATCTGTGAGTGCGCTTCTGAGATACTGCCATGAAACGAGGTCCTTGCTTTTCCAGATGGTAATACCGGGAAAATACTCGAATGTTGAGTTCACAAGATAATAAAAGCCGTTATAAAAGACGACTGAGGGGTCGGGAGCAAAGCCTGGGATGACTGGATTCTTGAACAT
>CAVFNE010000044.1:0-12906 GCA_963623755.1 Muribaculaceae bacterium | reverse complement strand
CTGTGAAATGATAGCCGTCATACCAATACTTGAGCTTCCCGAGGTACTCTTCTTTTGTAGTCCTGTTCTTTTCTGCGCCGTTTTCGATATATTCAGCAAAATAAGTCTCAAGCTCCTCTTGAGTGTAGCCGAGCGCAGAGGAATACTCATCCATAATCGAAATGTCCATGAGGTTGTTCATCGCCGAGAATATGCTGACTTTAGAAAACTTCGTTACCCCTGTGATAAAACAGAAACGTATATAGGCATCATGGGATTTGATTACAGAATAGAATCCTCTTAGTACCTTTCTTATTTCTTCAATGTTATCACTGTTGATGTTGTTTGTGAGGGGACTGTCGTACTCATCTATAAGGACAACGACCTTCTCTTTTCCGCTCAGGACCTCAATCAATGTTTTAAATACATCGTCATAAGCATAACTGGAATCAATAGTAACATTGTATTGTCCGGCAATTTTCAAAAGAGCAATCCTGATTTTACTTTCAAGCTCATCTGCATTCCTGAAGGCAATATCACTGAAGTTTAAATGGATTATGGGGTACTCTTTCCAATCATAATCCATACTATCTATGTATAATCCCTTGAAAAGCTCTCTTTTTCCCTTGAAGATTGCTTCAAGCGTACTCAGCGAGAGAGACTTACCGAATCTCCGAGGGCGGGAAAGAAAATAATAGCCACCTATTTTTCTGATTAGAGGATAAAGATATTTCGTTTTGTCGACATACAAAGAATTATCTTGAATCAAGGTTTCAAAGGAGCAGTTTCCTACGAGTATATCTTTCATTATGCACCTCCGTTTTTACATCATATCATAAAAGAATATTTTGATGTACGCAGAGTTAAGGATTATCTTTTGTCACTTACACATTTTTTTGATTTGTCGTCAAATGTGCTATTTTTCGGACAATGAATTTTGAAGGCTTAGAATCCCGGGGGCCGTGAAAAACTGAAGAAAGAGCCCAGCGGCTCTCTCTTACTACTTTACTTTGTGACAGGCAACAAAATGGCCGGGGCTCACCTCTTTAAACTCAGGCATGCTCTCTTCGCACTCTTTTGAGGCAAAGCGGCAACGGGTTCTGAATGGACATCCCGAGGGTGTATTGAGGGGAGAAGGAATATCGCCTGAGAGGATGATGCGCTGGTTTGCTCTGGCTTTCTTCGGGTCAGGTACCGGAACCGAGGAGAGAAGTGACTGTGAGTACGGATGGAGCGGATGAGAATAAATCTCCCCTGCCTCCGCAAGTTCGACCATCTTACCAAGGTACATAACCGCAATTCTATTTGAGATGTGTCTTACAACCAAAAGGTCATGTGCAATGAAAAGATATGTCAGGTTCATCTTCTCCTGAAGCTCGACAAACATATTGATTACCTGGGCCTGAATCGACACATCGAGTGCAGATACCGGCTCGTCACAGACAATGAATTCCGGGTTAACGGCAATTGCACGGGCTATTCCTATGCGCTGTCTCTGGCCGCCGGAAAACTCATGGGCATAACGGGAGGCATGCTCGCTATTGAGCCCGACATAGTTCATGAGCTCTAATACTCTCTCTCTTCTCTCTTGTCTGGAGGAGTACATTTTGTGGACATCCAGCGGCTCTGCGATAATATCCTCAACAGTCATACGCGGGTTTAGCGATGAATAGGGGTCCTGGAAGACCATGGTAGCCTTCTTGCGGTAATCATTCATCGTCGCCTTACTCACCTTCACACCGTCATATATAATCTCACCGCCTGTGGGCTTATATAAGTGGAGAATTGAGCGTCCTGCTGTTGTTTTTCCACATCCCGATTCTCCGACAAGGCCCAATGTTTCACCCTTCTTGATGTCGAATGAAATATCATCAACGGCCTTGAGAGGCTTTGTCTTGAAAAAACCCATATTAATATCGAAATACTGCTTAAGGTTTTTTACTTCTACAAGAGTCTTCTCTTCCATCACTGGGCCTCCTTAGCGATTGTGGCTGTTCCGTCCTCGAGTGCTTCCTTGACGTTCATCCAACATGCCGACATATGGTCTTGGTTGATAAGCATTCTCTCCGCACGCTCTCTCAGGCATACCTTCATCGCCTTCTCACACCTGGGGGCGAATGGACATCCGGAGGGCATATTCAACAGGTCAATCGGGGTACCTGTTATCGGCTGAAGTTTCTTTCCGGCAGTATCTGCCGTCGGTATACTTCTCATCAACCCCTTGGTATATTCATGCTTTGGGTTATAGAAGATTTCGTCTGCAGTTCCCTGCTCGCAGATTGATCCGGCATACATAACAACAACCTCGTCACACATCTGAGCTACGACTCCTAAATCGTGTGTGATAAGAATAATTGCCATACCCAGTTTCTTCTGCAAGTCCTTCATCAAGTCGAGTATCTGAGCTTGGATTGTGACGTCCAAGGCTGTTGTCGGCTCGTCAGCAATCAGGATGTCGGGCTCACATGCAAGGGCCATAGCTATCATAAAACGTTGTCTCATTCCTCCCGAGGACTCAAACGGGTATTGTTTCATACGTCTCTCCGGCTCGTTGACGTTGACAAGCTTCAGCATTTCAATTGCCCTCTCTCTTGCCTCCTCGCGTGTTCTATCGGTGTGGAGAAGAATTGCCTCAATAAGCTGATGCCCAATTGTATATGTCGGATTAAGGGATGTCATCGGATCCTGGAAGATAATCGAAATCTTACCGCCCCTTATGTGTCTCATTGTCTTTTCCCCGGCTCCTACGAGTTCCTGACCGTTGTACTTAATTGACGATGTCGGCTTTATTTCAGCAGTCGGAGCAAGAATCTGCATAATCGAATATGCCGTTACACTCTTACCGCTTCCACTCTCTCCCACTATTCCGAGGACCTTACCATGGTCAAGGAAGAAGGAAACACCATTGACTGCTTTAACCTCTCCATTGTCTGTATGGAAGGAGGTCTCAAGATTCTTTACTTCTAAAAGTGCCATACTTTTCCTCCTCTGTCAGCTGTTAAGTTTCGGGTCGAATGCGTCTCTCAATCCGTCGCCGAAAAGATTGAGTGAAAGGACAATCAGCGAGATGATTACAGCAGGAATAACCAATCTGTAAGGATATGAATACATACCGTTGAGAGCATCGGATGCCAGAGACCCCAGACTCGGCATAGGCGCGTTGACACCAAGTCCCAAGAACGATAGATAGCTTTCAGTAAAAATTGCCGACGGAATCTGAAGAGCCGTGGAGATGATGATTACCGAAATACAGTTGGGAAGAAGGTGTTTTGTAATAATCCACCTGCCCTTTGCCCCGGCTGTACGTGCAGCAAGAACATACTCCTGCTCCCTTAAGGAGAGTATCTGCCCTCTGATCTGACGTGACATACTTACCCAATAAAGAAGGCCGAAGACAATAAAGAGAGAGATGATATTACTTCCAATCTTTTCAAATACAGTTCCTTCCAATGCTTCTGAAAGTGGGTCACGTATAACAGAGGCTAGAAGAATTATCATAAGCATGTCGGGCAGCGAGTAGATTATATCGACAACCCTCATTATGACAAGGTCGACCTTACCTCCGAAATAGCCTGAGATACTTCCGATTGTAAGACCTATGACAAGAACGATGATTGATGCAAAGAATCCGACTGCGAGTGAAATTCTCGTGCCGTATACAATACGTATGAAGTAGTCACGCCCCGCACTGTCGGTGCCGAAGATATGAGGAAAGATTTTCTCCCCGTTCTCTATTCTCTTTAGCTCGGTCTTCCCGTACTCGAATGGAGAGAGATTCTTATATGATGAGTCGACAGGTTTACCTGGTGTTATACCGAGCTGTGCATCATATGAATAAGGCCAGAAGAAAGGAATGAAGATACAGGAAAGCGTAATGATTACGATAACGACAAAGCTAATCATCGCAACCTTGTTCTTTCTGAATCTCTTGAGACCGTCCTTGAAAAATGTGGACGAAGGCCTCATCTGGACCATATATGCCTTTTCATCATCCGTTGCCGGGATGAATGAACTTAAATCCTGCTGGATGCTGAATGGTTTATGTCTGTTTAACACCTCTTTCCTCCTCAGCTGAAATCGATTCTCGGGTCGACAACCTTATATAGGATGTCGGAAAGGAGATTCATGACGACAATCAGCGACGAGAGCATGATTGTTGTTCCCATAATTAGCGGATAGTCACGATTGATGATCGACTGTACAAAGGCCCTTCCGATTCCTGGGACAGCGAAAATCTGTTCGACGACAAGAGAGCCTGTGACGATATATGCAAGCATCGGTCCGACATATGTGATGACAGGAATGAGGGCATTCTTTAAAGAGTGGCCGAAGATGATTCTCCATGGGGCGACGCCCTTTGCCTTGGCTGTTCTTACATAGTCCTGGCCCAGTACATCGAGCATACTCGAACGTGTTAAACGGATTATATGCGCCATAGGACTGAGACCGAGTGTAATAATCGGCAGAATCAACCCCTTTGATGTCTCGCCGTTTGCCGGAAGCCACTTCAGCGTCACGGCAAAGATAAGAAGTAACAGCGACCCCATGATGAATGACGGCATCGAAACAAATGCTGTTGAAAAAACCATGATAACCCTATCAAGTACAGTATTACGCTTTAAAGCTGCAACAGCACCGAGAACAACCCCAACGATTGTAGCCCAGAGAGCTGCACGGATTCCGAGCTTGAATGATGTTTTGAGACCATCGCTCATTACATCAATGACCATCCTTCCCCTCTGCTTGAGTGACGGTCCGAAATCGAACTTTGTCAAGATATCTACAATATATGACCAGTACTGCTCCATTAAGGGTTTGTCCAGTCCATACTTTGCCTCGAGCGCTGCCTGAACTGCCGGGGAGACGGCCTTCTCGCTAGCAAACGGTCCGCCCGGAACGAAATGCATAACAAAGAAGGTTATAGTCATTACAATCCATACCGTCAGGATGGCAAGCAGTATTCTTTTGATAATATAGCCTATAGTTTTTGGATTCATATCGACAGAACCTCTATGTAAAATTTGGACGAATGCTACCAAATGAATAAAACATTTTCAATAAAAGGAGAATAAATATGCAACATTTTGTATAAAAAACATAAATAATGTTATTATATAAACACTTTCTCTTCCTCTTCACCCCGATTTTCTCTACAATTAAAACATGACTATAACTAGAGCTGAATATAGCGGTGTTATAACAATACCCGCATCGAAGAGCCAGACAATCAGGGCTGTTTTAATAGCCTTGATGGCAGGTGGAAAATCAAGAATACGCCACAGCCTTTTTTCAAGTGATACACTTGCCTCAGTCAATGCTGTAAAGGCCCTCGGCGTCAAAGTCGAAGAGTGCAGCGACGGCAGTTTATATCTCGACTCCTCAAACCTTACACTTCAAGATGACAGCATCACTATCGACTGTCTTAACAGCGGGACAACATGTGCGCTGCTTCTGCCCATCCTTGCACTCTACTCCACACCTTTCATCGTTACAGGAGACGAGCAGCTGAAAAAAAGACCTTTTCTTCCTCTTTTAAACTCCCTGAAAGAACTCGGCGCCGAAGTAAAGAGTTCCGACGGCTTCCTTCCGGCCTACATAAAAGGTCCTCTCAAAGGAGGCGACACGACAATTGAATGTAAGACAAGCCAATACCTCTCGGGGCTTCTACTTGCCCTTCCGAAAGCAGAGAATGACTCGAGGATAACCTGCTCTCTTTTATATGAAAAGCCGTATGTCGAGATGACGAGGTGGTGGCTAAAAAGGGAGAATATCACATTTACACAGACAGAAGACCTTATGGAGAGCTGCATAAAGGGACGCCAGAGCTATGGCGTACTTGATGAATATATCGAAGGAGACTTCTCCTCGGCCTCCTTCTTCTTTGTTCTCGCCGCCCTACACAAGACAAGTATTACAATCAATGGACTAGACAGAAATACAACCCAAGGCGACAGGAGAATACTTGAAGTATTGGAGGATATGGGATGCACCATAGTATGGAACGGCATGTGCGTAACTGTTACCGGTGGGGAGAAAATCAAGGGAGGAGAATGGGATATAAACGACATTCCCGACGCACTTCCCGCACTCTCGGTTCTTGCATGCTACTCGAATGAAAGGATTGTTTTCAAAAATGTCGCACAGGCAAGAATAAAGGAAACAGACAGAATAAGCGTGATGAAAACAGAGCTTGAAAAGCTCGGTGCCGACATAATAGAACTTCCTGACGGCCTTGTTATAAACGGGAAAGGTCATCTCAGTGGAGGCTTTGTCTCCGGCCACGCCGACCACCGAGTAATAATGGCGCTCTCCATTGCAGGAACAAAGACAGATGAAGCAACGGTTATAGACAACACAGATGCAGTCGATGTTACGTTCCCCACATTCTATACCCTCTTGAAGGAGCTCGAAAGAAAGTGAAGACAGTTCTCTACTACTCGACAACAGGTCACGCATTACAGAGCGCAAGGCTTTTCTCTCCCGACTACCTTATCGACGTGTGCAGGGGAGATGAAATCCCAAAGGACACAGATGTTCTCGGCTTTGTATTTTCAACACCAAATTCAGGACTCCCTTATCCGATGAAAAAAGCCGTAGAAAAGCTCAAACTCCGTGATAACTCAAAGCTTGGCTACATCTTCTCCATTGCCGTTCTTAGTGACAGAAAGAGCTTCAACGGAAGAATAGTTGAGAAGGAAATTGAGGACAGCGACCTCAATCTTTCATACTTCAATTCTGTTAAACTTCCTCAGGAAGAAGAAAAACTCAAGAAGATAGTAGAGGAAACAAACGATGAGAAAATTCTTCTTCCAAGTGCATCTTTTACCTATAGACTTCAGAAGAAGATTACCGAACGCCTTAATAAGCCCACCCTCCCCGAAGATTTGAATGTAAGCAATAATTGCAACGGCTGCGCCATATGTGCCCGCCTATGTCCGATGGCCAACATTACAATTGAAAGAAGCAGGGCAAACATCCACAACATGTGCATTCAATGCCTTTCCTGCTTCTCCTTCTGTCCCCAGAACGCCATCACATCAAAGAGGGAAAAGAAGATAATAGCGGAAGGTATTAAACTCGAAGAACTCTTCAAAAGATTATAAACGGAGACTTTTTTGTATGAGCATCACTCTCTATAACGCAGGTCTCCTGATGCTTTGATTTCGTGTTTATCCCAGCCATTCAAATTCATCGACCTAGACTGGCTAAAATACAGTCAGAGTTTATAGTTGCCGATTGTCAACTATTAAGTATTCTGTAAATCATTGCTGTATTGTATCAACCTCATCAATTTATATCTCTATTCCCTTTTCACTCTCTAAGACTCGATGAAGAACCAGAATACCTTTTTGCTACCCTAATTACTTGAAACCATTTGTCCGGGCTTACTAACCAAAGAGCTATGTCCTCAGTCAATACGAGTAGAGAAGTTCGTCCTATACGAATGACAACAGAGGCCGGAAAATTGTATAATGAGGCAAAAAGGAAACGTTATGCACTCATTCGATACAGCTCCCGAAAGAAGGAGCACAAACTCTGTTAAATGGAATAAAAAAGCGCTAAATTCCATATGCTCCAACGAAGATGCTTTACCCTTCTGGGTTGCAGATATGGACTTCTACTCTCCCGACGAAGTAATTGAAAAAGCCGGAAAGATAAGTGAGAGCGGAGTCTACGGCTACCCTGTATTCGATGATTTGGAAGATATCTTCTCACAATGGCTTAAGAGAAAGCACAATTGGTGCGTCGAAAAGGATAAGATAACATACTCGATGGGGCTTTTACACGGCATAGCACTTTCAATAGATGCCTTTACAGAAGAGGGCGAGAGGATTATCGTCCCCTCTCCTACCTACAGGCCTTTCAGAGAGCTCTGCTCTCTTTCAAATCGTGTGATGGACGAATTGGAGCTCGATTACTCCAACTGCCGTTTTTCACTCGATACAGAAAAGGTAGAAGAAAAGCTCAAAAAAGGTGCGCGGATGATCCTCTTTTGCTCGCCGCATAATCCATCTGGAATCGTATTCGATATAACCCAGCTCCAAGATATTCTTGAATTGGCAAAGAAATACAACACCGTTGTAATCTCGGATGAGATACATGCGGACCTTGTACATCCGGGGAAGACTCATATCCCGATGGGGAAGGCAAACGAGAATATCGGAGCTGAGGTTGTTACCTTCATGGCCCCATCCAAGACCTTCAACCTCGCAGGGGAACATTCGGCATTCGCTGTCTTTTCAGATATGCCAATGATGGAAAAATGGAAGAAGAAACAGAAAGCACTATTTTTGACAACGCCCGGCTACTTCATCGGAGAGATGACAAGAGTTTGTTATACATCAGGTGATGAATACAACAAAAAACTCTGTGCCTACCTCAAAGAAAACTCCGATTATATCGACGAATTCTTCTCGCGTTATGATTTGGGGATAAAGAAGGTCAAAGGAGACTCATCTTTTGTCACCTTCCTCGACTGCAGTGGTATCTACCCGGCGATTGAAAGGGAAGTTGAATCAAACCCCGAACTCTACAGGGGAGGAGAAGGAGGCGGCATCCTCTCACGATTCTTCGGTGTTAAAGCATCCTTAGCTATGAACGATGGAACATGGTTTGGAGAACAATACTATAACTTTGTCCGCTTCAACTACGGAACAAACAGAAAAGAAGTTGAGGGGTGCACTCGAAAGGATGAAAACGGCAATTGAAGAGTTACAGTGAAAAAGAAGCATTAAGACTTAAATACATCCTCACACTCTCGCTCGCCCTTCTCATGTGGCTTTTTCCGGGTGGAGTATTAACGTCTTTACTCTACTCCATCTCTTTTTTCCGGGAGGATAGAGCCGGCGTCTTCATAAGCACATTCACTTCCCATATAGTATTATTTCTTACCCTTTTACTTATATATAAAAAGGTATTCAACACCAATCTTCCAGAGGTATTGGGGAAAGAAGAAAAAAGAACGAAGAAGTTCATAAGAGATGGCTTGATTACACTTATTTTCTTTATTTTGTTCTCAATTCTAAGCCCAGAGGATATCATATACAATAGTGAGGACAACACACTTGTTAAGTTTTTCTTCGCCCTTTCAGCATTCCCGCTGCTTCTGGGGCAGACAATAACGGAAGAGATTGTCTTCAGAGTGCTTCCAGAGAGAATACTCTCGCCGTCTGAAGAGAAACTAACACTGTTCAAGAGAATTCTACTTGCCCTTTTCTGTGGCCTTTTCTTCGCACTCATTCACCTTAAGAATATTGAAGTCACATCAAGCGTTAATTCGATTGTCCCCATTGTTGTCTACTTCGTCTATGGAACTCTCTCATCCTTCATCTCCACTTCCCTCACTAGTTATATCCCGGCATGGGCTGTGCATTTTGCAAACAATCTCTATGCCGTTACACTTGTCGGGACAAAGGGTTCAACCCTTTACGGCGCTCCCATCTTTTACTCCTCAACAAACGATATATCCCCCATGTTGATTCTAACAATTACTGTCATCTTTTCTCTCGTTTTCCTCTTGGAGAGTTATATTACAAAAAGAGGAAGAGAATGAAAGAGAACCTGATTGATTACATCCACAGAAATGGAAATAAAGCCCTTGAAGAGTCTCCATTCAACGAAATTGATGCCCTTATACTTTCAGTCTTGATCTACAGAAAGTTCGAGACTCTCGAAGAAGTTGGAAGTGGAAAAACGCTCAAAGAGCTCTACGCCCCGCTATGCGGGAAAGAAAAGGAGGATAATGACACGAGGCTCTTTAAAGAAGTATCTGAGACAGAGAGGCTTTCACATCTCTATCTTGATGATTATCTCGTCTCACTCTCTAAAGAGAAGAAGAGCGAGGAGCAGTTTGCATCCGCCGTCTTCAGCATAGACGGAAAAACAGGATACGTAGTATTCAGGGGGACAGACTCATCCATTACAGGGTGGAAAGAAGACTTGAATATGGCCTATGAGGATGAGATACCGTCCGAAAGAAAGGCATTGAGGTTCCTAGAGAAGGTTTCAAAGCGCTACTCGAAAACAATCATATCCGGCCACAGCAAGGGAGGGACCCTTGCCCTGTACGCTACGCTCAAAGCTGATGAAAGTACCTTCGCTAAAATCGAAGCTGTTTACTCCTTTGACGCCCCGGGACTCCCCGACAGGACTATAGCAACCCCGAGATGGAATGATGTGATAAAGAAGAGCAGAAGCTACATCCCATCTACCTCAATATTCGGCGTAATGTTCAATACGATTCCCAACCCGAAGGTTGTCAAGGCCGACGCAATCGGAGTCTTCCAGCACGATGCATTCTCCTGGAGGATTATGGGAGAGAGATTTGTTTATGAGAAGGACATCTCTGTTATAAGCAGGCTTCACGGAGAGGCACTACGCCAATTCTTCTCATCCTCAACAAAAGACGATAGGGAAATTGTGGTCGATATCATATACAAGGTATTGAGCTCGGTTAAAGAAGAGAATGTTTTTCACATTCCACTTGTAATTATCGAGCACCTTGATTTGTTTAATAAAGAGATAGCTTCTCTTACAAAGGAAGAAAGAGAAGTCTTGAGAAAGATGCTGAGAACACTCAGAGAGTCGAGAAGAAAAGGTTATAAAGCACTTGAGGAGAAGATAGATGGCAAAGAAGAAGAAAAATAAGAACACGGCATTAAGAATAATATTCCTACTTTTATCTCTTGTAGTTATATTCCTCGCGCTGTGTTATATAACACCATCTGAAAGCGAAGTCGGGCTCGAAAGCAGAGGAGAGATAGAGGCGCTTGAAATACCCAACGGCCCAGATGACTCGATTGTAGTATCCCACACGGGATACACTCTCGCCTATTGCGAGGAATACGAGCTGCCGTATTGGGTTGCCTATAAACTGACAAAGGAAAACCTTGCATCATCTAGTGTGGCAAGAGACGACAACTTCAGGGCGGATGACAGCATCTATACAGGGTCGGCAGAACTCAGCGACTATCGTAAGAGCGGCTATGACAGAGGCCATATGGCGCCGGCAGCGGATTTCAAATGGTCAGAGAATGCCATGAGTGACACCTTCTATCTCTCCAACATGTGTCCCCAAACACACTCCTTTAATGCAGGTATATGGAGCGACCTCGAAAGTGCCGTGAGATCGATTGCCTACGATGAAGGGGAAGTATATGTAGTAACAGGCCCGGTACTAACAGACGGCCCATACGATACGATAGGCGAAAACGAAGTTGCAATCCCCAACTACTTCTATAAGGTAATCCTTGACTATACAGAGCCTGAGATTAAGGCTATCGGTTTTATCATGCCCCACGAAAACTCATCGCTTCCTCTCTCATACTTTGCCGTAACCGTTGACGAAGTTGAAGAGATTACACAGATAGATTTCTTTCCCCTCCTCCCGGATGATATAGAGGATGTGGTCGAAAGCGAAGTTGATGCATCGCTGTGGGAGCTCAAACCTTTCAGCTTCTCGAGCGAAACTGTAGATACAACAGCACTCGAATATACATCATCATATACAAAAGACAACGCAGCCAGCGATACGGCAGAAAACCTCATAGCGCTCTTCAACAAACAGTTCTATCTCTTGAAGAAAGAGGTTTTCAACGCACTGGGAATAACGACCTATATGAGACAGTTCGGCTTCATTTAAAGAGAAGAAATGAGGTCGGAGAGCATTTTATCCGCATCAACTCCCTTTATGTTACTGACATTCTCACATGAGATGTAGAACCTGGCATCACTTGCCTTATGTACTGTTTTTTCTTCCCCAGGTCTTCCTGATGACATATCTGCCCAGAGTGCAGAATTTATGTGACGACCTATTTCGCAGTCAATGAAGAGCACCATAGGATTACGGTTTATGCTTCCGGCTGGAAACCATGGGCGAGAGAGGTATACAGTTTCATTTCCGACATCATCATGAGAGCGCAAAGAAGAGTCGTGGAAAATAAAGCCGATTTTATCATCTGCAAAGGTGGATGGAGCGGAGACAAAACCACGTGCTTTCGAGATAATATCGCACCCCTGAAAGAGTGCCTCCCCGGCCCCGAAGATATAATCAACTGCCCCCTCGATTGTACAATCCTCGAATGATGATATGCCGTAGTCTACGTAAAGTGTATCCTGCCACCCCTTGAATGTACATGAACGGAAACTCGATTTAGTTGCTCCGAATAGAAGAGCAACTGCAACTGCCTGCAGCTCTATCTTCCCGCTCTCGTCGTGTTCTTCATTCCATCTCATGCCTTCCGGCCATGCAAATGAATTCTCTACAGTAATACCTAGCGCAGAAAAGTCAGGTGCGCTAACTGTCAGCGTTGCACTTTCCACTGTATTGAGAGTGTGTCCCTCTACGACATCTCCATGGCGGTCGCCATAGCTGATTACAGCACCCTCTTCACTTATAATTGTGACGTCAGGCCTGTTGATAAAGACCTTCTCGTGCCATATACCCCGGCTGAGGATAAGGGTAAGTGGCCCCTCAGGCGCGTTGGATAAGGCCTTATTAATGGAATCCTTCGCACTCAAACTGATAGTTGTCATGGCTCTATTATAATAAAAACCCCTCTTTGATTCCAGCCTCTTCAAATTTGGGAGAGACAATCAAACGAAAATGCATGAAAACGGCTCGAAACTACTCCTAAAGAGGTTTTTACAAAACTCCAAAATCAAGTTTTGATTTGAAGTAACTGTTCAGTCACCCCTAAACAAGAACACTAGTCAATAGATTGGCAGCAGTACCATCGAATACTGCACTAACCATGTCAGACCGCCTGATCGTGTTCTTTTGAGCGGTGTCCAGGACTGTTGCAATGGCCCATAGTTTGTCAGGCCTCCCTTAGTACGGAAGGTTTTGGAGACAGATTTACGGATTTTTGCGCTGAATCTGACCTCCGGATTTTTAAGACGCGCACCAAAGCTACCGGTGGATTCAGA
>CAVFNE010000043.1:0-13161 GCA_963623755.1 Muribaculaceae bacterium | reverse complement strand
GAGTATGGCAGGAACAACTATTAATAGACGACTTGCACGAGCTCTAGCAACAAGTTCTTTCCATATGTATATAGCTTCAACAGTCTTACCCAATCCCACTTCATCTGCAATAAGAAGTCTTTTATTTATGGATTTGTTAAATTTTATAACAGGTTTCATCTGATAAGCATAGGTGTCTACTTTTCCCTGTTTCATAGAGTAATAGATATTTGTGAATTCACCACTCAATCTTAGATAGGTCATATACTGACGGTATTTTGTATAATCTAAAAAACCTTCTCCGGATTTAAACTGTTCAAGGGGAGTTACGAACTCTGGTATTTTCTCAAGGTGTATGTCAGGTATGAACACAGGTGCGCCATCATCAAAAGCAACCTCGAGCTGGTATCCGCTGTCAAAATCATCTAAAGCCTGACCTGTTATCGTGCCTATCTTCTGATTTTTGATGTATCTAACCTTATCGCCTTTTTTGAACATTATTGTGCATCCCCTCTTCTTTCGTGTCGTTTACTTTCCTAAATATAGAACAATATTTAGGAATTCTTCAAATCTTTTCAGATTCCAGTCCAAAGATGACAAACGAAAATATGTGATATTTCTTTCCGGTCACAATCAAAATAGGGTACAATAGCAACGTTGCAGGGGAGAATCAATGGAATTTATTGACAACGTCAATATTACGCTCAAGAACGAGCTTAGAAAGAAGATACAGCAGAATTCATTAGTGAATATTGCTGCTCAATACTTCTCTATCTATGCTTTTCAGGAACTTAAAGAAGAACTTGAAGGTGTTGATAAGCTTAACTTCATATTTACATCCCCCACATTCGTCACTGAGAAAACACCTAAGGAGAAGAGGGAGTTCTTTATCCCCAGGCTTGGGAGAGAGAGAAGTCTCTACGGCTCGGAGTTTGAGATAAGGCTGCGTAATGAACTCTCACAGAAGGCAATTGCAAAGGAGTGTGCGGACTGGATAGGTTCAAAGGTGCAATTTAAGTCAAATATCTCGAATGACTCAATACAGGGTTTTATAACGGTGGATGATGAAGCATTCTATCCGATAAACGGCTTCTCAACTGTTGAACTCGGGTCTGAGAAAGGGAAGGACGCATATACTTTCATCACCAAGCTGAATGCTCAGGAATCGACAAAGCTGGTCAACATCTTCAAAGGTCTCTGGAACGACAAGGAGAAACTCCAGGATGTGACGGATGAAGTCCTGGCAAACCTTACAACAACGTACTCGGAGAACTCTCCGGAGTTCATATACTATGTCACGCTCTATAATATCTTCAATGAGTTTTTAGAGGATGTTTCGGAAGATGTTCTTCCGAATGAAGCCACCGGCTTCAAGGACAGCAGAATATGGAATAAGCTCTATGTTTTCCAGAAAGATGCTACGCTTGCAATTATCAATAAACTCGAGAAGTACAACGGCTGTATCCTAGCCGACAGTGTGGGACTAGGAAAGACATTCACGGCTCTATCGGTAATCAAATACTATGAAGGAAGAAATAAGTCAGTCCTTGTTCTCTGCCCGAAGAAACTAGCTGATAACTGGATGACATATAAGGCCAATTACAAGAACAATCCGATAGCTGAAGACAGACTCAGGTATGATGTCCTGGTCCATACTGACCTCAGTAGAAAGAACGGACACTCCAACGGCCTTGACCTCTCTCGGATAAACTGGGGCAATTATGACCTTGTTGTTATTGATGAGTCCCACAATTTCCGTAACGGAGGTCGACTTGATACGACAGGGGATGAAGACAGGTTCAACAGATATGAAATCCTGATGCAGCGCGTTATAAAGAGCGGCGTAAAAACAAAGGTTTTGATGCTCAGTGCAACTCCTGTTAATAACAAGTTTACAGACTTGAAAAACCAGCTGAAGCTTGCATACGAAGGGGATTCGTCCCTTATAGATGATAAGCTCAATACTTCCCGTCCCATCGATGATATCTTCAGGACTGCTCAGACGGTATTCAATAAATGGAGTAAATTTCCTCAGGAAGAAAGGACAACGGAGAACCTCCTTTCTATGCTTGATTTCGACTTCTTCGAGGTTCTGGATTCAGTGACAATAGCAAGATCGAGAAAGAATATCGAAAAGTATTATGATACTCAAGAGATTGGAAAGTTCCCGACAAGACTGGCGCCTCTTTCATATAGTCCTAATCTTACAGATATGAATGCTGCCATTACATATAACGAAATCTTCGATATACTCATCAGACTTGAACTCACCATATATACTCCCACAAGATATATTCTCCCGTCTAAGGTGGCAAAGTATTCCGATATCTACGATATCAACGCCATCAGTTCTTCAATCAACCAGGCAAACAGGGAACAGGGCATAAGACGATTGATGGCAATCAACCTGCTCAAGAGGATGGAAAGCTCGGTCCATTCATTTGAACTTACGCTGAGGAGAGTGAGAGACCAGATTAGTCAAACGATAGACTCTATCAATAAGTATGAGGCAAATAAGGCATCGAAGAGCGTTAATCTAACAGATCTATCGAAGATAAGTGAGATGGGAGATGAGGCTGAGGAATCAGATGATATCTTCACAATCGGAAAAAAAGTCCAGATTGATATTGCCGATATGGATTATCTTTCCTGGCGGAGAAGTCTCTGCACCGACCTTGAAAACCTGGATCTTCTCATCAGTATGGTTGATGACATAACACCGGAGTACGACAAGAAGTTGACGACACTTATCGAGGTAATCGAGAACAAGATAAACAACCCGATTAATGGGGACAACAAGAAAATACTTATCTTCAGTGCTTTTGCAGATACGGCTTCTTACCTCTATGAAAACATAGGATTATACATAAAGAAGAAGTACGGTCTTAATACTGCGCTTGTTTCCGGCTCGACAGGAGAGAAAACAACAATCGAGAAATTCCCGGCAGACTTCAACTCCATTCTCACATGCTTTTCTTCTCTTTCGAAGGACAGGGATTCCGTACCGGAACTCAGGGAAAAGGATATCGACATATTGATAGGTACGGACTGTATATCGGAAGGACAGAATCTCCAGGACTGCGATTATCTCATCAATTATGATATCCACTGGAACCCTGTGAGGATTATCCAGCGTTTCGGCCGTATCGACAGAATAGGAAGCAGAAACAATAGGATTCAGCTTGTCAACTTCTGGCCCGATATATCTCTTGATGAGTACATCAACCTCAAGGCCAAAGTCGAGACCAAGATGAAGATTGTCGATATGACGGCGGCAGGAGGAGATAACCTTTTATCCAAGGAAGAGAAGACTGACCTAGAGTACAGAAAAGAGCAGCTCAAGAGACTCAAGGAAGAGGTTGTCGATATCGAAGATATGTCGTCCGGCATCTCGATAATGGACCTCGGTCTCAATGAATTTAGGCTCGATTTACTTGAATACATCAAAAAGGACCATAATCTTGATAATATTCCATTCGGACTGAGTGCAGTGACTGCTTCTGAAAAAGAATGCCCTGAGGGTGTCATCTATGTTCTCAAGAACCTCAATGAAGGTGTTAATATAAACAAGCAGAACAGGCTTCATCCATTCTATATCATCTATGTCGATATGGCGGGAAACGTAGTCTGCAATCACCTTGAGATAAAGGCTCTTCTCGATAAGTTCCGCTATCTCTGTAAAGGAAAGAGAGAGCCGCTCCCTTCCCTCTGCCGTCAGTTCAACAAGGAAACAAGAGACGGAAGGAAAATGGATAAGTATTCAGAACTCCTGGGGAAGGCTATAGGCTCCATAATCGATGTCAAGGAGGAGAGTGATATCTACGCATTCCTCTCTGGGGGTGATTTCAGCTTCTTCGATACAAAGATTACAGGACTCGATGATTTTGAATTGATTACATTTCTTGTTATCAAAAGTGAGGGAAAATAATGCTTGGATTTCCTGAATATACAGAAATGAATAGACAGATTTTCAAGAAGGCAATTCTTATGAGAGCCAGCCTCTTAAAGCAGAAGGAGAGGGATACATTCAATAATTCAATCGAGGCCATAAGAGTTGTTAATGAGATATCTTCCCGTAATGTTGCTGTCAGTGAGGGAAAGGACGTCAAAGCAATATTTGTTATCGAGGTAATTCTCAAAAACTATGAACTACCGCTTCACAGTATTGAGTTATTATTTCAGGTGATAGGACGGAATATAATCCTAGTTTTGAAGTTTGAAGGAGAAGAAAGACTTGCAGTTAAATGCCGGAAAATTTTTTTCAACCAATGGACGGATTCGGGCTATAGATTAAATATAGAGGGGCTGACGCTCGATGATGTCTGGGCGAACTTCGTGTCCGAGATATCGGGAATAGCTGTCAGGGACGGAGAGTCTCTCGATGACGCTGTTGGAAGGGAAATAAAGAATGAGGAGATAAGAAAGAGTATTCTCCTTCTTGAGAAGGAAATGAGAAAAATAAAGACAAAGACAAAGCAATATGACATATACAACAAAATATTGGCATTAAAGGAGCAACTGGACTGACTATGGAAAAACTCAAAATGCACTCGATAGATATAATCAACGACAACGTAAAGAAACTTGGAGAGTTATTTCCCGAATGTCTGACTGAGATTATCAACGACGACGATAAGCTCGAGAAGGTTGTCGATTTCGATAAGCTCAAGTCTCTCTTCTCACGCTCTGTCGTTGAAGGCAATAAGGAGCGCTATCAATTTACGTGGCCCGATAAGTCAAAGGCCCGTGCTCTTGCAAATGCCCCGATAGAAGCAACACTACGCCCATCTAGAGAAGAGAGTGTCAACTTCGACACAACAGAAAACCTCTACATCGAAGGTGATAACCTTGATGTTCTCAAACTCCTCAGAGAAACTTATTACGGCAAGGTGAAGATGATTTACATCGATCCTCCATACAACACCGGCAATGACTTTGTCTACGAAGATGATTTCTCTCAGGATGTCGAAACATACAAGGCTATCAGCGGACAGTATGACAATCAGGGGAATAGACTTCAGAAAAATCAAGAGTCTAATGGACGGTTCCATACAGATTGGCTTAACATGATGTACCCGCGTCTTAAGATAGCGCGTGATCTTCTTTCTGATGATGGGGTTATTTTCATAAGCATTGATGATAATGAACAAGAAAATTTAAAGAAGTGTTGTGAGGAGGTATTTGGCGGGCAAAACTTCGTTGCTCAGTTGATATGGGAGAGAGCTTATGCTCCAAAAAATGATGCAAGATTTATCTCTAACAGCCATGACTATGTTTTGATGGTTTCTAAAAATATTGATAATTTTGTAATAGGGAGATTACCTAGAACAGAGGAAGCAAATGCACGTTATTCAAATCCTGACAACGATCCTCGAGGGATTTGGAAATCGAGTGATATGTCAGTAAAAACATATAATGCAGAGTGCGATTATCCTATTACGACGCCCTCGGGGCGTATAATAGAGCCTCCAGCAGGACGCTGCTGGAGTCTCTCCAAAAAAGCTTTTTTGGAGAGACTCAATGATAATAGAATTTGGTTTGGTCCTGATGGGAACAGTGTACCAAGTATAAAAAGATTTTTAACTGAGCTCAAATTTGAAGGTATGGCTCCAACCTCTATTATGTTTTACAAGGATGTTGGACATAGCCAGGAAGGGGCAAAAGAGGTAACCGCTATAATGGAAGCTGGAGTTTTTGACGGGCCAAAACCTATTAGGTTGATTCGGAGACTTTTGACACTTGCTAATTTAAGAAATGATGATGTGATTTTGGATTTTTTCTCCGGCTCCGCTACCACTGCCCATGCCGTCATGCAGCTTAATGCAGAAGATGGAGGGCAGAGGAAGTTCATCATGGTTCAATTGCCGGAGGCATGCGATGAGAAGAGTGAAGCATATAAGGCAGGGTATAAGAATATCTGTGAAATCGGAAAGGAAAGAATAAGACGGGCAGGTAAGAAAATACTAGAAGAACAGAAGAATAAGGCAGGAGATTTGTTTTCTGAAGGTAATTCAGATTTAGATGTCGGCTTCAGAGTCTTGAAGCTTGATTCTTCAAACATGGAAAAGGTTTATTATCGTCCGGAAGATTTAAGTCAGGATGCACTTGCGGGGCTTATCTCAAATATCAAAGAGGGAAGGACAGATGAGGATCTCTTATTCCAGGTTATGCTTGATTTGGGAGTCCTTCTTTCATCTAAGATTGAGACTGAAGTTATCAATGGAAAGAAAGTATTCAATGTTAATAAGGGATATTTGATGGCATGCTTTGATGAGAATGTTGACGAAGATTTGATTACAGCTGTTGCAAAGAAGGAGCCTACGTATTTTGTTATGAGGGACTCTTCCCTTGCCAATGATAGTGTGTCTGTCAACTTTGACCAGATATTCGAAAAGTACAGCAAAGATACTACACGAAAGGTGCTGTAGATTATTATGTTGTCTGATTTGATGATATCTAATGGGAGAAGAAAGTAATGGATAAGTTAAACATGGGTACAAAGAATATAGCAAATGAGAACATTGAAAAAATCGGGCAGCTTTTTCCTGAATGTATTACCGAAATAAATGATGGGAAAGGTAAAACAATAAAGGCTGTAGATTTTGCTGTTTTGAATGATATATTTAATTATAAAGTAATCAATTATTCAACGGGGGGGGGCAGCACTTCAAGGAGTGTTACCAGTTTATCTGGCCGGACAAATCGAAGGCGCGTGCTATTGTGAATCAGCCGATTAATGCCACACTCCGCCCTTGTAGAGAAGAGAGTGTCAACTTTGATACAACCGAAAACCTCTACATCGAAGGTGATAACCTTGATGTTCTCAAACTCCTCAGAGAAACTTATTACGGCAAGGTGAAGATGATTTACATCGATCCTCCATACAACACCGGCAATGACTTTGTCTACGAAGATGATTTCTCTCAGGATGTCGAAACATACAAGGCTATCAGCGGACAGTATGACAATCAGGGGAATAGACTTCAGAAAAATCAAGAGTCTAATGGACGGTTCCATACAGATTGGCTTAACATGATGTATCCGCGACTTAAAATTGCCCGTGATTTTCTCTCTGATGATGGCGTTATCTTTATAAGCATTGATGATAATGAGGTGGATAACCTAAGAAAGATTTGCGACGAGATTTTTGGAGAAAAGAATTTTAGCACAAGTATTGTTTGGCAAAAGAAGACAGGAGCATCAGATGCAAAAGGTATAGCAACAATAACCGAAAATATAGTTGTTTATGCTAAAGATAAAGGCAAATACGCTATGACATTTACGAAGAATAAAGAGTCGTATGATATAAATAGGTACAGATATAAGGACGAGTTTGTAGAAAAGCGGGGTCCATATTATATAGATAACCTTGATAGAGGGGGATTATCTTATAGCGATTCTCTAAACTTTGGTATCAAGTGTCCTGATGGAAGTATAACATTTCCAAATGGAAGAAAAGAATATGTTAATGATGGCTGGATTTGGAAATGGAGCAAACAGAAAATAGAGTGGGCAAGAAAAAACAAATTTATAGAATTTAGAAAAACTGACAAGAAGGGTAGTGGTTGGTCCGTCTGTTATAAAAACTATTTATGTGTAAATAATGAGGGGGAAATTATTGAAAGAGCAGCACCCCACAAGAATTTGATTAATGATGTTTTAAATACAGATGCTGCTGCTAATATGAAAACTCTTTTTGGAACGAATAATTATTTTGATTATTCTAAACCAGTTGAATTGATTAAAAAGTTGATTGGTTTTGTACATACGAATGAATCTTTGATTATTGATTTCTTCTCCGGTTCCGCTACAACTGCTCACGCTGTCATGCAGCTTAATGCTGAGGATGGGGAAAATAGAAAGTATATTATGGTTCAGTTGCCGGAGGCATGCGATGAGAAGAGCGAAGCATATAAAGCAGGGTATAAGAATATCTGCGAAATAGGCAAGGAAAGAATAAGACGAGCTGGGAAGAAGTTATTGGAAGAGCAGAAGAATAAGGCAGGAGATTTATTCTCTGAGGGGAATTCAGATTTGGATGTAGGCTTCAGAGTCTTGAAGCTTGATTCTTCAAACATGGAAAAGGTTTATTATCGTCCGGAAGATTTAAGTCAGGATGCACTTGCGGGGCTTATCTCAAATATCAAAGAGGGAAGGACAGATGAGGATCTCTTATTCCAGGTTATGCTTGATTTGGGAGTCCTTCTTTCATCTAAGATTGAGACTGAAGTTATCAATGGAAAGAAAGTATTCAATGTTAATAAGGGATATTTGATGGCATGCTTTGATGAGAATGTTGACGAAGATTTGATTACAGCTGTTGCGAAGAAGGAGCCTACGTATTTTGTTATGAGAGATTCTTCTCTTGCCAATGATAGTGTGTTGGTAAACTTTGACCAGATATTCGAAAAATACAGTCCGAAAACAACGAGGAAGGTGCTTTAATGGAATTCAGATTTAAGATTCAGCAATATCAGACGGATGCAGTCAAGGCTGTAGTAGATACCTTCGAGGGACAGCCATATGTAAACAACCTTTCTTATATGAAAGATACAGGAGACCTGGCACTTATTGAAGAATTGGGATACAGCAATGCTCCGATTGCCCTGACAAGTGACAAACTTCTGGAGAACATAAAGACAATCCAGAGGGGGAGCAATATTCCCCTTTCCGAGAAGTTGGATAAGTCCATCGGAAATGTATCCATCGATGTCGAGATGGAGACGGGGACTGGTAAGACGTATGTTTATATCAAGACGATGTTCGAGCTCAACAAAAAATACGGCTGGTCGAAGTTCATCGTTGTCGTCCCGTCAATTGCTATACGCGAGGGCGTTAAGAAGTCGTTCGATATGACCGTGGACCACTTCATGGAGTATTACCACAAGAAAGCCCGTTACTTCGTCTACAATAGTGATAACCTTACTCAGATTGAAACTTTCGCCAGCTCTGCTGAGCTCAGCGTTATGATTATCAACACCCAGGCATTCAACACCTCATTAAAAGAAGGAGCTAGCAATAATGCTGCAAGAAAGATATATTCCGAACGTGATGACTTCGGATCTAGGCGACCTATCGATGTAATCAAGGCTAATAATCCTATCCTTATTCTGGATGAGCCACAGAAGATGGGAGGTAATGCTACCGTTACTGCCTTGAGAACTCAGTTCAATCCGCTTTTTAGTATCAACTACTCTGCAACGCATAAGAACAAGCATAATACTGTTTATGTATTGGATGCTCTTGACGCATACAATCAGAAGCTTGTAAAGAAAATTGAAGTCAAAGGATTTGATGTCATCAACCTGACAGGAACAAGCGGATACCTATATCTCCAGGGAATTGTCCTCTCTCCCAGTACACCGCCTAAAGCAAGACTTGAGTTTGAAGTTTCTCAGAAAAGCGGAATAAAAAGAGTGACGAGGCTGTTGACGGAAGGCGACAGCATCTATGATGAGTCGGGAAGACTCAATCAATATAAAGAGGGATATAAAATTGCATCCATTAATCCTCTTGATGATTCTATCACCCTCCTTAATGATACTGTCCTCCATGCCGGAGAAGCTGTCGGTGATATCTCGGATGAAGACATCAGAAGAATACAGATCAGGGAGACGATTATCTCCCATTTCGATAAGGAAGAGAGTCTTTTCAAGAAGGGAATCAAAACACTTTCTCTATTCTTTATCGACAAAGTTGAACACTACAGAAAGTATGATGAAGACGGTAATGAGCTTTTGGGTGACTATGGCAAAATCTTTGAGGATGAATACAAAGAAGAGCTTGAGAACAGGCTTACTTTGTTTACGGAAGACGATGCATATCAGAAATATCTGAGAGCGAAGTGCTCGGATGTTCATTCCGTCCACAACGGCTATTTCAGTATTGATAAGAAGGGACACAGCGTCGACAGTGAGATTAAGAGGGGGAGTGAATTCTCAGACGATATCTCGGCCTACGACCTCATCCTCAAGAATAAAGAGCGCCTTTTGAGCTTTGAAGAGCCGACAAGATTCATCTTCTCCCACTCCGCCCTCAGAGAAGGATGGGACAACCCCAATATATTCCAAATCTGTACACTTAAACATTCCGACAATACCATTGCACAGCGTCAGGAAGTAGGACGTGGACTTCGTATCTGTGTTGATAAGGACGGTAACAGAATGGATAAGGAGACTCTCGGCTCCGCTGTCTTTGATATAAACAAGCTTACTGTCATTGCAAGTGAAAGCTACTCGACTTTTGTCTCTTCTCTGCAGAGTGAGATGAGCTTGGACCTTGCGGAAAGACCGAGGTATGCAAATATCGACTACTATACCGATAAGGTTGTTACTTTATCTAATGGAGAGAAACATAAAATCACAAAATGTGAAGCCAATGTCATCTATTTTTATCTCGTTAAGAACGATTACATTGATAGTGATGGAAATTTAACAAGCAAGGCCAAGGATGACCTAAAGAAGGGAGTCGTTGCAGCTATGCCCGAGCAGATAATGCATATAGAGAAGGGGGTAGTTGCGTTGACGAAAGCTTTATATGATCCTTCAGCTGTTAAAGATATGATTGAGAACGGCAGAAAGACTCCGATTCGTGAAAATCCTCTCAACAGTAATTTCTGGAAGAAAGAATTCCAGACGCTTTGGAATTCTATTAACGAAAAATATGCATACAAGGTGAGTTTCAATAGTGACGAATTGATAAAGAAGGCTGTTGTCGAACTCAACAAAGGCCTCTTTGTTAAGAAACTACAGTATGTTATAACGCAGGGTTCCCAGAATGATCAAATAAGTTATGAAAAGGCGATCGATAATGATACATTCTCCATAACAAGGAAAGAGCAGAAGGTGTTGAAAGTATCAGCTTCTGCGGGCAAATATGATCTTGTCGGAGACATTGCGAGAAAAACATCGCTTACGAGGAAGACTGTTGTTGCAATCCTCCAGGGGCTGACCTTTGATAAGTTTGAGATGTTCAGGCTTAATCCTGAAGATTTTATTATGAAGGTGTCGGACGTGATTAATACTCAGAAGGCGACAATGGTGATTGAGCATATCACATACATACCGACGGGGAAGAAGTATGATGCCTCTATCTTTACTGTTTCTGACGAGAAGAGAGACTTTCTTAAAGCTATTGAGTGTAAGAAGGGGGTTCAGGATTATGTCTTTCCTGATGGATTCTCAACAGACAGTGTTGAAGCACGCTTCGTGAAGGACCTTGAGGTCTCATCTTCTGTGGAGGTTTATGCAAAACTTCCAAGAGGATTTAAAATCCCGACCCCAGTTGGAAACTACGCTCCGGACTGGGCCGTGGCGTTTAAGGAGGGTACAGCAAAGCATATCTTCTTTGTTGCTGAAACTAAAGGTGATTTGAGTAGTCTAGAGCTTAGAAAGATAGAGGATGCTAAGATAGCATGTGCTGAAATCCTCTTCAACGAAGTAAATAGAGCGGACGTTATATATCATAAGGCAACCGAATTCCAAGACTTGTTCAACTATGTGATGACAGACTGAGTAGAGTTTTGTATTAAAGTCAATCGAATTAAGTCAACCGTAGTGACGCAATTCTTGAAATAAAAATGCGGCCTGTGCGGATGGATGAAGCAACAACTTGTTGCACAATTACCGTGAGGACCAATATCGGTACTGATTGACAAAGTTGCCACGCAACAGGAGCGGATTTCAACACATGCCGAAAAAGCATTGGGAAATGGGAGGAGTAGAAATATTCTTCCTCTTTCAGTTGAAGTTTTTATGAAAAAAGGGGTGACCAACTTGGGTGACCAATGTGTTTTTTCATTTTATGGCTTGTATTACACAGATTGAGCAATTCTATATATAGATTAGAATAAAGCCCCTGATTACTCAGGGGACATATTTCGGAGAAGGGGGGATTCGAACCCCCGGACCCGGTATTAGCAGGTCAACTCCTTAGCAGGGAGCCCGATTCGGCCTCTCTCGCACCTCTCCAATACGTTATCGGAAGGAGAGGGATTCGAACCCCCGGTGAGTTGCCCCACGGCTGCTTTCAAGGCAGCTACCATCGACCTCTCGGACATCCTTCCAATTTTGATGACTTGTAAATTTTAGGAAATCGAGAGTGCAATGTCAAGTTGCATTCAGGTCTGTTCCTTATTTTTGCCTTTTTTAAGACCAAAGAATTTCTTTCATGATTGTCACAGCCTTTCTGGAGACAATAAAATAAGAATGCATGTGACTCAAAGGCAAATACCATTTATAATTGACATAAAAAACAAAGGAGGCTTTCAATGGCACTGCCAACTAATATTCATACATTGCTATCAGGTGATGTTGTCGAATGGACTCGTATAGAGTTTAAAGAGTCGTGGAAGCCTGAAGCCTCGTTGAAAACCATCACAGCATTTGCAAACGACCTCGATAACTGGGGTGGTGGCTATATTATTCTCGGTGTTGAAGATGATGGTCATGGCAGGCCGAAATTTCCACTAAAAGGCATTCCTGTTTCTGAAGAGGACGGTATCATGAAAGATATCCTCAATAAGTGCAAGCTGATTAGTCCTGATTATCTTCCGATAGTTGAACCTGTTGATTATGACAGACAAACAAAGCTGCTTGTCATTTGGTGCCCGGGAGGTCCCGTCAGGCCGTATCATAGTCCTCTAAAGATTTATTATGATTCCGAAGAAGCAAAAAACACAAAGGAAAATGTGTGCTGGATAAGAAAGATGGCGAGCACCATAAAGCCTGGAGCTCAGGACATGACGGATTTGTACTCCCTTGCAAATCATGTACCGTTTGACGACCAGATTTGTCATTCGGCAGATATGACTGACCTCAATATAACATTGATTAAATCCTATCTTAAAGAGGTTGAAAGCGACCTTTTTGATGAAGCAGATAGAATGGACTTCAATCAACTCTGTATCAAGATGGGGATATCGAATTCAATTCCGGAATATATGAAGCCTCGTAATGTAGGACTTCTGTTTTTCTCTATGACGCCGGAGAAATTCATGCCTTGCACTCAGATTGATGTTGTGGAATTTCCTGAAGGGGTTGGAGGAGATAAAATCCTAGAAAATATCTTTAAAGGTCCCCTTCATCAGCAGCTTCGTGATGCTTTGAGATATATCAAAAACAATGTTATAGAGGTTTTTGCAAAACTCCAAAATCAAGTTTTGATTTGAATATTTATGCAACA
>CAVFNE010000042.1:0-13245 GCA_963623755.1 Muribaculaceae bacterium | reverse complement strand
CAGAAAAATAATGCCGTCTAAATAGTTTTCGTGTCAACACGGAAGAAATTCAGGTATATAACCGGACTCATTTGCGTCTTAGGGGCTTTCCTCTATAGTATTTGTGTCACAAAAGGCTGCCATCTCCCCTTACCGAAGATTTTATCATTGGCAAAGGCAAATCGACGGGGAAGAACTCGCTCCACATCGCTCTCTCTTACTCCTCTTAAATTCTCATCGTCAAAAGCCTGTATATCGCGGACAAAAATGCGTCTGGGGTCCTCTTTAATGAGAGAATATTCACTGTACATATCGGCCTTGATTCCGATGAAAGACATACTTGTCCCGAAAGGATACCTATCCTCGTCGTTATATGAGAAAGGAAGTCTGAAGCCATTCGTCTTATGTAGGCTTTTGATTGTCTTCTCGTTGTCGCCTGTGTATACAAACTCATCACTGAATTTAGAGTTGTAAATCTGTATTTTGTTGATAATCTCCACGTCATCAGAATTAAGTTCCACCCTTCCGTTCCTATTTTTCAAAACATAAGAAGAATAGTCGTATAGACAGACAGCCACAGTCGGCGTCATCGGCCAAATAATCATCACTCCGAAGAGCTCATAGCGGTTTTTCTTATATGCTATGTAGTCATCCTCCATCAACGGGTTGATTATATTCACAGGGTTCGGACCGAGAATAAATGATGTGCCCTCCGGTGCATGAAGATATACGCGTTCAAGGTCATAAATGTACATCTCCTCATAGTAAATGGTCCCAATCTTTTTCAATAGAAATTCTGCGTCTTCCTTTTCGCTATTTTCCTTCACGCTCTTTAAATCATGTCCACCGTTGAGTAATGTACTCTTTGAAAGCTTGCCCACCTTTTCTTCAAAAGTTTCATGAAGGGATTTATAGAAAGGTGTCCTTTCATATTGCAGTATAATTGCCGAGTAAATTCCTGCAGTCGGTGCAAAAAGATGCTTATAGTCTCCAGTTTTGAAGTGCTGTGTCATACTTTCAAACTGGTTGTCAAGTTTTTTAAATACATCAAAAAGGATGTCGCTATCATCTCTCAGATTTCTATGGAAGAACCTTGTTGGATTGCCGATTGTAGTTTTATCTCTTCCCGGGGAGTATGAAAAGACTTTTCCATCTTTATTCATCCATGCGCGTGTCAAAGTCTGCGACACATAATAATCTTTAAACTTCTCAGTCATCTTATCACCTTTTTTTCTACTCTTCAAAAATCCTTCTCTGAAAGAATCCTCTCTATATACTCTTTGCGTCCGGTATCTGTTTTTTCGCGCTCATCAAACATCATCAACTTCTCAGCATAAGGCCTGTAATCCTTTCCTTTTACACTTTCACTACGCTGGATAATGTTTAAGAATGAAAACTCATATTTATCAAATTCTTCAGCTGTCATTTTATTCATGATAGTACCGAAGTATTGCTCATTACAGATTTCAGTCCTCTTTATAACAATATTTGCCGAGATTTTCATTACGCCGATATTTATAACATCAACATCATCTCTGTTAATTATTACACGTCCTTTATTCTTCCTTATCCTGTAGACAAAGCCGTCATAAACGCATATTGCTCTTCTAGGGCTTACTGGGAGGATAAAGATAATGCCATTGCATTTTTCAGGTTCTGCAAAAAGAGAATCTACATCTACATTGAAACTGAAAAAAGAAAGAAGAGGTTTGTCGCCGAGGACAAAACTCATACCTTCCGGCACGTCGAGAATGGCAGTTTTAAGGTCATATAAATACGGCATCATAAACTCAGATTGCAGTCTCAAAGAGATGAGAGAGGATGTTGTCCGCTTTTCGTTTACAACCCGCTCTGCTTCTTTCAT
This sequence comes from Muribaculaceae bacterium, assembly GCA_963623755.1. Classification (GTDB taxonomy): domain Bacteria; phylum Spirochaetota; class Spirochaetia; order Sphaerochaetales; family Sphaerochaetaceae; genus Ornithospirochaeta. Next base: position 11,402 of record CAVFNE010000042.1, on the reverse strand, counting down.
AAGTTTTTTTCCATTCTTGAACTTCTTCTCTCCATAAAGCGACATGATTATGTTTCTGAAACGGCAGATGGAGAATTTTCCTGTGTACAAAAGATAAATGAAGAGCTTATAGATTTCTCTTTTCTTTAAGAGAACTAACTCATCTTCTCCTGAGTTAACAGCCCCGATTATTTCTTTCACCTCTGCACTCTCGTAGTAATCGCTCCCGTCGACTGCTGTCTTTGGGAAGTCGAGAACAAGATACTCAATAAAGAGCGTTAAAATATCACATAGAGACGTGCATTTATCCTCTTTCAGCACCTCCACCTTCTCCCCATCATCAGACCAGAGAGAGCTCATACATCGTGGAACATAATAAAAAAAGGTAATCCTTCACCTTTTTGTCTCCTCACACTCTATTTAGACTAAAACACCTTCCTCTCTCAGTTCATCGAGTAACTCAATGGCATAGTCAATTCTCTTTTCCAGATAATAATCCTCATCTAGAGAGTGCGTTTCATCGTATAACATCATGGTTTCAGGATATTCCCTGAGCGCCCCACTCTCTATAACTACTGAAGAAGCAAGGATGTTGAAGACGGAGATATTGTAATCGGAACCCCTCTCGATTTTCGTCTCATCTTTCAAAAGACTCCGTATATAAGAGGCATCATTTTTTGCGTTCTGGCTGAAAAGCATCTTTACTGAATACTCTGCTATAAAGGTATTTATCACATCAACGTCCTCGTCAGAGAGCACTGCCTTCCCTTTTCTCTTCTTAACCTTATAGACTGAGTCGTCATAAAGACAAACTGCCATTTTCGGAGTAACTGGGAGAATAAGTACAACGCCATGATATAAGAATGGGCTAAACAATTTTTCACTTGTATAGAAAAAATTCATCACTGCCAACGGGACTTCTCCGAGAGCAAATGAATGAGTCTCCGGGGCATATAGAAGAGTGCTCTTCAAATCCCAAAGATACGTACCTGCAGCAATAGAAAAAAACTCAGCTTGAAATCGTTCAGTTAGTCTTCTTGTCCGCTTACACTCCTCAGAAGCCATTTTTATCAAAGCATCCCTGGACTCAGCTTTTCTGATTTTATCTGAATTTCTTTTTCTGTACAACTCAAGCGCGCCCGGAGAATAAGAATATAGATAATATTGGGACGCAAGTAAAAATGCCCAATGTTCCTTCTCGTTCTCAATTGTTGTTGTATCACCTTCCTTGAGCTTTCTGATAGTGTCACTTATCAAGTCAAATAAACCATCCCCCCTCTCTTTCTCCGGAGCATTACAGTTGAGGAGGAAAGACTCAAAAAAGAGATTATCAAGAGCGCATTCCATCTCCACTTCGATTTCGTCCAAACTCAGATAATTAATCTTCTCACCGTCATCAGACCATCCTCTGACTATTTCAGTTGGGATGAAAGCCCTATCTATTAATTTCTTCTCCATTTTTAAACGCACCTTTTTTTCCGATTTGGAACAATTATTTCACTCTATTAAACTTTAACGGAAGGGAGAGCGGAAAACAACAGGAAAATAAGACGAAACGAAATCTTGAAGGGTAAAGAGGCTCAAGAATCCTCTATTGAAAATCACATTTCTTCTCTCATTTTATTATACCCAGATATTGAGATACAAACTCCAACCTTTTATCGATGTAATTCTCCTCTTCTCCATGCTTCGTGTCATAATCCATGAGATCAGAAGTAAAAGATCTCATCGTTCTCTTCTCTATTGAAGAAGCAGAAGCAAGCACCCTGAATTGTGGAAGTTCAATATTGCTCTTTATATTATTCAACCTCTCTTCGTCGCCTGCTAGCCCCAGATAGTAATTTTTGTCTTTGTCTTCTGTTGGAAGAAAAGCGAATGTATCCGTTTCTTCTATGGTATATAAATTAAGCGCCTGAACATCATCGTCTGAAAGCAGAATTTTATCCCCTTTCTTTCTCACCTTATAAACGCTTTCATCATAAAAGCAGAGCGCATAGAAAGCAGAGATGGGCATAATCAAAAGAGCGCCGTAACAACATATTGAATAAATGTATTCGTCGGCATCACTTTCATTGAGGAAATTCAACCCAATAAATGGCCTGTTACCAAGGATGAGAGGAGAAGAAGGGGGAGCCTGGAGCATGACACACTTTAAATCCATGAAGAAAAGAGACGCCTTGACGGCCATAAACTCGGCCTGAATTCTATCCGAAAGATTTCTTGTTCTCATAACTTCTTCGGCTGCCAAATTCACAAAATCATCATAATTCATGCCTTTAATTTTATCTAGGTTGTTCAATGTAAATAATGTTTTGGCACCGATTGAATAACGGTTGAAGAAGTACTGCGACGAAAAAATCAGGGCGAAAGCACTCTTTCTCTCTTCGATTGATTCAGAATCAATGGAAGCGATATCATCAAGAGAAGAAAGAACTTCAGGGATGAAAATTTGATCATCGTATTCAATATCCCGGCCGCAGTCATTAACAAAAAGCTCTGAAAACTCCTCGTCTACAGGAGAAAGATAACAGCTGACGCTGTGTTTGTTTATACAATTGAATGTCTTTCCGTCAGTCGCCCAGGATAAAGTAATCGATGACGGGATATATTCATGCTTTTCAGTCTCAATATTCATTAAAAAAAAACTCCTTTTCTCAGGGTAAGAAGATTGTATGCATAGAAAAAGAGTTAAAGCAAGTAAAAACGGGGGCTTCGAAAATTGCCCCCACCCTTTTACTTTATAATGGTGTAGCCTTCTTTCTCCACCGCCTTCTCGAGAACACTTTCATCCACATCGTTATCAAGTGTGACATGAACTTCCTTCTTTTCGTGGTCTGCCTTTACCGAAACAACACCCTCGATTTTAGAAAGTGCATCCTCGACTCTCTTTTCGCAGTGAGAGCACATCATGCCGTCAACCTTGATTGTCTTTTCCATTTCTTTTTTCTCCTTAACTTCTTTTTCCTTATATTTTTTCACGCTCTTTACCTTATAAATATTACATAGGTTGATTCTGAGAGCGTTACTCACTACACAGAACGACGAGAGGCTCATTGCCGCGGCGCCGAACATAGGGCTGAGCCTCCACCCCAAGAGTGGGATGAAAACCCCAGCGGCAAGGGGAATGCCGATTATGTTATATATAAACGCCCAGAAGAGATTCTCATATATGTTTCTCAAAGTATGGCGCGAGAGATTTATCGCAGCCACAGCGTCCATCAGCGTCGATTTCATTAAAACGACGGAGGATGAGTCAATTGCTATATCTGTACCGCCCCCGATGGATAGGCCGACATCAGCCTCAGTCAGGGCCGGAGAGTCGTTGATTCCGTCCCCGATGAAACATACCTTTCCGTACTTCTTGAGCTCTTTAACCTTCTGAGCCTTTTCGCCCGGAAGAACAGAGGAGATAATCATATCAGAGTCGAGCGTGGAGCATACTGCCTCTGCCGTTTTCTTATTATCGCCTGTTATCACACAAACCTTAAGTCCGAGTTTCTTCATAAGTTTTACAGCATCCCTGCTGTCCTTACGAATTGTATCCGATACTTCAATAAGTCCTATAAGCTTATCTTTATATACGACATAAACAACGGAGGCTGCTCTCTCATTCACCTCATTTTCCAGCTTATCGAGGTACTCTGTATTTGTTATACCACAATCCTTTACGCCCTCGGCATTACCGCAATAAACAAAAGAGGAGTCAATGTAACCTTTAATTCCCTTTCCCGGAATGACAATACTCTCCTTTACATCACACATCTCTATCTTTTTCTCTCCCGCATAGCTGACTACAGCTTTAGCGATGGGGTGAGTACTTACCTTTTCTATAGATGATGCAATCTTTATCAGCTCATCCTCGTCCCCGTTTAAAGCATGGATAGAGCTTACCCTCATCTTATTTTCAGTGATTGTCCCCGTCTTATCGAGTGCAACAACGCTTACCGAACCAAGTTCTTCAATGCTAGAAGCAGACTTAAAAAGAATTCCGTTCTTCGCTCCCACTCCACTCGATACCATAATTGCAACTGGGGTGGCTAAACCCAATGCACACGGGCACGATATAACAAGAACGCTTATTCCCCTCTCGAGGCTGAGTGAGATATCACCATGGGTGACGATGAGCCATACAAATGTTGTAATGAGCGCAATTGTCATGACAACGGGAACAAAGATTCCCGAGACTTTATCTGCAATGCGGCTAATCGGGGCTTTGGAGGATGCTGTCTCTTCAACAAGAGCAATAATCTTACTCAGTGTTGTATCTTCTCCAACCTTCTCTGCCCGGCACATAAGGTACCCACCCTGGTTGATAGTCCCGGCGTAGACTTTACTTGTCTCTTTTTTATCGACAGGAATACTCTCTCCTGTAAGCGACGATTCATCAACAGACGATATTCCTTCTATTACAGTGCCGTCCACAGGAATGTGCTCCCCGCTTTTGACTATAAAAATATCGCCTATTTTGACTTTTTCAACTGCCGTTATCACCTCCATGCCATCGATAAGAAGTACAGCATCATTGCTCTTGAGAGAAAGAAGAGAGTTGATTGCATTTGTTGTCTTACCCTTACTTACACTTTCAAGTGTCTTACCCACCGTTATTAAAGCAAGAATCATGGCACTTGACTCAAAATATAGGCCGTGGATTTCCTCCATAGCCCCACTCATATTACCTTCTGCCATGTTATATGAGGCATCTAAGAGAAGGTAGAGTGACCATAGATATGACACAGCACTACCCATGGAGACAAGAGTGTCCATATTCGGAGCTCTGTGCCATAGAGCTCTCGAGCCCGAGATAAAGAAACGCTGGTTAATAACAAGTACAATGGAAGAGAGAAACATCTCTACAATTCCAATAGAAATGTGGTTCTTTGTAAAAAACTGAGGGAGAGGGAAAGACCACATCAACGCCCCCATCGAGAAATACATGAGAAGAAGGGTGACGATAATTGACGAAATGAGCCTCATACGCATTAGATGAACTTCACTTCCCTCGTCCTCTCTTTTCGTCCCCTTTCCCTTCTCATTGTTCTCAATAGATGCCGAATAGCCTATGTCTTTAACGGCCTTTATGATGGCCTCGTCGTCAGCACTCCCCTCCACAGTCATGGAGTTTGTCAACAGGCTGACAGTGCAGCTATTCACTCCATCTAGCCTTTTCACGGCCTTTTCAACACGACTGGAACATGAAGCACAGCTCATTCCTGAAACATTGAAACGCCTCATCTCATGAGCCTCTCGATAATCATCATCGTCTCATCAAGAACCTCATCCTTACCCTCTTTTATATCACGGGCGACACACCCCTTGAGGTGGGAGGAGAAAATCAACCTCTCGAGTGCATCGAATGCCTTTGCTACAGCTGAGCATTGCATGAGTATATCTACACAATACTTATCCTCGTCAATCATTCCCTTGATTCCGTTAAGTTGTCCGATGATACGGTTTATCCTGTTTTCAAGTGATTTCTTCTCTTCTTCACTGCGTGATGTAGTTTTAGTTGTACAGCAACAATTTTCCATATTAGCTCCTTATACCCCCTAGTGGTATTGTTGTTATACCAACCGGGGGTATATTTGTCAAGAGAAAATTGCATTAATCATTCATTTATGGTACTCTCCCGGTATGGATGATAAGAGAATAAGAAATATAGGCATCATGGCTCACATTGATGCAGGAAAGACCACCACAACAGAGAGAATACTCTTCTATACAGGAGAGAACCACCGTATTGGAGAAGTTGACAACGGTGAAGCAACAATGGACTGGATGGAGCAGGAGCAGGACAGAGGAATCACAATTACAAGTGCCGCAACTACATGCTTCTGGAGAGAAATGCAGATAAACATTATCGACACTCCGGGCCATGTCGACTTTACAGCCGAGGTTGAGCGCAGTCTCAGGGTCCTTGACGGCGCTGTAGGTGTATTCTGTGCCGTAGGTGGAGTCGAGCCACAGACGGAGACAGTCTGGAAGCAGGCAGATACTTATTCAGTTCCAAGAATTGCATTTGTAAACAAGATGGATAGGCTCGGGGCAAACTTCTACAGAGTAATTGAAGAGATGAAGAAGAAACTCGGTGCAAATCCCGTACCTCTTTTTATCCCCGTCGGGGAGGAAAGCACATTCAGCGGTGTCATCGACATAATGAAAGGCGTTTACCTGACATTCGACAGCAGCGATCAGGGTACAACCATCAGTGAAAATGCCATCCCCGAGTCATATCAGGAAAAATACGAAGAAGCAAAAGAAAATTTAATCGACGCCCTCTCCTCCTACTCCGATGAGATAACAGAGCTCTACTTCGACGGCGAAGAAATTCCACTCGATTTAATGAAGTCTACTATCCGTAAGTGCACCATAGATCGCACTATCCTCCCCGTTTTTGTCGGCTCATCGCTCAAAAACATCGGAGTGCAGACACTTCTCGACGGCATTGTCGATTACCTGCCTTCCCCTCTCGACTGCCCACCTGTCGAAATAGTGAATGTAAAGAACAGCGAAAAGAAGGAAAGTCTCAAGCATGACTCGAACGGTCCTTTGGAGGCATTGATTTTCAAGATTCAGGTTGACCCACACTCAGGTCCATTGTGCTTTGTCCGTGTGTACTCCGGAACTCTCAAAAAGGGAGTATCTGTTTATAATGTAACGAAGGGTAAAAAGGAAAGAATCAACCGCCTGGTGAGAATGCACGCGATGAGAGAGGAGGACCTATCGGAACTCAAAAGCGGCGATATCGGGGTAATCATAGGCTTCAAGGGCGCACAGACTGGAGATACAATCGGGCAGGAGAACCATCCGTTTCTTCTGGAAAACATGGTATTTCCCACCCCTGTTATCTCGGTTGCAATAGAACCCAATACCACAAGCGATATGGCAAAGCTCCAGAAAGCACTTGAGACCCTCGCCATGGAGGATCCGACATTCACATATAAGGAAGACAGTGAGACGGGGCAACTTGTGATATCAGGAATGGGAGAGCTGCACCTTGATGTACTTGTGACAAGAATAACAAAGGAAATGAAGATTGAGGCAAGAGTCGGCAACCCGCAGGTAAGCTACCGTGAAAGTATAAAAAAGAGTGTCTCCGGACGGGAGGAGTACGACAGAATTATTGCCAACAAGGAAAACTACGCCTCTCTTACTCTTAGTGTTTCCCCATCCGAGAAGAAGGAAGGTAACCGCCTTATCATATCAGCCAAAACAAGAGATATCCCAGAAGAAATTATTGAAGCAATTAAAAGCGGCATAAATGGTGCATTCTCGAGCGGAATCAAATACGGCTATGAGACAACAGACATAACGGTGAATGTAGAAGAAATCGACTACGACCCGCTTCGTGCATCAACGCTTGCATTCTCTTCCTGTGCAGCCCTCGGCTTTGACAGGCTTGCCTCCGAGGCTGACCCTGTCATAATGGAGCCGATTATGCTTGTCCAGGCATCTGCTCCCAGTGAGTATATCGGAGATGTGATATCGTCCCTGACGCAGCGTAACGGAATCATCATCAGTATGGAAAACAAGGAGTCATTCGACACAGTAAGTGCAGAGGTGCCACTGAGGGAGATGTTCGGCTATACAACAGTACTGCGCTCCTCTACTCAGGGACGGGGATCCTTCAGTATGGAATTCGGCCACTACAGTGAAAAACCCGACGGCCTCGGCTACTAACACTACTCGGCAGATGAGGGGTATTATTATACCCCGAATGCCCTCTTGAACTCCCTGTAGTTCACATCATCCTTATACGGCGGACAGTAGACAGCGCATTCAATAGTCTTGAATTTTCTTCTGTATTCGTCACATACTTTTCTTATTGCAGAAGCAACAACATCCGCTGGATTACAGAATGCTCCACAGCCGTAAGCACCGAGGATAACAACTTCATTACCCTCTCCCAAGGCAATATCGAGTATACGTCTCATCCGTGACGTATGAAGATTTTTCAATTCCTCACCCGTGACACTCACCCTTCCTTTTGAGTAATCCCTTTCCCACGCCTTCGGCTCTCTCAGGTCCGGAGCTGCACACGATATTACATTAACAAAATACCATTCATCTTTACTAAGCATCCCAGGATAGTCGTCATCACTCTTGAACACAACAACAGATGGCGTGTAGATAACATCGTTATTGTTTCTCCTGTCACCTCTTCTTCTATGTGGTAAATAAAACTTAGACCAGAGATAATCCTGCTTGAGAGATGGATAAAGTGTCGAGCATCGGCATATTGCCTCCTCTTGAGCTGACGAGCCGTTCACGACTCCCCCACCCGGCTGTACGGCAGAGGCAAAGTTCAATACTGCTGTCTGCATGCCCTTATACTTTCCTGCCGCCTCAAGACTTCTCATTCTTGAGACAACAAAACGGCACTCACTGTCGTATGTATGGTTAAAGCGTCCCTTATAGCTATCGCCCTCAAGGATGAGTTTCTGTCCTCTATTGGAATTTTTAACATTTTCAATCAATGTCTCATCTGTTTTTATTATTTCAAGCGTATTTTCAAATATTCTTACGTTTTCTTCTCTACTCATATCTACATTTTAACACACAACATAAACTTGTCACATTCTTTAAGGACCCCAATTCTGATAGCTCCCCCATATCCAAAGAGCTTATGAGCCCTCTATCACTCATATAACAATGCATATAAACCTATTGTGTCCGCGCCATATTGTTTGAGCAATTTTGTCTTCACTACCTAATCTGTAAATTTACACAGCCGATAAAATCTCAGAGAGTAGAAAATAGGCCTTAAACCTAATAATCCCCACATTCTATACCAGAGTGCTCACCTCTCTGACAACAGACTATGTAATCTCCCTAAGAAAGGATGGATATACGAGGCGGAATCTTTTCATAACACCAGAGATTTTATAATCGTAAACCATTTTGAAACTGAAAATTATGCAGTTACACAAAAAATCAATATTATCGTTTACCTCGGAAATACCTCAAAATGATCACTCTTCCCTCTTTTCCGTCCCCAGAAGATTAGTTCCTTCCTTTTGCTCTTTCCTGATGAGAAATTGATAAAAATATACGTTTATATAAAAACTTTGTTTGACAACTAAAAATACACTCCCTTAGAATTTTTAAGAATGCTTAATTACAAAAAGTAAAGGAGGTAATGATGAGCGTTGAAACAAAAGAAATCAGGAACATTGCTGTAGTAGGACACAATGGTACTGGCAAGACAAGTCTTGTTGAAGAGATGCTCTACTATACAGGAGCCATCGCAAAAGCAGAAAAGGTAGACAGTGGTAAGACAACAAGCGACTACACAGAAGAGGAGATTACACGTAAGATTTCAGTACACACTTCTCTTTCATCCACACAATGGCTTAACAAGACAATCAACATTCTCGATACTCCGGGTACTGCAGACTTTGTAGGCGAAGCTATCTGTTCATTCAGAACAGCTGAGGCAGCAATTATGGTAGTTGATGGAAGAGACGGAGCTCAGATCGAGACAATCAAACTCTGGAGAAGACTTGATCAGAGAAATAAGCCGAGAGCAGTTTTCATCAACAAGATTGATAAGGAAAGGGCTAACTCGCGTGAGGTAATGGACAACCTGACAGAAGAGTTCCACTCGAACTTCGCACCTGTTACCATTCCTATGGGTTATGCAGAGGATTTTAAGGGTGTTATCAACCTCATTGAAAACAAGGCATATCTCTTTAAAGAAAACGGAAAAGAAGAAGTTATCGATGTTCCAAAGGAATATGAAGATAACGTAAATGCATACAGAGAGGAGCTGATTGAAAAGGCAGCTGAGGGTAAGGACGAACTCATCGAGAAGTATTTCGAGGAAGGAACGCTAACAGATGACGAAATTAGAGAAGGTCTGAGGGAAGGCCTCAAGAGTGACAGCGTCGTTCCTGTCTTTGTCGGCGCATCAGATAAGGGTGCCGGAATTACATCCCTATTGAACTTCATTGCAAACAACTTCCCGAACCCGGAAGGTGTATGTGAATACATCACAAAGGAAGACGGGACTGAAGAGCGCAACTATCCTATCGCAGCTAAATCAACTCCCGAGGCATATTGCTTCAAGACAACTATCGACCAATTCTCCGGGAAGCTCAGCTTCATAAAAGTCGTCAACGGCACAATTACAGGTGAAACCGATCTCTTCAACCCTGAAACAGGAAAGAAAGGAAGGCCGGGGAAGGTATACAGAGCATTGGGTAAGAAACTCATCGAAACCGATGCACTCAATGCTGGCGATATCGGGGTTATCACAAAATTCGATCCGGCAGCTACAAACTCCACTCTTGTGGGAGATGTAAATAGTAAGCTTAAGTTCAAGGCATTAAGTCTTCCCCAGCCTATCTATGAACTTGCAATCTCTGCAAGCGACAAGAAGAGTGAAGACAAGATGAATGATGCTCTCCACCGAATTACCGAAGAAGACCTCACCTTCGAGATGAAGTACAACGATGAGACGAAAGAAAGCATCATCGGTGGTATGGGTGAACTTCACATCAACATGATTCTCGATAAGATCAAGGAGAAGCAGAAGATTCAAATCAATACAAAGATGCCGAAGATTGCTTACCGCGAAACAATCACAAAAAAGAGTGGACTGAGTGAATATTCACACAAGAAGCAGTCAGGCGGTCACGGGCAGTTCGGGCGTGTCGTCATCGAAATCTCCCCTATCGAAAGAGGTCAGTACTACTTCTTCGAGAACACAGTCAAAGGTGGTGCCGTATCAAAGGGATATGTCCCGGGTATTGAAAAAGGTATCCACGAAAAAATGGAGGAAGGATACCTTGCAGGCTACCCGCTTGTAGATATCGGGGTCAACCTCGTTGATGGTAAAGAGCATCCTGTCGACTCATCTGAAATGGCATTCAAACTTGCAGCAAAGGGCGCTATGGATGTCGCTCTTGCAAAGGCCGGCTGTGTCCTACTAGAGCCATTCTGTAAGCTCGAAGTATTCGTCGACCAGGAATACCTGGGGGCAATACTATCAGACCTTTCAGGGCGTAGAGGCAGAGTTCTTGGTCAGGAAGATATGGGACACCTTACATCTGTCAAGGCTGAAGTTCCGATGGCTGAGCTCAGAAGCTACGCTATCGACCTCAAGAGTATGACACAGGGCTCCGGTTCCTTCGAACTCGAATTTGACCACTACGAAACCCTCAACGGCAAACTTGCCGATGATGTAATTGCAGAGGCTAAGAGAGAGAAAGAAGCTCAGGAGAATGCCTAGTTAATCAAATCCTAATTAGATATCGGCTGCTCAATATCTGGGGTGGCCGATTTTCATTTGTATACTGTAGTCAATAGTAGAGGTGAAAGTATCAAAAACTCATCTTTCACCCCCGTAAAACAACTTCTTCCATTTTTAAATAAAGGTTTCATCAAAAAATACACTATAAAAACTTGCTCTAATCCATAAAAAC
>CAVFNE010000041.1:0-13350 GCA_963623755.1 Muribaculaceae bacterium | reverse complement strand
CAATCAGGTCAGCTCCAGTAGCTAAAAACCAGCGCTTTTGAGATTCATTCAACATGGGAAGTGTTTTCTTGACCCATTTTTTAGTGACTTCATCTAACATGTAGATATTGTAGTATAAAGCAACTTCCAAATCAACATTTTATGCACAAGAAATTTATTAACAGTTCCTTAGAAGCGCTCTATCACCCTGTAATGCCGCCGGTATTGAGGAAAAGGTGAAAAAGTAATCAATCGGGTTTATGTCGAGATTCCTCTAGGGAAAAGTAGCAGGTTTGGGCCTCAGCACCACATCTTCCTCAAGTGAGGCTTAAATTTTTTTTATTTTCCTTCCTGTCTTAGTGTGCGAGATTGAGGGGATAATCTCGAGCTGAACACACCTCTCGGAGAATAGACGTAACATCCACTTCGCTTTATCTTCAGGGAATGTTGAACAAAGGGCAAGAGCAATTATCTCAGCCTCTTTTTATCCGTCAAACTTTGCGTCTGTAGTGGAGTTTCTCTCTTCTTTCTACTTTCCTCTCAGCTCTTTGGTGTCCTTTACGCCTGAGAGATACTTTAGACAAAATTATAGACAGGCTACCTGGAGATATTAAGAGTGCGATTTCTTCCTCTGTCTCTCTTCTTTTCTTCTTCCGGAGAGTCGGACATGAGGATAACGTTAGCTTTTGATAAGAGCTAGCGAGACATTTACAACCTCTCGAGCTATTTCCTCTCCTCCGGAGACAAAGCTATCGATAGCTTTTGATATTCTTTCATACTCTGCCATTCCTTTATATTTTCAAAAAAAGGATGATGGCAAAGTATATAAATGTAATGTTCCGATGTTACAGGCTTTTAGAGAGAAAGGAATGCTGTAAAGAATGCGATGAGGGAGGCTACGTCCCTGACGCCTGCAGTCTCGTATGACGAGTGCATTGCAAGCTGCGCTAGGCCACAGTCACATGTTTTGAGTGATATCTTCTGATTCGACAGGTTCCCCAGTGTGGATCCTCCCGGAAGGTCGCTGTTGTTGAAGAAAATCTGGTAGGGGATTTTGTTCTTCTCGAGGAGAGACTTTGCCATAGCACCGCTTTCGCCGTTTGTTGTGTATTTCTGGCTTGCCGCATACTTAATTAATACTCCGCCGTTCATCCGCGGCTTATTTGTTATGTCACTCTTTTCAGGAAATGCTGGGTGTACGGCATGGCCGTTATCTGCACTGAGCATTGAGGAGAGAGAGAGAGCTATGTATCTTTCCTCTTCACTCCATTTCAGAGAAAAAGCTATTCTCTCTATCGTTTCTCTCAGAAAATCCGATAGTGCACCCTGGCGTGTGCCACTTCCTGTCTCCTCGTTGTCGAAGAGGGCTATCATGCTGATAGCTTTTTCACATTCTGCGTTGAGAACAGAAACAAGAGATGAGTGGGCACATTCCAGGTCGTCGATTCTCGGTGATGAGAAATATTCGTTTCCGGCGCCTGAGAAGACGGGTGGCGTGTTATTGTATAAAAAGAGATCGTAGTCGAGAATGTCAGACAGCTTGAGATTGCATTCGGACGCAATAATTGAGAGTAAATCTTCCTCCCCGTCAGAGAAGAGGGGGAGCATTTCCTTCTGCATTGATATCTTCCAGCCGTTGTTGGCCTCCCTGTTCTGGTGTATGGCAAGTGAAGGAATAACAAGGTTCAGCTTATTTTTAAAATCTACAAGACGCTCGACTATCTCACCGTTTTCTCTATAGAATACTCTTCCTGCGAGAGAAAGGGGCCTGTCAAACCATGTGTAGGCAAGAAGCCCCCCATAAACTTCTGTGTTGAGACGACTCGGTAAATCTTTGGCTCTTACTTCAGCCTTCCATTTGACTTTGAAACATGGGGAATCTGTGTGGGACGCAACTATGTTGAAGAACTCAGGCTTTTCGGGCACACGAAATGCAATTAGGGCAGATGAAGAGCGCTTTAGGTAGTAACTCCTCTTTTTTTCTATCTCAAAAGGTCTGTTTTCCCTGAGCTCGATAAAACCGTTTTCCTTAAGCATTTTCTCTGCTTCTCTGACTGCATGATACGGTGTGGGGGATGCTGCAATAAAATCTACAAGCTTTTTCGCTTGTTCCAAATACTCTTTTTCCATATCCCGATTATGGTATGAGAAAGGTAATAATTCAATTGCACTAATCTAACTTTATTCCCTTTGTCTTCCATTTGCCGCTCCTGAGACGGGGGTAGAAGACCAGAATACGGACAAGCCAGTCAAGCCACATGCCGATTTGTGTTCCGAGAAGACCCAGGCCGAAGTAGACACCCAGTATGTGGGCGAAGAACACACGGCAGATCCACATGTCGAGGATGGCTGTAATCATTACTATCTTAACATCCCCTGCTGCGTGCAGAACATTCGGCGTGACAAATGCAAGCGACCAGAAGAGACGGCAGACGCAGTCAATTCTTACAGTCAATACTGCAAGTTCTGTTGCTTCATTGCTGAGAGAGTAGAACGAGACGATTGTCGGCGTGAGGAAGAAGATCACGGAGCCTGTAATGAACATGCAGAATGTTGAAATGCGGATGAGTTTCTTTGCATAGTACATTGCCTCATCATAGAGGTGGGCGCCGCAGCACTGACCTATGACGGTAATTGTCGCAAGTGATATTGCATTTCCGGGAATATCTATAATCGTTTCGGTGTTGTTGAAGACTGCGTAGGCGGCAATACTTGCCGTTCCGAAAGATGCGATAGTTGAAGCGATGAGTATCTTTCCCACATGAAAAAGGCATTTCTCCGTCCCTGTAGGGATAGCTTGGGATAGAATTGTTTTCTGTATATTCCAGTTGAAGGCCGGCTTTAAGGGGGAAGGTATATAAAGTTCTCTGGATGTGTCACATATAACGACGAACATAATCACAGCACCGACTATGCGTGAGATACAGCTGGCAATGCCGACCCCGCCTGCTCCCATGTTGAAGATAAAGAGGAAGATTGCGTTTCCTATGATGTTAATCACATTCACGATGATTGAAACATTCATTGTAATCCTGCTTCTTCCCATTGAGCGGCTTATGGCATTGGAGACGCTCAAAACACCATAGAATGGCATACTTATGAGAATCGGAATGGAGTATTCAATTGCACTTGTGTAGACATCCTCTTCAATTGTCCCGTAGATGAAAGAAACTGTTTCGTGTCGTAAAACGAGCAGCATAAGCGACGTGATTGTCGAGATTATGAGAGTGATTGTCATGAGCTCTTTGCAGCTTTCCCGTGCTTTTTCTTTCTGTCCCATTCCCAAAAGCTGGCACGCCACAATGCTTCCTCCTGTTGCAAATGCCATAATTACCTGAATAAGCAGGTTCTGGATTGTGTTGATGCAACTGACGCCGCTTACAGCCGCCTCCCCCGCCTGTGCAACCATCAATGTATCGGCAACCCCTACTGCAACGGAAAGTGCAGTATCTGCAGCAAGGGGGAGTATGAGGGCCGTAAGGTATTTGTTGTCGAAGGGTAGATTAGATTTGTCGATTAGTGCTTTACTCATCTCAGTGTTCCTCTTTCAGGATTATAGAAAAAGCTGGGATATTGTCCATAGTGAGCACACTCTCTTTTGTTTTCGAAGCAGCATAGTGTTCGTTTCCTTTCTTTTCAGTTATAATAAAAAAATAAAAACAACTACTTTAACGGGGGTTTTATGAAAAAACACACAGTTTTCGGATTGTTGCTGGCTTTAGTTATTGTCCTTTTTCCGTCATGTATGACGAGTGTCGACATTCAATATATGGAGCCGAGTAAAATAGATATGACAAGCTATCGGAATATCATGATAGCAGAGACCGAAGAATATAAAGGCAGAGTGGAAAGCGTCCCTATGTATATAAGGTATAACATAGACATGCTTGATTACGGCTGGCCTGTCTACTTCTACTACTCAACCTATAAATACGACTCGATCAATAGAAGAGCTGCTAGTGAAGTTACGTCAATGGTGAATAACGTCTTTGCATCCTCTTCCTATTACAACGTTATGTCGAATTATTACAACTCCAATTATTCCAAAGGATTCAGCTTCCTGACAACGCTCAAGAATAACGGAGTCGATGCACTTATAGAGCCGAAGATTACCTCTCTCAAGACAGATGAGTATATCGATGTGAGGGAAGTGAAGGATTCATACACAGGAGAGACAAAACTTCAGTACATCCTCTACAGGTATGTTTACATCTCATTCTCACTTACCGTTACCGATACTGAAACTGGAATGATTGTCGCAGTCAGAAACTATGAAACAGATAATCTCGACTCCGAGATTTTCGACCCGGAATATTTTGTCTTCTATTCCCTTATGACGGAGGATCAACTTTTAAGTGATGCGTTAAGAGAGAAAAAGAGCGAGATACTCTCTGATTTTGCTCCGAGAATGAGATACATAACTGTAACTCTTAAGGATAACAAGCCGAAGAATGAGAGCGTCGAAGAGGCATATAAGGCGGCGGAAAACGGCAACCTTGACTACGCGCTCAATCTCTTTTTATCGGCCTACGAAAAGAGCTCACATGTACCTTCTGCATATAATGCATCACTAATCCTGGCAGGAAAGGGTGAACTCGACAGGGCGATTTCGATAATGAGTGATATCAGAGAACGGGGGCTCGACGACAGAGAGTGCGACACACTCTACTCGAGGCTGCTCTCTCTCAAGGCCCAGAACGACAGCGCATTGGCCCAATACGGAGTTTCAAACGGGGAATAACCTTAACGTTTATTAAGTATTTTATTTAAAAAATTGTAAATGATGTTCCGATATGTGGAGAATATCTCACAAAAAAAGGTGTTTAATCGCAAAAAGTATTATTTTTTTCGATGTTGATATCTTAAAAACCGGGACATCATTTGTTATAATAGAAAGTGGACTTCTCTTATTTTGCTTTTCCCGGAAGTTCTGTTATACTAATAATAATTGGAGGAAATACAGATGCTGCTGTCAATGACACTTGCAAATTATAAATCCATAAAGGATCCTCAGACAATCTCGTTTGTCGCTTTGAGTGATAAGCGTATGGATTTAACAAAGACAATAGAGGGAACAGATAAGTTCAACGTTCTCAAGACCAGTGCAATCATCGGACCTAACGGGGCTGGAAAGAGCACATTCGTAAGAGCTCTTGAAGCTGTGAAGGGAATAGTTTTTGCAGAGGATGATTCAATAAATCCATTAAAGAAGTTCCTGTCCAAAGCGGCATTCGCCTATGGAGATGGAAAGGCAAGACCGAGTGAAATTTCGATGGATGTTCTTCTTGATAAGGGAAACAGGGAAGACGAGAACAAGCCCAGCATAATTGCACGTTACACAATCAAAGCCACCCCCGAAAGGTTTTATGAGGAGTCTCTCTACTACATTATCAACGGTTCGAAGAAAATCATGTTCGAGCGTATCTATGAGAACGGCAGCTACATCTACCGCTTCGGTAAGTACTACAGGGGCGAGAAGAAGAGACAGAGTGCAAAACTTGCCGATGACAGGTCATTTTTGCAGGGCGCAGCTCTCAAGGGTGGTCAGACAGCCTCCGAGCTCTATTCATGGCTCGAGAAATCTCTTGATGTTCTTCCTCTCGGCTACGGCGCAAGTGCAGAGAAGGTCATTATAGAAGCTCTTAAGGCTCATCCATCCTGGTCTGACCAGATTGTCTCCTTTTTATGGGCACTCGATATAACAGATATATACCGCCTTCAGGTAATCACCAACAACAAGGGCGCTGAAACAGTAGGTGTCAGCCATTGCTTTGTAAACGCAAAGGGAACTGAGGCTTACGGTCAGACATTCATGAACGAGTCACTCTCCCTAAGAAGGCTCATCCTCATAGCAGTAAGCTTCTTCAGTGCATTCATCGAGAAAAAGACAATTGTAATCGATGACTTCGGTCAGCTTTTACACCCATATGTACTCTGCCATATCGTAGAGTTGTTCCACGCTAACGATACTCTCAGCCAGCTCATCGTAGTCGACTGCAATCCAGCCCTTCTTGAGGAAGGTCTCTTGAGAAAAGATGGTGTTTGGTTTGCCCAGAAAGGCGAGGAAAGCTCAACGGAATTTGTATCACTTGTAGACTTCAGGGGGCTCAAGAGTAAACTCTCTATATATGACGCATACCTGCAGGGTGTTCTAGGTGCTCTTCCTATCGAGAGCGATTTCTGTTTCCAGAACAATGAAGTAAAGGAGACTAAGTAAAGATGGCTATAAGAAAAAAGAATAGAATAGACGCAAAGGGATGTATGCTCATGCTCTGTAAAACAGAGGCTGAGGCAATCTTCTTCAATCAACTTAGAAAAGACTGCAGATACCAGAACCTTACGGTTTTGAAGAGTTCATCAAATACACTCGATAAGATGCTCTCAGAGGCAGGAAGTCTGAGAAAGAAGGGAAAGTATGACTCAGTATGGTGCGTCTTCGGCCTCGATGAAGTAGCTCTTGATGACGCCTTGGTTGCTGAAGCAGAGAAGACAGCGGAAAAGAAGAGAGTAAAGCTTCTCTATTTCAATCCATCCTTTGAGCTGTATTTTGCACTCTTCGAGATGTCTCCGAGAAAACTCATGACGAAAGAAGAACTCTTGAAGAGATGCACAGCTTCCTTCCCGTCATTTGAATTGAGTAGTAAGTATCTTTTGACAGAAGGACTCAACCTCAACTTCAAGATATATCCACGTCTGGCAGTTGCAGATCAGAATGCACGTAACTATAACGATATATCGGAACTTGAAACAGGATTCAAGGCTACCTCGCTCCCTCTCTTCTTTGACGACCTGAAAGAAGTCTGCGGTAAGGCCGATATGTCTCAGGCCAGAAACAGATTCTGATGCTCCAGGCTGCAGTTATCATATCTATTGCGTCCCTCGTAATAGTATCGATGGACTTTGCACTATCAATCGTCCTCTCGAAGAAGAAAGAGGACGGTTGGGCGAAGTGGAATATTGTCATGGCAGCTACTCTTTTAGCGATGGCTGTCTTCTATACATTGAAGCTTGTGGCATACTTTCTGTTCTCAGGTCTTCCGCTTCTTGTCCTTAACTATGTCTTTGAGGCATTCTACATAATTGATACATCTTTCATTGTTGTCTTTATATGCCGCTTTGCCTCATGGCTTGTTGCCCGCCCGATGTCGAAGCTTTCGATAGTATTGACCTTTGCTGTCGGTGTGCTTTATCTCGCGTCAGCTGTTTTGACAACCGTTCTTGATATTCCTGTACTTGAAACAGTGCAGCCTCTCATTGCCGCCGTCAACGTTGTCTATTGTTTTTTCATGATGCTTTCAAGCCGCAATAAGATAGAGAATAAGCTTGTAAAGAATGTTGTGTTGACATTCTCGATAATAACCCTCACAACAATACCTTTCCTTGCACTGTCGGCACTCTTTGTTTATTGGAGAAACCTTGCTTTTTCAATAATCGTGACAGCCTACTACATTATGTATCTTGTATTCATGTTCATTGCAATTGAAAAGACTGAGGCCGACGCATTGAAGAAGAAGAGAGTAGGGGAGCCGAAGTGGGAGGACTATGCCGAGTACAAGATTACCGAAAGGGAGTTTGAAGTCATCAAGCTCATCAAGAAAGGTATGACGAACAAGGAAATCGGATACGAGCTCAAGATCAGCGTCAACACAGTCAATAACCATATAGCAAATATCTTCCAAAAGACCGGCGTAAAGTCCCGCATCGATCTATTGAATGTTCTTCAGGAGTCGACCTGGTGAGAAAGGATTTACCATATGAATTTTCCGTCCCCGCAAAATGGTACTCGAATGTCAAAGAGGATAAGGGGCCACTTTTAAAGGCATCGCGCCCATTCTCGCTGTTGCATCCGTCTTCAGGTAAGGCTGTTTTACTTGTCCACGGCTACACCGGGTACCCAGGCGAAATGGTCAGGCCGGCCGAGGACCTTTACTCTATAGGCTTTGATGTTTTTGTTCCACGTCTTCCGGGACACGGGACAAATGGGAGAGACTTTCTTAAAACAGGAAAGGATGAGTGGCTTGAAGTCCCCATAAATGCGGTGGAAGATCTTTTATCGCGCTATGCCGAAGTTTGTCTTGTTGGTCACTCGATGGGAAGTACGATTTGCTCCATCCTCCTTTCTGAAAACAGAAGAATAAAGAGGGCCGTCTTAGCCTGTCCTGCTTACTCGATACCGGGCCTTGATGAAAAGACAGTGAGGAGCCTTGAAATTATAAAAAGCTTCAAAAAGAAACTAAATAAGGATTGGGTGAATGACAGTGCGTATAACATGCACTATGAGGATGCGCCGAATGACGATATTACACTCGGGAAAGAGTATTGGTCGCACATATATCCGAGACAGCTACTCTCTCTCAACGCCCTCACAGAAGAAGCCTCAAGAAGTGTTTTGAAAATAAAGACACCGACACTCATTATCGAAGCGGGGGATGATAAGGTTGTCGACAACTCTTACACAGACTTGATAACAAAAGCCGACAATAATATAAAGCGCACTGTTGTTGAGAACGCTACACATATGATCTACTACGACAAAGTAGAAGGGACTGAGGATAAGGCTGTCGCCCTCACGCTTGATTTTCTCAATCTGGAACCAGAGAGTAAAGAATAACGGGTTTAAATTCTTAGAGCCGTTTGTCGCACAGAAAGAAAAAAAGACCTTCATGCCAACAGAATGAGATGTGAGCGGACTATATCCAGTCTCATTACAAATCAGAGGCAGTAATGACTCTCTTATGGGATATGCTTATTTCCACTTTCAGTTTGCTGTTGTTCTTTTCTTCTCAAGAGTTTAGAATTCCCTTATTACAGAATTTAGGAGAAAACGATGGAAGTTCGTGTCCGCTACGCCCCGTCGCCAACTGGGTTGCAGCATATTGGTGGTATTAGAACCGCATTATTCAATTATTTTTTCGCTAAATCTATGGGTGGAAAGTTTATCCTCCGCATAGAAGACACAGACAGGGAGAGATATACAGAGGAGTCTCTTCAGGACCTTTACGACACTCTCGAATGGCTTGGAATCAAATGGGATGAAGGCCCTGTTGTAGGAGGACCATACGGCCCTTATGTCCAATCTGAAAGATTCGATATCTACAAGGAATATGCCGAGAAGCTTGTCAGGGACGGCAAAGCTTATTACTGCTACTGTTCTCCCGAGAGACTTGAAAAGCTGAGAGAGGAGCAGGCTCAATCAAAGAGTCAATACCAGGGCTATGACAGGCACTGTGCCAATCTTACGGAAGAAGAAAGAAAAGAACTCGAGGAAAGGGGAATCAAACCTGTCATCAGACTCAAGGTTCCAACAGAGGGTAAGACTACATTCCACGATGTCATCATGGGTGATATTACCCGCAAGAACAAGGATGTATCTCCCGATCCGATTCTTTTGAAGTCAGACGGTTTCCCGACCTATCATCTGGCAAACGTAATTGATGACCACATGATGGGGATTACACACATAATGCGTGCTCAGGAATGGATTCCATCCGGCCCGCTGCATATTCTTCTCTATCAGGCATTCGGCTGGGAGCCTCCGATTTACTGCCACCTCCCGATGGTAATGGGTAAGGACGGCCAGAAACTCAGTAAGCGCCACGGCTCAACAGCTGTAAGAGATTTCAGAGAGAAGGGATACCTTCCTGAGGCAATAATCAACTATGTTACACTTGTTGGTTGGGCTCTCGATGATAAAACGGAGTTCTTTACAAAAGAGGAGCTTGAGAAATGCTTCAGGCTCGAGAATATACACTCGGCTCCGGCTAAGTTCGACTACTCCAAGCTTGATTGGTTCAACGGTCAGTACATAAGACGTAAGAGTGACGAAGAGCTGGTAGAACTTTGTATGCCATACTTTATAAAGGCCGGCTACGTCTCTGTAGATTCTACAGAAAAGGAGAAGAAGTATATTCTCTCCCTTATGCCGAGCGTTAAGGAGAGAATGAAGACTCTCTCTGACTGTGTCCCTCTCACCTCTTTCCTCTTTGAAGATAAGCCTGTTGAAGATAAGACAGTCTTTGTTGCAAAGGGCTCAGACGAAGAAAACACTCTCGAAGCACTCGAGAAAGGGTCGAAAATCCTTGTTGACGGCCTCGAGAGCAAAAAGGACGAAAAGTCAATTGAAGAGGAACTCTGTGAGCTCTCGAAGAGTCTTGGTATCAAGATTAATGGAGTCTTCCAGCCTATAAGAGTTGCTCTCACAGCATCAACGGTGTCGCTTCCTCTCTTCGATTCAATAAGGCTGTTGGGAATGGAAGAGACTAAAAAGAGACTCGAAAGAGCAGTAAAGTTTTTGAAGGAGAATTAATTATGGCAGACAGCACAGTAACAATGGATAAGATAATATCACTATGTAGAAGAAGAGGATTCATCTTCCAGTCATCCGAGATATACGGCGGTCTCAACGGCGCTTATGACTACGGTCCGATGGGCGTTGAACTCAAGAACAACATCCGCGATTTCTGGTGGAAGGAAATGACAAGGATGCATGACAATATCGTAGGCCTCGATGCCTCAATCTTGATGCACCCGCGTGTTTGGGAAGCCTCGGGCCATGTATCGAACTTTACGGACCCGATGGTAGACTGCAAGGTCTGTAAGTCACGTTTTCGTGCCGATCAGATTGACCTTAATGCACCATGCCCAGTATGTGGTAATAAGGACTCATTCACAGAGCCGAGGAACTTCAACCTTATGTTTGAAACACATATCGGGGCAAACAGAGATGCAGCATCTGTTGTCTACCTCAGACCAGAGACAGCACAGGGAATCTATGTAGACTACAAGAATGTTCTCCAGTCAAGCAGAGTCAAGGTTCCGTTCGGTATTGCCCAGGTCGGTAAGTCTTTCAGAAACGAAATCACAACAAAGAACTTTATCTTCCGTTCCTGTGAGTTTGAGCAGATGGAGATGCAATTCTTCTGTAAGCCCGGAACAGATGAAGAGTGGTTCCCCTACTGGAGAGAGGAGAGAATGGCGTTCTATTCCAAGATGGGTATCCACCCCGAACACCTAAGATGGCACCAGCATGGACCGGACGAACTTGCTTTCTATGCAAAGGACGCTTACGATATTCAATTCCTGTTCCCGATGGGCTGGCAGGAACTCGAGGGCGTACACTCACGCACAGACTACGACCTGACTCAGCACACCAAGTTCAGCGGCAAGGACCTTACATACCTTGATCCAGAGACAAACGAGAGATATATCCCGTATGTTGTTGAAACATCAGCCGGTCTTACACGTAATGTTCTCATGGCACTCAGTGATGCCTATGACGAGGAGCCGACACCGGAAGGAGATACAAGAACTGTTCTCCACTTCCATCCGTACATTGCTCCGGTTAAGGTTGCTGTTCTTCCACTTGTTAAGAAGGATGGACTGGCAGAGTATGCTCAGAAGCTGGATAAAGAGCTTAGAAATGATTTTACAACTTACTATGACCAGAGTGGTGCTGTAGGCAGAAGATACCGCCGTCAGGATGAAATCGGAACACCGTATTGCGTGACAGTCGACTACCAGAGCCTCGAGGACCAGACTGTTACAGTCAGATTCCGTGATTCCATGAAGCAGGAGAGAGTAAGCGCATCCTCACTTGTTCCGTTTATCAACAACAAGATGAAAGAGTACAAGAGGGTTTGACTATGAATAAGGCTCTACAGGTATTATTCGACAGAGGATTTATCAAAGACTGTACCAACCTTGATGGATTGAGTGACCTTATGGATAAGGAGAGTGTCTCCTTCTATTGCGGCACCGACCCAACAGGGCCTTCGTTGCACGTTGGTCATATAGTTCCGTTCTTTGCTATGCACCACTTACAGATGTACGGCCATAGACCTCTTGCCCTTGTCGGCGGAGGCACCGGTCTTATCGGGGACCCGTCGGGAAAGACTGAGATGAGGAAAATCCTTCCTGTCGAGGAAATTAATAAAAATGCTGATAACATTGCTAAGCAGCTCTCGAAGGTTGTCGACTTTTCCGATGTTCCTCCAGAGGGCTACGGAAAGGCACAGGTTGTCAACAATGCCGATTGGCTTGTCGACCTCAACTACATATCTTTCTTGAGGGACGTTGGGAAGTATTTCTCAGTTAACAGGATGCTGACATTCGAAGGTGTCAAGCAGCGCCTTGAAAGGGGATTGAGTTTTATCGAGTTCAACTACCAGCTCCTGCAATCTTATGACTACAAGATGCTCAACGAGAAGTACGGAACAAGACTTCAAATCGGGGGCGCCGACCAATGGGGTAACATCGTAGCAGGAATCGACCTTATCCAGAGAATGGGAGGCAAAGAGTGCTTCGGTTTGACCTTCAACCTCATCATGCGTGCTGACGGCAAGAAGATGGGTAAGAGCGAGAAGGGGGCAGTCTTCTTGGATCCTAAGCTTTACTCTCCATATGACTTCTATCAATATTGGAGGAATATTGCAGATGCCGACACAATCAAGTTTATGAAGCTCTTCACATTCATGGACCTGGATGAGATAAAGGAATATGAAGACCCGAAGAGGAATATAAACGAAGCAAAAGCAAGACTGGCATACGAGATAACAAAGATTATCCACTGTGAAGAGGAAGCCGAGAAGGCTAAGGATGCTGCAGCGTCACTCTTCTCTGGTGGTGGCAGCAGTGAACACCTTCCGACAGTCAAAATTGACAAGGCTCTTTTTGAAAACGGAATCGGAGTGTTGGACCTTTACACAAAGAGCGGGCTTACCCCATCCAATGGAGAAGCGAGAAGGCTCATCACTCAGGGGGGTGCAGAAATAAACGGCGTTAAAGTGACTGACATAAAGAGAATCTACACTCTTTCCGATGCTGAGGATGGAGCATTCCTTCTCAAAGCTGGAAAGAAGAAGTTTATGAGGGTTATTCCTGAGTAATTATTTCTCTTATCAATAAAAAGGGCCTAATGGAGGACTTTCCTGGGCTCTTTTTTATGTGACCAGAAAATACTTTCTTTTACTAATACTCGTTGAAAATTACATTTTTTTGGGACAACAGGCATATCTTCCAGTTCTGCTCCTCAAATGATTACACACTTCTAATATGCTGATACCGTGTTGCCATAACGGGGATGGATGACCTTTTATTACAGAACAGTATATCGGGAAGTGTTACTTCTTGATTCTTCGACAAAAAGATGAAGAAAAAGCCTGAGGCAAATTACGTGACTGTGATGGTTCTCATTGTGGTAGGCATCATAATAATTGATATATCTAGAAAAATAAAATATACCAGTAAAACCCTTAAAGCTAAGGAACTGTCCGTAAATGATCTATACTTTCGCTGACGGCGTTATATAGTAATTCCACTCCCCATGAAAGATACATTTGAAGAGATTTACCTTATCCAGTTCTTCATCCGAAA
>CAVFNE010000040.1:0-14395 GCA_963623755.1 Muribaculaceae bacterium | reverse complement strand
ACAGCGCTCTTAACACAGCAGTCAAAACACTGGGTAATACAACAATCTCCACTCAGGATATTCTCAACATGGCCCGATGCCTCAAGATGGAGAGAAAAGGAAATACATGGACCTGTCGTAACAAGAGAAAAAAGGACCTTGAGATATTGAAGAAAGTGGGCTTCGAGCCACTTTCAGTCTTCACCGATAAAAAGTGATAATTAGTCATATCGGTAAAAGTCTGAATGATTGTGGTTAAATTAAGTTGAGTACAACTTAATTGCATCAATTATTTACGAAGCAGATATGAATATCTATGATTTCTTGCAGAATAGACAATGAGGCACCATATCGGGGTTTTATCTCTATGGTGCCTCCGCTCTTGTTTATTCTTATCCCATCTTCGATATCGACAAGAGCTCCATCAAATCCTCTTTCGAGAGAGACGAGAGCGATATGTTGTCGGTAGACACTATCTCGTCGGCAAGGTTCTTTTTCGTCTCCTGAAGCTTAATAATCTTTTCTTCAATCGTATTCTGGGCAATCATCTTATAGACTGTAACACGCTTTGTCTGTCCGATGCGGTGGGCTCTGTCAGTTGCCTGGTTCTGGACTGCTGTGTTCCACCATGGGTCGTAGTGGATAACGATGTCGGCAGATGTGAGATTGAGGCCTGTTCCTCCCGCTTTGAGGGATATGAGAAAGAGGGGAACGGAGCCGGAATTGAAATCGTCTACAAGTTCCAGCCTTTTGGCCTTTCCCGTATCTCCTGTAATCTTGTAGTAGCTTATCCCCTGTTCTTTCAGATCATTCTCAAGAATTTCAAGCATTGATGTGAACTGTGAGAACAGCAGTATTTTGTGGCCGCCGTCGATAGCCGAGAGGATAAGGTCCATAACAGCCTCTCGCTTTGCCGACTCTCCCTTGTAGTCAGCATATACGAGTGACGGGTCGCAGCATATTTCTCTGATTTTCATGAGCTCTGCAAGAATCTCAATCTTCTTTTCGTTGTAGTTCTCGCTTCCTTTGAGCATTCCCTTTGCTTTTGCAACCTCTGCTGTATAGAGCTTAAGCTGTTCACCTTCCAGTGGTGTTACTCTCGTCTCCTCAGTCTTTTCCGGCAGGTCTTTCAGTACATCGGATTTGAGTCTCCGGAGGATAAAAGGGCCTGTGAGCTTACGTAATCTCTCTGCAGCTGCCTTGTCTCCGTTTTTCTCTATCGGGGAGGAGAGAAGCTTCCTGAATGATTCCTGACTGAAGAGGAAGCCCGGCATAAGATATTCAAATATTGACCAAAGTTCAGAGAGCCTGTTTTCAATCGGCGTTCCCGTCAGGGCAAGGCGGTGCGAGGCTTTTACGGCTCTTACTGCCTTAGCTGCCGCTGTTGTGTGGTTCTTTATAAACTGGGCCTCGTCTATTATCTCGATATTGAAGTTGATAGCTCCGTATAGTGCGATATCACGCTTTAATAGGTCGTAGGATGTGATAAGAATGTCATATTTATCATAATTCTTTATTATGCTTTCCCTCTCCTTTGCGCTTCCGGAGACAGCAACAGCATTGAGATGTGGTGTAAACTTTGCACATTCAGCCTTCCAGTTATACACCAGTGATGCCGGCGATACTATAAGTGCATTCACGCTCTTTCCTTCTTCCTTGAGCGATAACAGGAGCGAGAGAGCCTGTATTGTCTTTCCCAGTCCCATGTCGTCTGCGAGAATCCCTCCGAATCCGTGCTCGAGGAGCACCCTCATCCATCTGTATCCATCCTTTTGATAGCTTCTCATCGTGCTCTCAAGAGAGGATGGGACATCGTAGTCTGATTCAGTAATGGTCTTGAACTCCTTGACCAGTCTCCTCAATCTCTGGCCGCCTTCATAGGTAATACCTTTCTGCTCCTTGAGTATCTGGTCAAGGTAGAGAGCGCGGTAGAGCGGAAGATGCATCTTGCCATCTGTAAAGTCTTTTACGGAGAGACCGGAAGAGAGGAAGATTTCGCATAGCGCGTCGAGAGAGGTGTCTTCGAGGGATATGAAATCGCCGTTCTTGAGTCTGTGGAACTTCTTCTTGCTGTTATAGGACTGGAGGATTGCTACTAGCTCGTCAACCGTGAGCCCCTTAAGGTCGAGTGTGAAGTTGAGGATGCTGTCATTCTTTTCATCGATATCGATGTATGATGAGACATCAGGCATTCTTCTTACTATTAGTTTTTTTATGCTGTCGGAGACGTTAACTTCTCCCATTTCCATCAGGAGAGGAAGTTTGTTCTGGAGAAAATCGTATTTCTCTTCATCCGTGTATGCCACCTTCCACTTGTTTTGGGAGTATACCTTTCCACCGAAGAAGGAATCGAGGGTTTCTGCTATGTCCTCAAGATAGCTCTGGTACTCTCCTCTGTTGAGGCTGGAATACCATGACGGATAGACTGTGTATGTACCACCTTCGTACTTCATTGATGCACGGAGGGTGATGCATCCGTCTTCACTATCTAGGTAGAGTATGGTCTTCGGTGCCTCCTTAAGTGTTCCTTCGAGCCTGTCTCTGGCATTGTCTATAACTCTACCGTGTTTTTTCAAATCCGGTAGTACCCTTTGATAGAAGTTGTCGAGATATTTTTTTCCGACTGTGAACGAGAATTTCCCATTGTCATCTGCAACTTTTATAAGTGCCGCGGCAGAGCCCAGACGCTTCTTATCTGTTCTCAGGAATTCTGAGCCATGGAACCAATAGATGTATCCCGCGCCGCTGTAACTGCCTGTTATGCTTCCTGTGACCGAGACTGCTACAACTTCATCCCTGTCGACGACGGGCTCGACACAAAGCGAGAGCGATGAGTCTGTCTCTCTGAAGGCAGTAATGGGTTTATCTCCGTAGAGAACAGTGGAGTTCTGCATGATTGTGAAAAAATCATCCAAAAACCGTGATATCTTAATCTCGCTCTTTCTCCATGAGTATTTGGTGTAATAGTTGTTATAGTTCCTGTTGTAGTCGTTTTCGGCAATGGTGACGAGCTTGAGTGCCGCTTCGGAGCGCTCTGTCAACTCAGCAGAGCTGAAGTCTGCCGTACATAGCGAACTGAGGGTGAACTTCTCTTTATCCCTCACAGCAGATGCAAGCTTCACGACATCCTTAATCTTATAGTACTTTCCTCCGTCGACGGAGAGCCGTACCTCTGCCTTGAGACCGTGGTTTTCATAATCAGGGACAATTGATGTTTCGATATCTACCGGATATTTTCTCCCGCTGCTTTTCTCCGCATTTGGAACAACCTTTTCTTTTCTGAATGCGTCAATGAGCCCCTCCGCCTTCTTATCTGTATAGTCCAAGTAATCCCTGTTCTTTTCAATATAATTTGTAAGGGAGAGGAGAGCTGCAGTTTTATGAGCACAGAGCTCATAAACTCCGTCCTCATTTTGAGTCGTCCTTCTACAGATTTCTTCTCTCTTCACCTCATTTTTACTGCTATACCATGAATAGTAATAAACCTCTTCACATGAGATGGATTTTATCCCCTTTCTTCCAAGTTTTATATTGACCTTTTTCGTCACACCGGTTTCGTCATCAACATAGACAGAGTATGAGATGTATCTTTCACTATCATCGTATTCAGTAATGGTGATGTTTCGGACTTTATTTTTGTAGAACAGATTTTCAGCCCTCTTGAGGGTTTCTTTAGCCGGCATGAAGAGATTAAGAGTGTCACCGAATGAGAGATAGTGCGGCTTACCGTCATCTTTGAACGGGACGGGGGCGTACTTCTTCAGCCTGCTGTCTTTCTTCTTCTGCTCCTCATTCTCAGATTCCGTAGCCTTTGAGCTCTTTCCTGCTGCAGAGTATAGAAGGGCTGCAATATGTTTACAGTACATATTCTTTTTATGGTACTGACATGAGCAGTTGACGTCTTCTACATCTCCGTTTTTGTCAAGTGTGACAGATGTGAGGTATACATCAGATACGTCGATGACAGAAGCAGTAAAAGATGTTCTGTCGTCATTGGTAATTTCTGAGGCAAGGTCCAGGACATTGCCATTGTCGAATAGGGCTTTCCCCCGTTCGAGCATGATATTTGTAAAGAGATTTTTCCAATTTGCCATAGTAGTTATAATACACGGTAACGGGCGTTAAGTTCTATCTTAAAGAGAAGATTTCATTAACATAATCGGCTATTACTTGAACTATCCTCAATTAGAAGTGATAGGAATCCTGTTTCCTCTATCCCCGGTCCCAACTTGGAGTACAATACTCCAGAGGCAGATTCTTCTGAGTCTATTGCTGTCCTGCCGTAAACGGACAACAGCGTCATCGAGAAGCTCTTTTTAGCATTCAGCCAACGCTTAAGAATATGTTTCTTTGAGAATTTTCATTTCTCTCATAAGAGTTGATACACTCAGTTCAGATAATGACGCATACCAGGAGTGACTCTCTTATTTGATGCAACGCAAAACAAACTTCTCGGGGATGAAGTAACACTGAACTGTAG
Source organism: Muribaculaceae bacterium (assembly GCA_963623755.1). Taxonomy (GTDB): domain Bacteria; phylum Spirochaetota; class Spirochaetia; order Sphaerochaetales; family Sphaerochaetaceae; genus Ornithospirochaeta. The sequence goes on along the minus strand of CAVFNE010000040.1, from coordinate 9,936 downwards.
TTTTTTGCTCTTACTATTGCTACAGGCTTTTACATGGGTGTGATACAAACGTCGCATTTAAGTAATATCCTCAGTTTTAATTTATTATGTTACAATAAATAAAAAGCGAGGATACTGAAAAATTGTACTTTTGTAACGCCCTCGTCAATAAAATACAGCGTTGTGAGGCCATCCTTTGGTGGCACCGGAAAATACGGTGGAGAGGCAAAAGATAACCCCCGATTTGAAATTGGGGCGGACCTTTTTTCTCTTTATTTCTTCTTCCTGTTATTCGGATTGTAGCATGGAAGTGGAGCTCCGAACATAACTATTGGGGCTGCAGGGCCATACACATCAAACATGTCAGACTCCCAATATTTACACGAATAGCACGTGCCATCAATACCGTTTTTATTAACTTTTGGATCCCGCTCAAAATATTTGCATCCGTACCCTACTGTTGTCTTCAGATATCCATCGGCTGTGTAGCATGCTCCTCCTGATACTGAGTTTAATTCATCATCGTGAATTTCCCCCTTCTTATGGAGGGCATCAAAATACTTCTCAGCATCAGTTTCGTTTAACTCGTATCCATTCTCTCTGCAGAGACAAATCAACTCTTCCTTACTTCTTGTTTTTTTAGCTTTTTCCAATAAATTAGGAACCATCTTATACTCCTTATAACTTTACTATATTATCTATGATTGGTTTCTCTTGCGTGAGTGGATTCCGAAATTGGTAGTCTTTATTCCTTAATTGGATAATCCCGGTTTTTTGATAACTTATTCATTCGGTTAATCTATCAGGTGTTTATAGTGAACGGGTAGTAATTGTAGTGTGAGTCCTCGCCCAAAAGCAACTTCCAGTTTTTAGGTCATGCATTGAAAATAAGAAAAAGAGAATCTGCAGCCTGTCAAAGTTGAAACCATAAGGTGCTATGGGAGGGCTGACAAAAGGCCGCAAAATTCGAATTGCACACGTAAGTCTACACTCTAATTAGTGCAAAAATGTTATAGTTCTTCAGTAAATCAGGGTTTACAGAGTCTCTGAAATAAAGGACTGAAAAAGAATAATCAACTTTACCTGCCATTGATTAACTGTATTGAAAAATCAGCGTGCGTATTCTTGTATTGTATATAGTTATCTTAACACCGGCCGTTCCCGTCACGCTCAGAAACTAACAGCGCTTCAGCTTATTTCTCAAGCTCTCAATATAGATATTGCCTTCTTCGATGCTGGCGCCGTTATTTCATACTTTGATTTGACTTTCTCCCTCTGATGTTATAGAAGATATGGGTTTATTTCATTTTCCTCTGTTTCTTCCTCATAAGGAGAAACACGGGAAAGCAGTTTCATAAAGGCGAGATATGAGCGGAAGAAAGAATCCTGGGACGATTTAAGCATATCATCAAGCCTTTCGGTGGACCAGAACTGTTCAGGCCGTATATTCCCGAATTTAATAAGCGGAAGAAGTTCATTCTTCAGAAATTTCTTCTTGAGGGTTTTGAGCAATATCTGGACCCTGTCGTAGTAGCCCTCGTTATAAATCTCTCCAGTCGGAGTGACCACAGCATTGCCGATATGTATATTGCCTCTGAGAGAGTAAAGGAAAAAATCATCTTCAAGGGTATTATCACAGTAGATGTAGTAGAGGAGGGAGGGAAGTTTGTTCATACCTTTACGTATAATTCTGCCACTTCGTTGTATTCTCTGGAGCTTTGTTGCTGTGTTGGCCATGAATATCCCGATATTGCAATCCGGCACGTCGAGCCCTTCGTCAAGCGCCTTGCATGCAATGAGGATTCTCTTCTCGCCATCTTTGAATTCATTGAGATTACGCCGTCTCTCATCTTTGTCCATCTCGCTTGTATAACGGCCACAGGTATAATTTGCACGCTTCAGAAGAAGGTATAATTCCTCAACCTGGGTTATTCTTTCCGTGAAAACGAGGATTTTGTCATCTTCTTTTGCACTCTTGAGTATTTCTGTCACAACTGAGTACCTGCTTTTTGCAGTTGCTATCAGCCCACGCCTTTTGAGAATAAGGGCCTGTATGGCGTCTGCCAGGCCGATAAGTTCCTCATTTCTGGTTTCTCTCACCTTGGCTAAGGCCTCCTGGAGGGGGAGTTTCATATCTACCAGTGATGGCATTTTTTTCCACAGCACCCCTAGCAGCGTTGATATTGAATCTGACATTTCATCATATGATTCCCTCTCGTTACTATCAAGTTTGACGGCTATATTGAAGAGAACAAAATCATTGACGACTTTGTCTGAAAGAGCACTCTTGAGAGAGTACCTATAGAAAAGAGGGCCTATGGCAGGGATGAGCTTTGTCTCCAGTCCTTTAACCTCTGCCGTGGCACTGAGAGCGAGGGCGGAGTAGAGATTTTCCCTATACTCAGGGGAGTGCTTGAAGTCAAAAAGATGATAGTTGGAAGGGCTTGAGTAATGATGAAATTCGTCAAGAATAAGAAGAACATTTCGATTGCTTTTCATATCCTCTTCGATGATGAGCGGGAGCACATCGCGCGCACGGTTGATAGTGAATATGGAGACAAGTGAAGGTACTATTTTGCTCTGGTTCTGTACTCTTACATCTGTCAAACCTATGCTGTTGAGCGTTTTTCTCCATTGTTCAAGCAGGGGAATTCTGGGAACAATAACATATACCCTGATATTCCCGTCTGTCTCTTTTATGCGCATTGAGGCCGCAACGGATGCAAGTAATGTTTTTCCACATCCGGTTGTCACCTCGATTACTCCCCTGTGTGAGACTTCTTTCCATTTTTCCAGACATTCTTTTTGCCATTTGTAGAGAGTAACCATATTTGAATGATAGTCTAGGCGGATATCTTCTACAAGATAAGATATAGTTCTATTTTGTTTCCCCCTTTTTCCTCTTCGATTGTCCCCTATCGAGTGTATCCTGTAGCAGGTTGCATATTAATAAACTTTTTGAGGTGTATAATCCATCAATGCATCTAGGTAGTGATTTCTGTCGATCTGCTTCCGGACTTTCTTTCGCTCCTCCCTGAGATTATCGTTTAAGGCATATTTTACTTCGCTGATTATCCCTGTTTGGGACTTTTATGCATGATGAGAATGTCGTTGTATCCTACACCACCTGCTATATTTGGTTTTAAAATCCCGTCGGCGCGTATTTTTTTTCTTACGTTACTTTTTCTCTGATTACTATGATTATACACCGGAACCATTCAACTCAGGAGAATAATCGAGGTCACATCTTTTTTCTTTATTGTATTCTATGCTATCATTTAGACTGTTGGAGGTCTAATTATGGTCTACGAAGTATTTCTTGAAGAGTTCAAGGCTCTTGAAAAGACTATGAAGGATACACTTTCTAAGCTTACCGGCTTAGAGAAGAAGCTTAGTAAAGATATTGAAAATGGTGATATAAAGGCTGCAGAGAAGGATAGCGCAGCTCTCGAAGCTATGACGGAGACATATCTTGCGGCAAAAAAGGAAGTTGTTGACAAGCTTTCATCATTCGACTACAGAGAATATTTCCAGAGTGGTACATTTACAGAGGAGATGCTTTCCGCTTTGAAGAGTAAGGGACTGGATGTTGTTGGAGACTATCCTAACTATGAGGTCTTCCCGACAAAGATTAAGCTTGATGCAGAAACGCAGGAAGTTGTGCTCGGTAAGAAGAAGATTTCTTCGATGAGACCCGAGTGTGTGGCAGGTGCGACGAAGGCTCTTGTCGAGAAACTTGAAAGTGCAAATTTCAATTCTCTTACATTTGCTCAGGATCTGGAGAATGCATATATACTCCTCATTGCTAAGGAGAATGAGAAAGCAGGCACAAGAAAATTTACATTTGGCTCATATCTCACCCTGCTTGATATCTATAAGCTCATGGTTCCTCTTTCAAGAAGTAGGAAAGACTATGATGAAACAGCCTTCGCTTTTGATATTGCACGCCTCTACATAGAGAATGAGAAGGGGGGATTCGTTACAAAGAGCGGCAGAAAGGTTGCTTTCTCCACCGGCAGGGGGAAGGGAATCAGAATTCTCGATGAGGGTGGCAACGAACAGATTTTCAGTACTATATCCTTCAGATAAAATAGGTAAATACAATGGACACTAATAAAGCCATGGTTGAGCTTTCGTTCGGTCGTGTTCCTCTTGATAGAGAGATTCTACGCTCGATAACGGTTGGACTGGATAAAGTCTCATCATTTATCAAAAATGAGTATTTTGATACTTACATCGCAAACGGTGGCAGTAAAATTAAGTTTGTTACCGGCAAAAAAGGCTCGGGTAAGAGTCATCTAGTGAAGCTCATGGCTTTTGATGCGTCGGACAGCGGCTTTATCACAGTGGAACTCGACAGCCGTAACCTATTGCTTTCTGATTTGACAAATCTTTACCTTGCTATATTCAAAGCCATCGATTTTGACGACCTTATCAGAAGAAGCTCGGTGAGGATGGTAAATTCAATGGGGTATGATTACTCCCTTTCCTATGACAAGAGTTTTGCTTCCTGGCTTGGTGACAAAGGAGAGCTTTCCTTCTATTCAAAGTCTGAAATCAGAGCGGGGCTCAGGAAGTTCTATCAGGAGAATCCGAATCTCGACTATAACTTTGCCCAGATCCTATCTCTTCTGGCATCCCAGGCTCTCGGGACCCTTAAACTTGACAAGGAGACAAAGGAGACTGTCGATGCATGGCTTAATGCAGATAAGACAATAAAGGTTTCCGCTCTGCGTTCCCTCGGACTTGCAGGGTATAAGATTAACAAGTTCAACGCACGTTATCTTATAAGGAGCCTCTCTGAGCTTGTCCATCTTGCCGGGTATAATGGTCTTTTTGTCTCTATAGATAATACGGAAAGCATGATCAGTACTTCATCCCTCAACCCTGTGAAGTATACAAAGATGCGCAGGGACGACGGCTACGAGGCGATAAGAGAGCTTATCGATGATATAGATACATTCAGATATTTCTTCCTGGTCTTCGGGTTTGACCGTTCTCTTATCGACAATGAGAAGATAGGGGTTAAGAGTTATCAGGCTCTCTGGCTCAGAATACAGAACGAGATTATCTCGAAGAGGGTTAATCTCTACACCGACCTGTTGGATTTGGACAGAATCAACTCTACTCTTTATACAGAAGAAGCTATTCTTGAGATGTCGAAGCGTCTGACATCCCTCTTCTCCTCTTATGATATTTCGGCCGTACCGATGACAAGTGAGGATGCAGAGAGACTTATGAAGGAATCGAAATATGGAGGAATGTCACTTCCGCTACTTGTAAACAGATTTACTCTAAAACTCGATAAGAAGGAGGAAAATTGATGGATTACGATGCTCGTCATTTAATTGAAGCTCTTCGTTCGGGAGTTCCATCGAGGAGGGTCGGCAAGTACTTTTCCTCATCCCGTCTAGACCTCATATCCTCCATTAAAGATGATATTGATGAGGTTGGCGAAGGAGAAAGCAGGGGAAGGGTGATTATCGGCAAGTACGGCGAAGGTAAGACCCACATGCTTAATACCATCTTCTCCATAGCACAGGAAGAGAATTATGTGGTGTCAATGGTTTCGATAAGTAAGGAGACACCTCCGAACAATCTTAATGTGCTCTACAAGAGAATTCTTGAAAACACATATCTTCCCGGAAGAAATGAAAGCGGAATATTCGGTCTCTTTGAAAATCTTGCCCCTGAAGGAGAGAAGGCTAACGAGATGTATCTCTATGCTTTGAAAAAGTTATCTTCGGATAAACTCTATTATGTTTTCAAGGCACTTTTATATTCTCAGGGACACAGGGATGATGATGCCGATGCGCTGGATGCAGATTTACGCGGTTACTTTATGAACCAGAGTGTTCTCAAATCTCTCTATCAGAAATATTGTGATGAGAAGATGGTCTCGAGGGAGAAGTTTGTCCAGAAGAAACATACATTCGATTATTTTGTATTTATGGCAAAGCTCTTTAAGACGATGGGATACAATGGCTGGGTTATTCTCTTTGATGAGGCTGAATTGATTGGGAGGATGGCCCGTAAGAGCAGAGAGAACGCATATCTGAATATAAATAGATTCCTTAATCCTATTGCCTCCCTTGAAAGTGTATACTCTGTATTTGCTTTCTCCTCTTCATTCTCCGATGAAGTAATAGCCGGTAAGAATGAGTACAGCTCTGTATCTCTTTCAGGCCGTCCGGAGGAAGAGATTAACTCTATAACAGAGACTCTAGATAGAATAACAGGAGGCTCCGAGCTTGCCTCGCTGAGCAAAGAAGAGCTGGAGAGGTCGGTAATAAGTATTGTAGATCTCTATAAAAGAGCTTATGAGAGAGATATTGACTGCGACATATCGACGCTTGTGGATTGTGCTTCGAAGGCCGGTTTCCTCCTCAGAACGAAAATCCGTGCTGTAATTGAAGCTCTTGATCAGATATATCAGTATGGCAATATAGGTTCAGTTGAAGCAACAAAAGTTCAGGGAGAAGATATATCTGAAGTGATTGAGAGCTATTTCGACATTCCGTCTGACGAGTAGACGTGCTCTCTATTTTATTTCCGACTCTCGGGTTGTCTTAAAAATGGAAATAACCCGAGATTAGTTTTTTTTAATCAAAATAAAACTCCACTTTTTCTCTTTTCAGCTATACTGTGGCCATGATTCTATATTTCTCAGGAACAGGTAAGAGCAGATATATAGCAGATGGCTTTCGTCTCTTCTCGGTGACGAGATATATTCAATTAATGATGCTCTCAGAAAAAAGAAGAGTGGCTCCTTTGTTGTAAAGGGGAGTCTTGTCATTGTCTCTCCAACCTATTAATGGCGCATCCCGAGAATAGTAAAGGATTGGTTACTCGAGTGTAGATTATGAAGTGTGAGAGATACATATTTTGTGATTGACATGTGGCGATAGTGTACATAATGAGGGATACTACAACAGAAAACTTTCGTAGAAAAAGGGCTTTGTATATAAAGGGCCGGTGAAACTCATAATTGCGAGAACTATATCGCTATGTTCAATTCCCCTACAATTGAAAGAGCAGGGGGGAATTGTATCAAGAGAGAACAAGTATATAGAGAAGATTACTTCTGTCATAAAAGAGAAGGTTACATTTTAGGATAAACGCGTTACCCTCGGCGATATTCTGATGAGTGGCCCCGTCAATTTTCTCTTCTACCTTTTTAAAGTTAAGGCATTGTCCTTCTGAACAACGGACAAGTGCATCGGGTGCGAAGAATGTGCATCCCTCGCCCACTTGGAAACATTGAGACTAAGAACAAACGTCCCGAGTGGGGAGGAAAGTGCACCCAGCGCAGGGCTTCTATATCATATTGCCCCGTAGATGCCGTCGAGTACGGAAAAATAAGTGAAGGCAAAATATAATAAAATATCGAAAAGGTAAAAAAAGTTCTCCCATAAAGTGGGGCTTACTTTCGTTTTAATATCCGTACTTCTTTTTGTTGGAAAATACAAAGAAAAGAGAGAATACAAACGCCGCTATTTCTGCCACTGTAGTGCTCAGCCATATGCCGTCTGTCCCCAGAATGTATGGGATAAGGAGGATACATACAACTTGGAAGAAGAGTGTTCTTGCAAATGAAATCAATGCAGATACCAGGCCGTTGTTCAATGCAGTGAAGAGGGAGGAGGAAAAAATCGAAAAGCCGCAGAATAGGAATGAAATTGAGTAAAGGCGGAAGGCATGGACTGTGAAATCCAGAAGCTTCTTGTCGTAGGATACAAAAATCAAGACAAGTGGGCGTGCCATGAGAAGAGACAGCCCTATCATCGAAAAGGAACCCAGCGTTATGATTACATAACTCTTTTTTACGATAGACTTCAGGTGCTTGATATCTTCTGCTCCGTAGTTGTAGCTGATTATCGGTGCCGATCCGACGGAGTAGCCGATGAAGAGAGACATGAAGATAATGTTTACGTACATGATTACAGCGTATGCTGCAAGGCCGTCTTCTCCCGAATACTTCAAGAGCTGTAGATTATATATAGCGCTGACAATACTTGCCGAAATGTTTCCCATGAACTCCGAAGACCCGTTTGTGACTGCCTTCAATAAGCTCTTACCGTCCCATTTGAAATGCAGGTGCAGTCTCAATAGAGATGTGTTTTTCCTCAAAAAATATACAAAAGGTATAATCCCTCCCACAAGCTGGCTCGCTGCCGTTGCTATTGCTCCTCCCGCTACTCCCGTGTGGAGAATACAGATGAAGAACCAATCGAGTATTATGTTGCTTACCCCTGCAGCTACAGTCACATACAAGCCGAGCTTCGGCTTATTTGCTGTTACGAATAAACATTGAAACTCGTATTGTAGTATATAGGCAGGAAGGCATGTGAGGATTATCTTTCCATATAATGTTGTCAAATTCAACAGTTCTCCTCTCGCACCCATAAGATACGCAATCTTCTCCATGAAGAGAAGGCCGAAGACAGTTAATATAATGCCCAGGAGCAACGAGAAGATGACGAGGAATGAGAATATGTTGTTTGCCTCCTCATCCTTCTTCTCTCCCAGTTTTTTTGATATTATTGCGCTTCCTCCGGTACCGAACATAAATCCTATCGAGCCGAGAATCATCAAAACAGGGTAGGAGAAATTAACTGAAGCAAGAGCAGTCTTTCCGCAGAAATTCGATACGAAATATCCGTCGGCAATTACATACAGCGAAGTGAATAGCATCATTACAATGGATGGAAAAGTAAAACGAAGTAGTTTTTTATAATCAAATTTATCTGAAATATTAATCGGCATAGTCCCTCCCTTATAAAAGGGGAAATAAAACAAATGGTGATAACAATTAAATATTAAAAAAGAAAGTTACTCTATTTTCGGAGGTACTGTCTTTTCGTATTCCTCGAGGCTTTCCTTCATGGAATTAAGATATTTCTCCATAAGGGAAAGAAAAAGCTTTAACTCTTCATTTGTGAATGTTGAGAGTGCCTTGTCCTCCCATTTTATAAGGTGCCTCACAGTCTTTTCTGAAAGTGCCTTGCCTTTTTCTGTCAGCGTTACGACTTTACTCTTTCCGTCGTAATTACCGAGTGTCAATAAGCCTTTTTCCTCGAGTTTTCTTAAAGATGAGTTTACAGTCTGTTTCTGAAGCCCCGAGTAGCGTACAACATCTGCCAGTTTCGCCGTGCCACCTTCATAATAGATTGTGTATAGGATATTGACTGCGCTGTCGGTCAGACCGAATGTAAGGGAAATCTTATGGTATAATGCGTCTGTTTCCCAGGCAAGTATGTTGTATCTTTCAAAGTTCTTCTCATCATGTAAAGTCATAGAAATTGTCCTAAATCATACTTATTCTGTCCGGTTTCATACTTTTTGTCAAGCTGAGGTAAAATATTGAAAAGTGTTGTATTACTGCAATGATTAATGTGCTAGAGTTTGCTTGTACGTTTTATCACCAAGAGGTTAATAGGAAGGAAACAGGAAATGCATTAGGAACTGACGATAAATAACTTGTGCAAAACTTATAGTATACTCTTATTATGAGTATAGAGAATTTGTCAAAGCACATAAAGAAAATGCTTCCATTGTTAGATGAAAGCCAAAAGAGAAAGTTCCTTGCATCCTTAGCGCTCCTACTTGGAAGAGGGGGAATACAACAAATCAGCGCTATATCCAGAGTGCACCGGAATACCATTGCTTGCGGAATAAAAGAACTCAATGATTCAAGTAATATTACTGAGTCTGGAGAGGGGGAAAAAAGGCGTGGGTGCGCTAAAGGTGCCGGCCGTAAGCCGATTACGGAAACTCAACCAGGCATAAAGGAAGCGATTGATAGATTGGTAGACCCCGAATCATACGGAAACCCAATGAATCCACTACGATGGACCACAAAGAGCACGCGGAAATTGCAAGAGGAATTAACAAAAGAAGGCTTCACCATAGGGTATGATAAAGTTGGGGACCTTCTAAGAGAGCTGGGGTTCAGTC
>CAVFNE010000039.1:829-14480 GCA_963623755.1 Muribaculaceae bacterium | reverse complement strand
GCAGATTCTAGACTTGAGTATATATGCCATAATTCAATCCTCTGCAATTATTGTTGCATAAAGGAGTTGGGTTGTAAATAGACAATCGCAGGAAATCAGAAAAATATTTTTCAGGTCTGTCAATAAAATCCCAGCTTTTGTAGCTGGCGTAAAGAATTAGTTTATTCCGATAGGGTTAGCTGGCTTCGAAAGCATGGAGAGACCACATGTACATTATGAAACAGATAGCAATCCGGTACCGACAGGATATGAGAACAGCTACGTATTTGAACAGTATGAAAGCATATGAGCATCACTTTATGACGTCTGATAGTTGAAAGTTAGAAATATCCCACTTTATATTTTTTTCCTCTTGTCGATTATGTTGAGTTTTCTTATATTCATTAAGTGTGAATTAATTCACCCTACAATAAATCAAGAGGTAAAGATATGAAGATTGTTCCACTCGGAGAAAGAGTATTACTTAAAGCTAAGGAAGCAGAGAAGAAGACTGCTGGTGGTCTCTTTATTCCTCAGACAGCTCAGGAAAAGACACAGTTTGCAGAAGTTGTTGCAATCGGCGACGATGAAAACATCAAAGTAAAGGTCGGACAGACAGTACTACATGACAAGTATGCCGGCACACAGATTAAAGATAACGGCACAGATTATCTCATCGTCAACGCAGGTGATATCCTAGCAGTCATTGAGTAAGAGAGACGTTCTTAATCTCGGGGTGCGTTATGTGCCCCGTTATTTTTTGCAATAAGGTAGGATTAAATCATACGCTTCTTTGTACTCTCTGAATTTTTCAGATGCAAAGCGTGTATATTCCTCGTCGAGGTTCAAACCGCTGAGTCTGTCGGGGTGGAAGGAAAATGCCTTTTTACGAAAGAGCTCTCCCAGTTCCTTCTTTCTCGGAATACTCTCCAGGCCGAAGAGTTGAAGTGCTTCTTTTATGTTATCCTCTTCATGGACATTTCTTTTTTCTTTTGAAAAAGCATTGTACCAACATCCTCTCTCGTCCTTAAGATATAGCGTTGCAGCGCTGTTCATTCCCCTGTTCCAGTTTGATGCAAAATGTATTTTCCTGAAATCCTCTTCTCTTCCGTCAAAGAATATTCTCTCGAGGTAAGCTGTGGAAGAAAAAGCCGATGCTCCTATATATTCAATATTTTTCGATAGATATATAGTTCTGAGGCCGCAACGCATAAAGCAACCCTCAGGAATACTTCTTACTCCTGGGGGGATGTTAATGCTCTTGAGTTTTGTGCATCCGGCAAAAGAGAGAATGCCGAGAGAGAATACATTAACGCCGAGCTCTACACTCTCGAGAGCACTGTTATCCATAAAGCAGCGCGATGGCACATTATCCACGCTTGAGGGAAAGACAAAGTTACGGATTGCTGTTTTTTCAAAGGCACCCTCACCTATTTCATATAGGGTATCCGGTATTTTAATTGAAGAAAGCATAGCACACGAGGAGAATGCATCCTCTCCTATTTTCTCAAGGTTATCGCTGAAGGTTATTTCCCTTAGTCTATTGCACTCTTTAAAGGCCCCCTTCCCTACTTCAAGAATCTGTACTTCTCCATTCTCTCCCGGAATTTTCGCCCACAACAACTTTTCGGGGTTTGTCACTCCGATTATCGTTCCTTCCCTGTCGATGACAATCTCGGTTTTATTCATGAATATGCTTTTGTGGTATCGTGGCCAGTTTTCTCTGATAGCATAAAAGCCGTTTAGAGTCGGTTCGACTTTATTTTCCATATGTAAGCCTCAAAACAGGAAAGATTCAATCTTATCTGAGATATTTTCGCACATTGTATCCTCAGGAAAGTATCCCGGGGGGATGGATGCAAACAGCAGGTGGGAGTAGAACTTCTTTGTTATCCTGCCGTCTAGAATCAACACCACTCCCCTGTCGTCCTCTTTTCTTATAACTCTTCCCACCCCCTGCTTCATCTTGATCATGGCATTGGGCAGAGTAAGGGAGAGAAAAGAACCCTTTTCACTTGTTTTATTAATGTAGTCGGACCGTGCTTTATTAACAGGGTCGGACGGGACATCAAAGGGAAGCTTTGTTATGACAAGAAGCCTCAATGTATCCCCAGGGGCGTCAATTCCCTCCCAGAAGGAAGAAGTTGCAAAGAGCGACGAGTCTTTGTTATTTTTAAATTGTGCCAGAAGATGAGTCCGGCTTATCCTGTTATCCTGAATCAGGAGCTCTGTTTTCTCCCCGATATCGTCATTTACAATTTTGTAGACCTTTCTCATCATATCGAAAGATGTAAAGAGTACGAGGGCCCCTCCCGAGGAAGATAGAATAGCTTTTGCAATAAGAGAAGATGCGTAAGAAATATACTCTGGGTCCCTGTTTACAAAGCTTCGTCCATCCTGTGGAATAAGGTACATAAGGTTTTTCTCATAGTTGAATGGCGAAAAGTATATCCCCTCCTCGATATTAGTTACACCCTCGAGCCCCATACGTGACTTAAAGTAGCTGAAGTTGCCGCCGATAGAGAGAGTTGCAGAGGAGAAAAGATAAGAGGAAAGATTATCAAGAAGCCTTTCTTTGATTATAGGCCCTGTCTGGAGAGGAGAAATTACAATCTCCCATTCCCCGTCATCGAGGAGGTTTGTATAAGAGATGAGGGACGAAAACTCATTGAAACGTATAAAAGTGCGGAGGGTATCTGAAAGGTAGTAGAGACTGTCGGCAATTTTGTAGAGCCGGTCTATGAAAGAAGTAAACTTCTCATCATCGGACTTTATATATTCTTTTATGTCAAACGCGATGTTCTTTATCTCATCACATAACACCTCTCCATTTGATAGATTATTACGGTTTAAGGAGTAAAAATTCTCATCAAGAAGAATGCTCTTTTCTCCCCCACAGCGGGAGAAGATTCCCTTGAGAAGAGTAAAATACACCCTTATGTCAGATCGAATTTTCTTCTGTACGGAGTCGAAGGATGAAGTAAAGAAACGGTTTTTTGAGGAGTCGACAAGAGCAAGGTATTCGATAAGGCTCTTATTTCCGAGCTCCCCGCGCTTGAAAGATAAAGAATCGAGTTCTGTATTTAAAGCCTCGAGCGATACCTTATCTGAAAAGAGGGAGGTTGCCTCAGTCTCTATATGGTGGGCCTCATCCAGAACAAGATGTGTATATCCCGGAAGAATTACAGGAGATGAAAAATCCTCTTTGTTCTCCCACCTGAGTTGAGCGTCCACAAGGACAAGGTGATGGTTGGTGACAACTATTCTGCTCTGCTGTGCCTTACGACGCGCCGAATACATAAAGCAGTCACCAAAGTGGCTGCAATGCCGCCCGAGGCATGTTTTATCATCACAGAGAAGAGAAGATAGAGCGCCCGAAAGGTTTCTATCAGAGACATCTATACGGCTTCCGGTTTTTGTAGTTTCAACCCACTTGACAACCCTGCCCTCTATAGAATCAGGGTCGAGGGTCAGAATACCGATGGCTGATATATAAGAATCAAGTTTTGTTTTACATATGTAGTTGTTTCTGCCGTAGAGAATGGATGACTTATCTTCTACTCCAAGTAGTTTTGTCAGAAACGGCAGATCCTTTTCATAGAGCTGTTTCTGGAGAGTAATGGTGCTCGTTGCTATTACGATTTTCACATCGACATTTTCTCTTATAAGGAGCAGCGACGGAACAAGATATGCAAATGACTTTCCGATTCCCGTACCGGCTTCGATTATACAGCCCCTGTTCTCCTTGAAAGCCTTTTCGACCCTCCCGGCCATCGCCTCCTGGCCTTCACGGTAGGAAAAGGAAGCTAGTTTTTTTCTAAGTACGCCGAATGGAGAGAAGATATCCTCACTCGTCATCACTTCCTCCGTCCTTGTACTCGCTGAGTTTACGATGCAGCGTTTTGCGTCCTATTTTCAGAACTTCGCTTGCCTTGCTCTTATTACCGCCACAATAGGAGATTGTCTCGAATATAATCTTTTTCTCCGCTTCCTCCATCGTAATGGGAAGTTCAATCGTCAAAGATGACTTCGCCTTATCGAGTCCACCCCTTACGTATTGAGGAAGATCTTCGTACTCGATAGTCTTACCCCTTGCCATAACCGAGGCTGCTTCCATCGCATTTTTGAGTTCACGTATATTACCCGGCCATGAATAAGCATAGAGGGCCTTCCTTGCCCCTAGGCTGATGCCTTCAATCTTTTTGTTGTTCTCCTCGCTGAATGTTTTGACAAAGGAAAGCGCTAAAAGTTCTATATCATCCTTCCTTTCCCTTAGTGGTGGAACCTCGATTTCGACTACAGCAAGGCGGAAATAAAAATCCTCACGGAATTTTCCGTCTTCAACCATTTGTTTGAGATTCTTGTTTGTAGCGGCAATAACTCTTACATCAACTTTAATCGTCTTCTCTCCGCCGACACGGGTTATCTCACGGTTTTCAAGGACCCTTAAAAGCTTTATCTGGGTCTGCTCATCAACTTCCCCGATTTCATCGAGGAATATCGTTCCCCCGTCGGCAAGTTCAAACCGTCCCTTAGTCTGGCTCACGGCTCCGGTGAATGCCCCTTTTTCGTGGCCGAAGAGCTCACTCTCCAAAAGCGATGGAGAAAGAGAGGCACAGTTAATCTTTATAAAGGGTTTATCCGAGCGCTTTGAAAGTGCCTGAACTGCTTCTGCCACCAATTCCTTACCAGTTCCCGACTCACCTTCTATTAAAACTGTCGAGCGCGTTGGAGCAACTTGATTTATTGTCTCCATCATCTTCTCGAGTCCGGCACTGCGTCCGATTATTTTCGAGTACTTCTGCTGCTTCTTGAGTCTTTCAATCTCCTCTGTAAGCCTTTGGTTCTGGGCCTCCAGGAAGGAATTTGATATGCTCTTCTTTGCAACAAGCAGGAGCTTATCTATATCTACCGGCTTTGTGTAGAAATCGATTGTCCCCCACTTCATTATCTCGACGGCATTCTCGATTGTTCCGTGCCCCGTGAGGACTATTATGGGGAGCTTGGGGTATGACGAGCGGATTTTCTCAATAAGCTCCTCCCCCGTCATCTCGGGCATTCTCAAGTCTGTAATTACAAGATCGACATCGTTCTTTCTGACCTTTTCCCACGCTTCTTTACCGTTTTCAGCAGCCAATACTGTGTAGCCTTCGCTTTCGAACGTCATAACTAAGCCCGAGAGGATGTTTTTTTCGTCGTCTGCAATTAAAACGGTGCTCATACTTCTTTATCTCCAAGAGCCATGCGCTCACTTGTAGGTATCGGAAAATCCAGTGTAAATGTTGTTCCACTACCCTTCCTGCTCGTCACGTGGATATCACCATGGTGCTCTTTCATTATCTTGTAAACAAGAGTAAGCCCCAGTCCCGTTCCGCTGGCCTTGGTCGTGTAGTAGGGCTCGAAAATCTTCTGAATCTTATCTTCGTCTATTCCACAGCCCGTATCGTCTATTCTGACTGAGACAAAGTTACCGTTGGTCTTTGTGCTGACGGTGAGTTTTCCCCCGCTCTTCATTGCTGCAAATGCATTCTGTATAATATTCAAGAGCGCCTGCTTAACAAGACGCGGGTCAATCTCTATATTGGGCACGAACTGCGAGAGCGAGGAGGAAAGCTCTATGTGCTTCTCCTCAGCCTCAGGCTCAAGGAAGGAAAATATCTCGCTTATTATCGAATTTATGCTGTCTTTCCTGAGTTCGACGTTCATAGGCTTTACGGCATAGAGAAAATCAACAGCAATCTTATTAAGGTGTTCTATCTCCTCCTCGAGTACGACAAGAAACTTCTCTGCGTCCTCCATTTTCAAAGTGGCTTTTTTCTGGAACATCTTCCTCAAGAGCTGTATATGGATTGTCATTGCCGCAAGGGGATTCTTTATCTCATGGGCAACACCCGCCGCCATAGTCGTCATGCTCGCAAGGCTTTCGCTACGCCTGAGTCTGGCCTCTTTTCTTATAGCCTCTGTTATCTCCTTGATGGATACATCTACAAACAGCCTTTTTCCTGATTCAATTTTCGAAAAGCCTACTCTATAAACCCTTACTTCACTGCCGCTCTGGAGTGAAAAGTCCTTCTCCTCTCCCTTCACTTCACCTCTAAGCACTTTGGATATATAGTCATTCATGTCCCTGTCAATTATGCATTCGTCTATGTGTAAACCCTCGATGGAGTTCGAACTACGCTTATATGGAATACTGCTCTTTGCCTTCTGGTTGGCAAATACGACAATAGACTTCTCGTTGATAATCAAGTGACCGTCCTCAAGGTTATCGAAAAGCGAATAGAGAATATCCTCCTCCTCGATTGCCTTGTTGACAAGTTTCTCAAGCTCATCAACAGGACATGCCGAGAGATCAGTAACAACCTTCTTAAGTAACCTGTTAGACACAATTACACTCCCTTGAAATGTAGTCTATACTACTACGTCCCGATAGATTATAAATCCCGACTGCCTCTCGCCAATAGGCTATGACGGAAAGTATTTTCTTCGCCCTCCAGCATTCGAGCCTGCCACATCGCGTCATTCTCTCTATGCTCTCTGTAACGCGCTCCATAAAATATGTGTATGCATTCATTTTATCGAGCATATTTACTATCTCTTCCTCCCTTAATGAGTCAATCCTTTCCCTCCCCGTTATTGCAGAGACAAAATAAGATATCTCATCCTCGCACTTTTTCACGCTTTCTCTGTCATTACCGCGCGCGAAGAAGAATGTGTTGAATGAGGAATAACTCTCGTATGTATTGAATTTCTCCTTGATTATCCTCTCGACACTCTCCTTCGAAAGCGATGGAAAATTGAACTTTCTGACTCTCGAAAGTATTGTCTCCATAATTCTCTGGCTCTCTGAGGAAATAAGAATTATATTAAGGTGCTCCATAGGCTCCTCGAGCATCTTGAGTATGGAGTTCTTAGCACCTTCTGTCGAGCTCTCGATATTCTCGATTATAACGACCTTCTCATCGCTTCCCTCTGCCATCCAATCCTTGACTGCCCTCAATTGGTCAATCGAAACGCTTGTGGGACCTGACTTTCCAGTATAAAGATACTTTATATTATTCATGAGTTTCAAACTCTCGAGTTCCTTTATATCTTTATCCGTAATATCTTTCTTATCCTCGATAGTTGTCAGGTATATATCGACCTTCTCAGCTGTTTCAAAGAGCTTTGATGCAGATGAGGGATAAACCCCAGAAAGCGCAGAGTTATATTGCATGTTGATAAGTCTCAGCGTCTCGATTAAGAACAGCCTACTCTTTTCAGTTCTCTCGGAGGAAAAGAGGTTTACGGCACACCTCACCCGTTGATATAAATCACGGTAAGGGAAGAAGATTATATTCTGACTAAACAAAGTATCACGCCGGCATGAGGTAAGATGAGAGGCTAAATCAAGAGCCGCAGTAAGCCTGCTCGAGCCCCTGGCGCCTGAAAAAAGAAGAGACTGGGGAAGTAGATTATTATTGAGGTTTCCCTCCATTTCTCCAGCCAGCCCCGGCTGCGTTCTATAGAGGTTATCAAAGACCAATGAGCGCCCCCTTGAAGGCCCTCTGAATTGAAGGGAAAAGAGGAAGATAGACATTCATGTAGAAAAAACTGTTCTCCTTCAAAGGAATGAGACTGACAAAAGTCTGTATAGATGCAAGCTCGAGAATTATGAATGTTAAAAAAGAGGCAATCGCAGCTCCGGAAAGAAAGCCCAAGAGGCTGTCAAACCAGCCCAGGGGAAGGCCGTTGAGGGCAGTAGACAAGACCACACCTAACAACTTGAAAAGAGAAAAGATAACTATGCACAAAATTACATATGACATAAGAGAAATCCAAACTGGGGGAATATCAATCTTTGTTGATAAAAAAGATGAAAGAGTCCCGACAAAGAGAAGAGAAAGAGGAAATGTAAGAACATAGCCTAATATCTTGAATGCGAAATTTGAAAAACCCGTAACAAAACCACTTATTCCACTTATGATAACGATGGCGAGAAGCACAATGTCGAAGATACCGAAAGTTAGATTACCAATAGTACAAGTCCAGCTCATAGTGTCATTTTAACCCAATGACAGCTTTATTTCTACAGCAAAAACATCTTAATGTCTGTTCGACATCCTCAATTTCTATTATCATTCCCGTATGTCAAATTTTTTTACAAAACTTTTCGGTGGAACAAAACAGGAAAAAGATATAAAGAGACTGAAGCCTATAGTTGAAAGCGTTAAAAACGAATACAGTTGGGCCGAGAGTCTTAAAGAAGAAGACTTTCCACGTCTTACTGCAGAGTGGAAAGAAGAAGTTAGAAATGGAAAAAGCCTTGATGAACTACTAGCTAAGGCGTTCGCACTCGCGCGCGAAGCAAGCTGGAGGACAATCGGCGAAAAGCACTATGACGAGCAGATTATGGGCGCACTTGTGCTCCATCAGGGCTCCATACTCGAAATGAAGACGGGAGAAGGAAAAACCCTCACATCGGTTCCCGCTGCATATCTTAATGCTCTCAAGGGAGAAGGCGTTCATATCGTCACAGTCAACGACTACCTTGCTCAGCGTGACAGCGAGTGGATGGGACAGATATACCGTTATCTGGGACTCACGGTGGGCGTAGTAATTCCGGGACAGGGAGAAGAGCAGAAACGCACAGCCTACTATTCAGATATTACATACGGAACAAACAATGAATTCGGCTTCGATTACCTGAGAGATAATATGAAGCAGAGCATGAGCCATAAAATACAGCCGAAGCATCACTATTGCATTATCGACGAAATAGACTCCATCCTCATCGATGAAGCGAGAACACCTCTTATTATATCAGGACAGGCTGAAGATGACTCGGCAAAGGTAAAAGTTGCCAAATCCATAGTTCCCTACTTCAAAGAATGCGAAAAAGACAGCGAGACAGGCACCTATTATGAGCTGAGTCAAATCGACAAGATGGACAGGGAGCTCTACGCATCCTTTGACGAGAGAGGCGACTACAAGATAGACGAGAAGAACAAAAACATAACTGTCACAAAACAGGGTATGACAAAGATGGAGGAGCTACTGAAGAAGGCAGGAGCACTAAAAGAAGGAAAGGATGATGACGGCAACAGCGTTTATTCCCTCTATGATGAGAACAACTTCGATCTTGTGCACTATGTCACACAGGCACTCAGAGCCCAGCACCTCTATAAAAGAGATGTCGATTACCTTGTAAAGGACGGCGAAGTTCAGATTGTAGACGAATTTACAGGAAGAGTCCTCCCTGGAAGAAGATATTCCGATGGTCTTCATCAGGCAATTGAAGCTAAGGAAAACGTAAAGGTACTCGCGCAGAGCAAAACCTTTGCAACCATCACCTTCCAGAACTTCTTCCGTATGTATGACAAGATAAGCGGTATGACAGGAACGGCAGATACCGAGGCAGTTGAATTCAAAGAAATATACAACACAGATGTTGTTGTAATCCCGACTCACCTACCCGTCTGTCGTAAGGACCTCAATGACCTCACATTCTACAATGAGGAATATAAATTTAACGCAATTGTCGAGGACGTAAAGAGAATACATGCCACCGGGCAGCCTATCCTCATCGGTACAACTTCCATTGAAAAGAGTGAGAAACTCTCGTCGCTATTACTTCGTGCCGGAATAAGGCACGAGGTACTTAATGCCAAAAACCATGCAAGAGAAGCATATATTATAGGAGAAGCCGGAGTCAAAGGCGCTGTAACAATTGCAACGAATATGGCTGGTCGTGGAACAGATATTAAGCTTGGTGGTTCTCCTGAGCACCTGGCACTGAAGAAAATCGGAACAGATGCAACGCCCGAAGAGCTCAAGAAGGCTAAAGAAGAAATCATGGGGGAATACCGGAAGGCATACGAGGAAGTCAAGGCACTCGGCGGCTTGTATATAATCGGAAGCGAGAGACATGAATCAAGACGTATAGATAATCAGCTCAGGGGACGCAGCGGCCGACAGGGAGACCCAGGAACTTCACAGTTCTACATCTCACTTGACGACACTCTCATGAGACTTTTTGCGCGCGACGGCATGAAGGAGATGCTGGGACGTCTTGGTCTCAACACGGGAGAGCCTATCCACCACAAAATGCTGGATTCAGCTATAGAAAACGCACAAAAGAAGGTCGAGGAGAGAAACTTCGCAATAAGAAAGAGACTCCTGGAGTACGACAATGTTCTTAATGAGCAGCGTAACTATATATATTCCCAGCGAGACGAAATTCTACTCTCCAAAGATTTACCCCAGCGTGTTTCAGATAACACAATGGAGCTGATCGACAATATTTACGATGAGTCAAAGGGAGAAGAGAATAAGACGGGTGAACTATTACAGCACCTATTCAACGTATCATTCAACACGGATGATATTAAAGATAAGGAAAGCTTTAAAAACAAGATAAAAACCGAACTTGAAGCAAAGAAAAACTTCATAGGGGAAGAGAATTTCAACGAGTACCTGAGATACGTATATCTAAGAAATATCGACAAAAGATGGATTGATCACCTTGATGCACTTGATGAGTTGAGGGATGCATCCTCTCTCATGAGCTATGCACAGAAAAATCCACTTGTCGAGTACAAGAATACAGCATCCGATGCATTTGATGAAATGCTCAACAGCATTACAGAAGCCGTTGTCAGAACAGCCCTCCTTGTCAGATTCCAGAAGACAGTTCCTCTCAGAAATGAAAGAGAGAGAAAACTTGTAACAGTACATATGGAGCCGTCAGGTATTATGGCGCAGAAGAAAGAGAGTGCCGTCGCATCCCAGGCCCAGGCTGCCAACACGACAATCCGACGCGATTGCCCAAAAGTCGGGCGTAACGACCCTTGTCCATGTGGCAGTGGTAAAAAGTATAAAAACTGCTGTGGGAGAAACTTCTAATAGAGAGCCCAGAAAAACACTGGGCTCTTCATATTCAATTAAGAAAAGATATCGTCATGTGTTGATTTCCAATAGGCTTCTTCGATAGAAGAAAGCTAACGCGTAAGATAAAAAAGGGCCGTATATTCCATCTGTAATCCATTAATACTGCTTTTGGGTCAACATCAGAGGAAGGCATATTATGCTCTATATATTAAAGTAGCCACCCCTGATGAGTCGTAAGTAGTTTTTCGGTGTGTTACAGCAGTGTTTCGATAAAAAAAATGGCGACTATAATATCTTCCGTGAGAATGTCATAAATCGCCATTACAAAATCAATTTTCACCTATGTGATTTATATCAAGTGATGTTCACAGAGATGGTAAATTTCAGCAAAATAGAGAAATATCAGTTACTCTACATAGAGCTTATTGCGCTTAACTGTATAGCCCAGATGCTGCAGAAAAGCAGATAGCTTCTTGTAGCCGTAGTTACGGCAGTCGAAGTCCGAGTACTTATTTTTGAGTGCGCTTCCGATTGTTGCGCAGTTAATCGTATCATTTTCAGACTCATCCACAAGTGCACGGATAAAGCGTGCGATGGTCTTTTCCGAGGCAATACGGGTGTCACCCTTCTGACCTTTTTCATCCTTCTGGCTTTCGGAAAGAAGTAAATCAAGGTACTTGAACTCAGAGCATGCTGCAACAAAAGCAGATGGCGTCTTCTGCTCCCCCATTCCGATAACCCGCATACCGGCCTCTTTAAGCCTGGAAGCAAGACGGGTAAAATCACAGTCGGATGAAACGAGACAGAAGCCGTCAACTTTACCTGTATACAATATATCCATAGCATCGATTACCATGGTTGTATCGGTACTGTTTTTACCGCTTGTATAGGGAAAGGATTGAATAGGAATAATGGAGTTCTCTAGAAGAGTGTCCTTCCAACCCTTTGTAAGGGAAGAGGAGAAGTCCCCGTATATTCTACGGTAGGTTATCGTACCCTCTTTGGCAAGTTCATCCATGATTATGTCTACATACCTGTATGAAACGTTTTCGGCGTCGATTAAAACTGCAAATTTTATAGTATCCATAATTTAAATTCAGCCCCGTAGGGCTGATATCAACTAAAATCTGTAACCGATTGAAACTTTATATAGATGCTTGTCGTCAAAATGCTCGTAACCGAGCTTAAGAGCAATATGCGACACAAAATCAGCTTCAATCTCTGCACCATAGACAAAACTGAAGCCACTTGTGAATGCTGAGTTTTCTGAAGCAAAGAGATAGCATACTCCTCCATAAGCAGAAACACCGAAATTACCAAACATGTACGATGCTCCACCCAAAGCACTCAATGCGCCGTTAACAACAAGCTTACTCGAGTTCTTATAGATAAACATATCGCCTCTGCCTTCGACGAAAAGATACTTCCATGCATTGAGTCTGACGCCTCCGCCGATAGTCGGGAAGAATCTAGCCTCATTGTCGCCGGCAGTGAAGAGTCCCTTCATCCCAAGATCAAAGCCAGCAGAGTAAGTGAAGATGTTCTTCTTCGGCTCTACAACAACCGGAGCTTCAACACTCTCTATCTCGTTAATCTCACTTGTAGCAGTAGTAGTCGTTGTAATAGCAGCATTTTCAGAAGCAGTACGTCTGAGATAAATAGTATCTATGAATTTCTCTGCTTGAGCAGAAATCAGGTCGCAGAATGCAACAATTTCATCCATATTTTTCTCAGGGTAATAAAGGAAGAGCTTATCAACTTCTGTTTTAAAATATACTGTTGAGAATTCTGGATATCCATCAAGCAGATACCCTGCAAAGCGGTCGATTGAGTCGGCGGATATACCCCTCGGTATAAGAAGAACAGCAGTGTTATCTGCAAATATGCCGCGCGTCTTAATGCCGTTGTGTGAGAAATTGACTTCATAAACATTTTTCTTTCTATTTTTCAAGTCAAGAAGAATATCATCGAAGTTTGTGACAGCACCATAGCTATCATTGCCGAGAGGTATATTAACGTCCAGATCACTATTATAATCGGCATCTTCAACTACAGTCTCTCCTACAGGAGTATTCTCTACTACTTCCTCTACACTAACGCCTTCATCTGCTACCTTCGAGCGCCTGAGGTACATCAAGTCAATGAACTTCTCTGCTTCCTTGATAATTGTATCAGCAAATGCAATAACTTCATCCATTGTCATCTCAGGATATGTAAGTGTCAGCTTATCGATTTCACTGGAGAATGCAACGCTCGAAAATTCCGGATACTTTTGAAGAAGATTTGCAGCAAAATGATTAATAGAGTCAGCAGTAATACCCCTCGGAATAATAATTACAGCTTCATCAAATGTAAAAACACCACCAATCTTAAATCCACTGTAGGTATAATTTATTTCATACATTTCTTCAGCAGCCAATTGAGGGAAAAGACCTGTTAAATATGTATATCCCGGTGCCTCAACTCCGTCGACTGGAATGCTGGTTGGGATTTCAGGATAAGACGTTTGCTCTACAAGCGGAGTCTCAACAGAAATTTCTTCAGCAACAAGAACTTCCTCACTCTCATTTACTTCTTCCGGAAAAACAACACTATCTTCTAGAACAACTGTCTCTTTTTCAGAAACAACCGTTTCTTCCTCTAGAACAACAGACTCAACCTCTTCATAGTTGATTAAATCCTTATAAGTTCCTATAAGACCCTTCTCTGCTAATTTCTCAATTGTCCCCTGAGAAAACACAGGAATGGCAATCAGAACAAGCACCATAGTAATAATTATTTTTTTCATATATCACCTTTCTGA
>CAVFNE010000039.1:0-819 GCA_963623755.1 Muribaculaceae bacterium | reverse complement strand
CTCAATAAATATTAAATAAAATCTATTTCAATTTAATTCCGAAGAAAAAGCATACAATTATTCAATACCGGTAATCAATACATAACCCATATTACTGAGAAAATAACTGCCGCAGAGAGAAATACACCCTTCAAAGGCATTCTCACTCACACTCACCAACGTCGGAGGAAGATATATGTCAGAGTGCAGATAAGTATTGTCCTTAAATGCATAATCCGATATCGTCTCAATTCCATTATTCAGAATCAAAATGCCGTCAAAGCAGGATGATTCAAAGGCATGCGAACCTATTTTTCTTACACTTGAAGGAATAATCAAATCACCACATAGGGATGTATTGAAGAAAGTATAATCCTCGATTGTCTCCACTCCATCACTCATTAAAAGCAAACCATCAAATGTAGAGTTTTTAAATGCACCCTCTCCAAGATGAGTCAAAGTAGACGGAAGAACCAGGTCTCCGGAAAGAGTTACACTCTCAAATGCATATTGCCCGATTTTCTCCAACTTTGGAGGGAGAACCAGATTAAGTGTAAGAGAAGTGCAATTCTGGAAAGCATAATCCCCGATATACAAAATATTATCCGGAAGATACAAGCCACCCGTAAGCTTTGAGTTGTCTTTAAAAGCACCGTCACCGATTGCAACAACAGCAACAGAATCAATCTCTCGGGGAATATAAAGTTCACCACTGTAGAGAGTGCCGTCTGTCAGAATATATCCGCCTCTTTCGTTATCGTAAGTGTAGGCAATATAGCTGACGCTGCCGTCACTTGTCTGATATACTCCGAGAACATTTCTTTCCACAGTTTCCAGTAT
>CAVFNE010000038.1:0-14953 GCA_963623755.1 Muribaculaceae bacterium | reverse complement strand
GCATAAATGAGAGCTCCATCCTGTACTTAGTCTGGTAGTACATCAAAGAGTTGAGAAGCAAAAAGAAAACGGAAAGGAAATACCCTTGAATCATCTGTTTCTCCCTACCTCTTCAATAAGGTCTTCGGCACTGTAGTAGCCTAGCCTTTCACTCAGGATACGTCCGCTCTTCTGGTGTAGAAGTGTGCCGTTTATTGCGCTCTCGAGCGTTTTCATACCGGAGGCCAGAAATGCCCCGATTATTCCCGATAGTACATCACCCGACCCAGCAACCCCCAAACTCGGGTTGGCACCGTCAACAACATAAAGCTTATCGCCGTCACTTATCATAACTGTCGACCCCTTGAGGACAACAACAGCACTAAGAGCCAATGCAACTGCCTTTATGCTTTCTTCAATATTATCTTTCTCTATTCCAATAGCTTTAATAAGCCTTTTGAACTCTCCTATGTGGGGAGTAATAACCCCCATATTTGACAGCGAGAGTCCCCCGAGGTGCTTTATAGCGTCGGCATCAACGACAATGGGCTTTTTTTTCTCTATCACCTCCATAAGAAGTTTTCTACTACCCTTATTCCATCCTGGGCCCACAACATATGCATCTCCCTCGATAAGCATATTAGACGTCATAATCGAAGGATATGAAGAGAGAATAGTCATTCTTACAACTGGCGATGAAACAACGCTTACCTTTCCCACGCCTGAATGAAAAGCAGAACGGGCTGAAAGAATCGGAGCGCCGGGGTACTTTGGGCTCCCTCCGACAACAATGACGTGCCCTCTTGTGTTCTTGTAGTCGCTGAGGGAAAAGCTTTTTACTCTGTAGTCAGACTCCTCAAGGAGGAATGTCTTATCTGAAGAGAGAGATTGTGGAGGAAAGCCGGGGTTGAAGAGCTTAACGGAGCCACAATAAGAGCGTTTATCGAAATCGAACATCTCCTTCTTATAACACATATAGGTAATTGTATAATCAGCTTTGACGAGATAGCACGAGGGACAGTCGAGGGAGAGGACAAAGGATGAGCTGTTGTTGATTTTCTCTATAACTTCTTTTGTCCTCTCATCTATATTCAGGCGGTATTTGACGCCGAAAAGGCCGTCGACGATTGTATCCGCGTCAACTATTCCATCTACAAAGAGTTCATCCGGCAGTAGACTTTTTCTGTATTCGTTCTCGTCGTTTCCTTTATCAAAATGACAGTAGATTTTCACGCTTTCAGCGCACGGGAGGACTAAAGACGCCAGGGCTAAAGCGTCGCTTCCGTTATTGCCCTTCCCCACTACAAACAAAACCCTCTTACCGACAAAAAGAAATTTGTAGTTTTCAAATGCCCCCAGAGCTGCGTTTGAGACAAGTGCGCGCTCACTGAGGCTGTACTTTTCTATAAGAGATTTATCGAGAGTGGAGGCTTCAATGGATGAGAGTAGTGGATACATATTAGGAGTTTAGTATTAGAAAGGGATTTTGTCTTGAAGAATTGATGATTTTCCATTAAATTCTTTCTGTCTAGGGGTGGCGTAATGCCTGAGAGATACCCTCGAACCTGATCCGGGTAATGCCGGCGTAGGGAACGACAGCCTATTTCTTTCTAATTTTCCCTGAGACAGAATTTAATATGGAGGCTTTTATATGAAAAAGCTTATTTCTGTTCTCGTGGCACTTTTATGTGTCCTTTCTCTTTTTTCCCAGCCTGTAAAGGAAGAGGAAAAATCACTCACAGTCTATGCCTATGACTCCTTCTGCGGAGACTGGGGCAGCGCATCTACTCTTATCCCACTCTTTGAAGAGGAGACAGGAATAAAGGTAAACCTTGTTTCTGCAGGTTCCTCTGCAGAGATGATAACAAAGATTCTTCTCGAGGGTGATAATACCCCCTGCGATGTCGTACTCGGTATTACAGACTATATGGCAGAAAGGCTTTACGGCGTACTTTCACCATTTGAAACAACACTTTCGTTCGATATACGTGATGACTTGAAGTTCGATGAATTAAATCGTCTTCTTCCATTTGACTGGGGTGTATTTGCATTTGTATATGACACACTCTCAAATGTGCCGGCCCCCACTTCTTTATGGGACCTTACTAAAGAAGAGTATAAGGACAAAGTTATTCTCATCGACCCGAGAACAAGCAGCGTAGGACTGGGGCTTCTGCTCTGGACATATAATGTTCTTGGAGATGATTACCTCCAGTGGTGGGAGAAGATGGAGGAGAATGCCCTGGTAACAGCATCAGGCTGGTCCTCAGCATACGGCCTTTTTACAGAGGGAGAGGCACCGATTGTCATAAGCTATACTACAAGCCCCGTCTATCATGTGATGAACGAAAACACAACCCGCTATCAGGCACTTATCTTCAGCGAGGGCCATGAGGCAACAATCGAGGGAATCGGAATAATTAAGAACACAAAAAATAGAACAGAGGCTGAAGAGTTTGTTTCATTCGTCCTTTCAGAGGGCCAGGAAAATATAGCTGTGACAAATTCAATGTACCCAGCCGTGGAGTCAACAGTTATGCCAGAGGCATATGAATATGCACCACTGCCTGCCTTAATCTACACATCGGAGAATCTTGATGTTAATAAGATTCTTGCTTCTTATTCTGCTTTGATATCAAAATAGAAATATGAGAGAGAAAAATAAATTTTACTTATATTTATTTTTCCTCTTGTATCGGTTTTTATTAAATGCCTCTCGGACAAAGAAGAGCTTATAGAGGTTTTCACTTCCAGCTACACATTGTCTCTTCTTCTATTCACAATCCGTGAGGCATTACTCAGTGCCGTAATATCGACACTTCTTGCCCTGCCCTTTGCGCTTTTCTTCTCGCGCTACACATTTTTCGGACGTCGCTTTATCCTCACACTCTCCGACACGGCATTTGTTTTTCCCTCAGTCATCGTTGTTCTTGCCTTTGTAATCTGGTATGGAAACAATGGAATATTAAACAGCCTTTTAGGAATATTAACCGGAGGTAGAGTAAAATTGAAAATACTCTACTCTTTTTCTGCTGTAATCCTCGCCCATGTATATTTGAACTTTCCCCTTGCCTTCTCTTTTCTCACATCCAGTCTCGTTAATGCAGGAGAGATGGAGGAAAATGCAGCCCTCTCGCTCGGCTCGTCAAGAGCAAAGGTCTTCTTCACAATAACGGTAAAGAAAATCAGCGGCAGTTTATTCTCACTGATGCTTCTAATCTTTCTTTTCTGTTTTCCATCGTTCTTGATTGTAATGACACTCGGAGGAAGCGCGAAGTATTACACACTCGAAGCCGAGATATACCGTCGCGCATATGTTGAGGGAAATCTTACTTCAGCTTCCTCTCTTGCGCTCTTTTCCTTTATCTTTACATCCATCCTCATTATCCTTACTTCCTACGGGAAAAAGGAAAAGAAGATAAAAAGAATAAAGAGAAGTCTCAGGAAAGTGAAAGGAAAAACAAGAGTTACGGCTTTAGTCTTATCACTTATCATAGTCCTATTTATCCTTCCTCCGCTTTTCGGCATTCTCTACCGCTCATTCTTTACAAAAGACGGGAATATTTCACTCTCATCATGGAAAGCTCTTATAAGCGATAGAACAGTAATAGAAGCACTCCTATCTTCTCTTTTAATTGCTCTTATATCTTCACTTCTATCAACTGAAACGGCAACAGCACTCTCCATTTCATCAGTCAGACTGAAGTCGCGGCTTCCAGGCTTTCTCTCATCCCTACCGATGGCTTGTGGAAGTGTTACGCTGGGGCTGGGATTCTCGTTTCTCTCAAGCACAATCAATAGTGGAAAGGGGCTATCATTTCTTTTTACACTCCTTGCACACACAACGGTTGTACTGCCGTTTGCAATAAGAACAATACTCCCAGGAGCTGAAAAGCTCAGCGATTATCTATACTCGTCAGCCCTCTCTCTCTCCCAGGGGAAGATGAAATGCTACCGCAAGGTCGAACGCCCGATGCTCAAAGCTTTTACACGCCGCGCTTTTGCATTCTCCTTTGCCCTGTCGCTCGGGGAGACAAATGCAACGATGGCTCTCGGAGGGGGAAGAATTACAACACTTCCTCTTCTTATTTACAAGATGATCGGATTGTACAACTACAGCGGAGCTGCAGCCTTGAGTGTTGTTTTATTAACACTCTCTCTTGTTGTCTTCGCCATAAGCGAAAGAGGAGGAAATAATGGCCTATCTTGAAGCAAGAAATATAAAGAAGAAATATGACGATTTTACTCTCGACATCTCGCTATCTATAGAGAAGGGAGAGCTTGTATGCCTCCTCGGGCCGTCGGGAAGCGGAAAATCGACTCTTCTTTCCCTCTTGAGTGGAGTTGAGGAGATAGAGAGTGGAGAGGTTTATCTATCTGGCAAAAACATTACATCCCTTCCCATTGAAAAGAGGGGAATCGGATTTGTCTATCAGGATTTTTCACTCTTTACTTCCATGAATGTAAAAAAGAACATCGAGTACGGGATGAAAAGCAGAAAAAGAGCGGAGAGAAAGAAGACGACAGAGAGTCTGTTGTCCCTCGTAGGGCTCACCGGCTATGAAAAGAGAAGCGTCGAAACACTATCGGGGGGTGAAGCACAACGCGTAGCCCTCATCAGAGCAATCGCATCCGAAAGCGAGATACTCTTTCTCGACGAACCACTGGCATCCCTTGACTTAAGGCTGAGAAAAAACCTGAGGTCAAAAATCAGACAGATTCACGATGCATTGAATCTCAGCATGCTCTATGTCACACATGACAGGGACGAGGCATTTGCAATTGCCGACAGAGTAATAATCATGAAGGACGGCAGAATTGACAGCTCGGGCACTCCGGAGGAGATTTATACACACCCCGCGACTGTTTTCTCTGCATTCTTCACAGGGGACGGAACAGCCTTGGGTGCAACCCTTCTCGGTGGACGGGAGGAAGACGGCAAATTCTTCTTCAGACCCGAGAATGTAAGTGCAATAAGTGAAGAGCCACTTAACACCGGAGTCTACCCGAATCATATAATTTTCAACGAATGCACTGTCGAGTCGATAGAGTACCGTGGTGACGGCTATATGGTACTTCTACTCTTCAAAGGCAATCCGATTATGGCTTTTACGAGGATAAAACCCAGGAGAAAAACAGTTTCTCTCTTAATTATGAAGGATTCTATCCAAAAAATTTGACAAAAACGCGAAAAAAAGTGTTTAGATAATAGGAGAAAAATAAATGAAAAAGATAATTTCTATTGTTTTAATGCTTTTAATGCTCTCGTCTTTGTTCGCCGCCTATTCGCCGTCATATACAATCTCTACAGGGCCCTCACTCCTGAGTTACGAAAAGGAGAGATACTACTCACTCGCATCCTCCTTTGACCTTACGCTGTTGTCTTATAAGTTCAAGTGTGTGACATTTTCCATTCCTCTAAGCGTAACATATGTGACAAAGAGCACAGAGAATAAAGGACTGCTCTCACCGGCATACTTTCGTAATGAAGTGGGAGTCGAAATTGCTCTCGACAACGATAAAATCGGCGGTAGTCTCGCATTTTTCTACGGCTACGAAGACTATAAGGAGATATACGCTGTCATGAAATGCGTCGAAGGTCGTGCATCATTTTTGTGGATTCTGGATAAATACATCACACTCTGTATTCCGTTTACCTACACATATACCCCGGCAGGAAATGAATTCTCCCTTACATTTGGACTCAGAATCGGAGGTGAGATATGTTAGCCGTCATTCTTATATCAATTCTTCTATTGTTTCCTTCCTGTTCACCTGATACCTCTTTGGGTAATGAAATCTACCTTATTTCCGTTGCCGAGGATTTCACAGGTTCTTCAAACCCGAAAAACATACTTGATGCTGTAAACAATGACCAGGCCGCCATCGTCATGGAATTCTCTACTTTCCGCAGCAGCACTGGTGTTCACATCTACGCTTTTGCTTCCCAGGGTGGCAACAGATACTTCTCCACCCACCCCTCCTATACTCCCGTAGATAAAAACGGAAACGAAGTCGAGGCTCAATCCTCCTCGTTCGATCATTTCTTGTTCAACTCTTCAAGTGCAGAGGAAACAGGATGGACTATGAAAGATGTACTCGAGACTGTGGGCTCTCTTACACCGGATGAAAATGACATAGTTATTTTCACGTACTCGGGCCACGGCGCAGAAAACGGAGCCTTATTGACCAATCCCAACGGCGACTACTATGATTCAACCAATGTCGCCGATATTAAGGAGAAGTTCAACACAATCCTGGGACGTAAAATCTTTATCCTCGACTCATGTTATTCGGGTCAGTTCATTACTCAGAACACACTTGAGGCTACAGACTGCTTCAAAAATAATGAGGATACATATATAGGAAGCGATAAAACAGAAGCGGTGAAAAACAGCACGCTTCAGTCCAAAAGTGATAACTACCCATCATTCTGGATTATGGCGGCAGCGGGAAAAGGACAGACAGCAAGTGATTCACTGAGCACAGGAGAGCCTTTCCAGTGCCACTACGGGGCATTTACATACTATTTTCTACGTGCAATCGGATACGATATGGAGAACAACAGAAGCACAAAAAGAAGTGAGGAGCTCACATTCTATTCCATCTACTCATATATACGCTCAGAGTTCCCGTCATCTGAGATTTCGATTCAGACTCCGCGCTCTTCTCTCAAGAGACTCGATATCAGATTAAGGTAGAAGATGCTTTATCACTTAGTGGACATTTTCTTAACATTCTCTATCTCATCTCTCAGCACTGCCGCCTTCTCGAATTCCAGATTATCCGCATATTCACGCATCTGTCTCTCGAGGTCTTTGATATATTTCTTCCTATCCTTCTCAACGAGAAGGTTATAGGAAGAAGATAGAATCTTTGCCTCACTTTTAGCCGTTTCCTCGCTGTCCTTTAACTCGCGCTCAAGAATATCGTCAATCTCCTTCTTGATTGTTACCGGCGTTATATTGTGAGCTGTGTTGTATGCCATCTGAACTTTCCGTCTCTTCTCGGTTTCTTTAATAGCCTCATCCATTGCCTCAGAGCGCTTATCTGCATACATGATAACTCTGCCGTCGGCATTTCTTGCAGCTCGCCCTATCGTCTGGATAAGGGATGTAGCAGAACGGAGAAATCCGATTTTATCAGCATCTAGAATTGCTACAAGAGCAACTTCGGGTAAATCCAACCCCTCCCTGAGGAGGTTAATGCCGACAAGAACATCGTACTTCCCCTTTCTTAGATCCCTCAGGATATCGACACGCTCTATTGTGTCGACTTCACTGTGTAAATACCTCACCTTCACCCCGAGGGACGCCAGATAGTCCGATAAATCCTCGCTCATCTTCTTTGTAAGTGTTGTAACTAGCACTCTCTCATTCTTTTCAACTGTTTTCTGTATCTCTCCGTAGAGGTCCTCCATCTGCCCATCGGTCGGTCTTACGCTTATTTCAGGGTCCAGAAGCCCGGTAGGTCTTATGAGCTGCTCGACTATCTGGGTCGACTCGCTTTTCTCCCTCTCTCCGGGGGTGGCAGATACGTAGATACGCTGCCCGACTTTGGCATCAAATTCCTCATATTTCATGGGACGGTTATCGAGTGCGGAAGGAAGTCTGAAGCCATAGTCGACAAGGTTGGTCTTACGCGACCTGTCGCCTTCATACATCGCCCCGATTTGTGGAAGTGTCACATGGCTCTCATCAATGAATGTTACAAAGTCATCGGGAAAATAATCGAGGAGCACCGCTGGTCTCTCCCCCTCTCTGCGTCCCGTGAGCGGTCGCGAATAGTTCTCGATTCCCGAGCAATACCCGATTTCCTTCAACATATCCATATCGTATTCGACCCTGCTCTTTATTCTCTCGGCCTCAACGTACTTACCGTTGGATGTAAAGTATTCAACCCTCTCATCCTTCTCCTTTTCGATACGCTCTATTGCTGCATCTATCTGGCTCTGGGGCAGCACAAACTGCTTTGCTGGGTACAGCGTCACAGAGTCCACACTCTCCCTCTTTTCACCGCTGACTGGGTCAAACCAGACAATGGATGCTATAGTATCCCAGTCGAGTGTAATGCGGAACGCAGTCTCAAGGTATGCGGGGTATATCTCGATAACGTCCCCTTTCGCTCTGAAAGTTCCGCGCTCGAGAGCAACATCATTACGCTCATACAGCATTCTTAAGAGCTGATCAAAGATGCGGTGTCTATCAAACTCATCCCCAACACGAAATGAATAGAGCATATCTCTGAGGGAGACAGGGTTACCCAGGCCGTATATACACGAGACTGTTGCAACAACAATTACATCCCGTCTCTCCATCAGTGAGAAAGATGCATGGAGGCGGAGTCTATCTATCTCGTCGTTTATATCGACTTCCTTCTCTATATATAAATCCTTACCCGGGACATATGCTTCAGGCTGATAGAAATCGTATGTTGATACAAAGTATGTTACAGCATTCTCGGGAAAGAAATTCTTGAATTCCCTGTAAAGCTGCGCCGAAAGTGTCTTATTGTGGCTGAGGACAAGAATGGGTTTTTGTATCTTCTCGATGAGTTTCGCCATCGTGAAAGTCTTACCCGAACCTGTTACCCCCTTGAGAGTCTGGGCCATATCACCATTGAGATAGCCCTCATATAGTTTTTCAACAGCTTCCCCTTGGTCTCCCGAAAGCTCAAAGGGGGCATGAACGCGAAACGGACGCTCAACGCCGGTAATATAGTCAGATATTGTTATCTCAGAATCCACTGCGTATTTTCCTCTGTCTGCTCGACAAGCTCTATATCTTCCAGTACCCTCCGCTGTCCGTTACGTATAACCGTCACATCCACCTTATCCCCAGCCTTAGTCGAGAAAAGGAAGGCAAAATAATCGGAGTATCCGGTAATAGGGGTATCATTAATGGCAACGATGACATCGCCTCCGAGATAGATTATGCTCTGCCCGTACTGAGCTTTCTCGCTTCCTCCCTTTATGCCGCCTTTATCAGCCTTTCCTGCAGGGACTACTTGGCTTACAAGTATTCCCTCATCCACAACAAGCTTTGAATAGGAGACAATCTGGGCATTGAGTTCAACTGTCAAGATATCCATCCAGCCCCTGGTAACCTTGCCGTTCTTTATAAGTGAATCCGCTACATCACACACTGTTTCGACAGGAAGAGCAAATGAAATCCCCTCTGCACTGCCACTTGTCGAGTATATGGAGGAAATGAGGCCAATCATTGAGCCGGAGGATGAGAGAAGAGGGCCACCGGAGTTACCGGGGTTCACAAGTGCATTTGTTTGAATCATATTCGGTATTACCGAGGAAGAGGAAGATGTACTCACCATCCTCTCCAGACCCGATATCATACCGTCTGTGAAGGACCATGAGTAACCGTATGGATTACCGATTGCATAGATTTTCTGTCCGACGGAAAGGTTATCTGACGAAGCGAACTCTATAGGAGTAAGCCCTGTCTTATTAACTTTGAGGACAGCAATATCTGTCAAAGAGTCCGTCCCGATAACTGTTGCATCCTCGCTTGTGTTATCTGAAAAGACTACGGTAAACGAAGTGCTTGTACCGACAACATGCTTGTTCGTTACAATATAACCGTCACTCGATATTATAACACCACTGCCTTGTCCAGAATCACTGAGAGAGGAGTAAGCGTTAATTTCGACAACGCTGTCCCTGCATTTATTATATATAGCAATGCTTCTCGCCTCTTCTGCTGTATAGTTCCAGGCGCCGTTATCTGCATCATATAAGCTTATGAGTTCATCACCGTAATAAATCTGGTCTACAGGAATACCGGCCATCTCGAAAAGTGCCTTCTCTCCCTTTGTATTGACAACCCTCTCCATAGCCTTTCTCAAAGCCTCCTCCTCTGTCTCAAGAGTCAGGTGACGTGTCCATATATACAGGCCCGTAATTATTGTAATTAGAGATATAGATACAACTATGGCAGTAAGAATCCCTGCAAAAGAAAAACGCTTCATAGTATAAGGATAATCAACACACTATTTTTTGAATAGTAAAAAGAAAGAAAACACACAGATAAGAGAATAGATGAATAATCTCTTCTCTCTTTATTCACCATTGACGTTGTTTGAAAATCTGATATCGATATTGTCTAATAAACTTTATCATCTTTATTTATATTTATCTTTATCTTTTTATTCCCATGAGAGAATCTTAACTCCAATAATATATTACTCAACTTTACTTTTACAACCTTATCATTAAATTTTATTCACCGTCAGCCCGTTTAATACCTTTGAATTGAACATTGCTCTCCCAATTCTTTTAAACGACTGCTCCTATTTTACGATATGTGTGCTAAACTCTTTATATGGATGATATTTCACGCTTAAATTCAAAGGCATGGGACAGAGAAGAAGAAAACGGCTCATGGTGGTCGAAAATCGTAGATAAATCCCTTATTGAAAAGGCAAGAGAAGGAAAACTTGAACTAAGAATTACTACAGAAAGATCTATTCCCCAAGCCTGGTGTGAGAAGTTGAAAGAAAAAAAAGTTCTTGTCCTCTGTGGAGGCGGCGGCCAACAGACACCGCTTCTTGCAGCCTACGGCGCCTCAGTTACATCCCTCGATATTTCCGCTCGTCAAATTGAAAAGGACAGAAAAGCTTTAGAGCTGTATTCACTTGAAGCCGAAACAATAGTGGGGGATACTCTTTCACTTCCATTTGAAGACGAAAGCTTCGATAGTGTTGTCAATCCCATATCGCTCAATTTCGTTGAGGATATAGAGAGGGCCTACGCTG
This sequence comes from Muribaculaceae bacterium, assembly GCA_963623755.1. Lineage (GTDB taxonomy): Bacteria > Spirochaetota > Spirochaetia > Sphaerochaetales > Sphaerochaetaceae > Ornithospirochaeta. The sequence goes on along the minus strand of CAVFNE010000038.1, from coordinate 4,204 downwards.
AAGTTGACAGAGTTTTGAAAAAGAGAGGAGCATTCATGATGGCAATTGCAAATCCCTCTCTTTACCTCTTTGATGAGAAAAAACAGGAAAAGAAACTTATTGTAAAATATACACTCCCGTTTTCATCTACTACTTCGTTATCTCAAAAGGAATTTCAGAAGAGAATCAAGAGAGGGGACACTATAGAGTTTTCACATACCCTCGAGACAATAATCACCCCCCTTTTAAGGCGTGGATTTGTCATGGAGGATTTCTTCACAGATAAAGCATTATCCGAGCCGACAGATAGCTTTATTCACGATGCCTTTCTTGCCTTTCTATTCGTTAAGAGGGCATAGTATCTCATCACGACGAAAAGAACTCATTCCTTTGATTTTGTCTTTTTCAAGCGCCTCCCCTACCATGTAGAGGTTGACGCCCTCGTCCAACATAGTCTCAAGGCATTCTTTGAGCTCTTCAAGTAGTAGGATACCATAGCTGATGGAAGTATCTACAATAACAGAGGAAAGATTATTCTTCTCTCTGACTACAGCCTTTAGAATCTCTCTAGATACCGGTTTGAAGGAAAGAAGAGGAGCCGAGATGAAGAGAGTGTCGATACCATTAGTCGAAATAAAATCAATAATCTCATCCTCTCTTATGTCATATAATGCTGAATAGCGATAACGCATAGCCTGGTCTATAGATATTGCCGTGTTGTAGATATCACTCTTGTAATATTTAATTTCTAGGTTGCTGTACCAGTCTTTTATCGCCTCGGCCTCATTGTCGTCTCCGACTTTGGTGAATACGGTGAATTTACAATTTTCCAAAACAAGTGTTTCGCCCAATAGAGAAAGATAGCCTCGTACATCGGGCGCATAAAATCCTTCCCCTTCCCCTTCCTCGATGAGAGACAAATCAAAACATACATCTGCAATAATTCCGTTCATTGCTAAATTCTAAGCTCTCCCCACTTCAAAAGGCAAGAAAGAAAAAATAGAATAGAGCTATGAACATGAAAAAGGCAATGTGGCTTCATAAGCCTCAATCAATATCATCATCCACCCTTCACAGCGCCGAGTTTACAGTCTCGGATAAAGCCTCCATCTACAGCACAGTTGGAGAAGACGGAGAGCTGATACTCGCTGCAGATATATCCAACGGCCAGAAGATGAGTTTTGTCTTTTTCCATACACCGAATGACAGAATTGTCTTTACATCAAACGAAATCAAGAGCACATTCTTCGGTCTCTACAGCGCTTATAACATACCCGATACTTTATCTCAGCTGAAGATAGTAAAAGAAAAGGATGAGATTGTCTTCTCATCTCCATCGTCTATACTTCTTAAAGTTAAAAACCCCTCTTTTTACTCTTCTGCGTCTTTCGGAATAATAATCGAGGGAGAGGGAAAAGCATCCGTTTCAATTTGGTAGGCTACTTATCCTCGACTACACTTTCCGGCTTTTCCTTCAAAAGTGAAGGATGAGCCATATAGTACTTGAAGAGCTTGAGTGCAGAAGCCCAGTAATAACCGTTTGTCGTCCTCTCATCCATGTTAACTGTAAAGTCTACAACACGTTTCTTGAAAGGTTCCCCATCCTCTGTAAAGTCATAGACTGTTCTCTTTGCACCGAAGGCAATGAAAAGCGGGCAGTTACCGAAGTTATAGAGGTGATGCCTGATTGGTGGGATATTGAGTGACGCCATATTTGTGATGAACATGGAAGAATGGAAAGGTGATGCATCCTTAAGGGAAGGAAAGAGCAAATTGAAATAATCAAGCGTCTTCAGAAGCCACATAACCCACTTCAAAAAGAGCCTTGGAATCTTTGTTAGAGCCTTTGCAGCCCCGTCTGTATTTGTTGTTTTCATCCCGCTCTCGATAGCGCGCTTAACCTCATCATATACCTGATAAATGTTATAATCAGGCTTAAAATGCATCTTGATTGTAGTCTCGACGCCGTCAATGCTCATCTTACGCAGAATAGCAAGAGATACTGTTATCTCATTACGGGCCCAGATACGCTGTCCCCTTATATATCTGTTGACTCTCGGTCTCTGGCTGACCATACGGACGTAGGAGGCAAGAATTACATGGAGAACGCCGAAGCCTTCAAGGCCTTCGTTCCTCATTTCTTTTATAAACTCTTCTGTAGGTGCAATTTCAAAGGATTCGTTTATTGTATTCTGACTATCGCTTCTTTCGACCATAACAAATGGGATAAATGTGTCGAAAGGATTCAGATTCTTAACTCTGTGTCCTTCTTTAATTCTTTTAGCCATGCGTTAATTATATATATTTAATGAACAATTATTCTAGCATTTGTTTGATTTTTGACATTTTATTTAGTTCTCATTTCTGCTCTGCCACTAGTAGAAGAAAGAGAAATGATGATAGACTCACTAAAACTCTCAGCACCCTTTGAAAGGTGTGAAGGAAGGTATCTATGGATAACAAGGAACAAAAAGAGGCGGTAGAAACAAAACCTCTCAACTTCATCGAAAAAATCATTGAAGACGATTTAAAGTCAGGACGCGTCCCGAATAACACAATTGTGACACGCTTTCCTCCAGAGCCCAACGGCTATCTTCATATAGGACATATTAAAAGCATATGCCTCAACTTCGGTCTGGCCGAAAAGTACCACGGAAGATGCCACCTGAGGCTTGATGATACAAACCCAGCAAAAGAGGATATGGAGTATATCGACTCCATCAAGAGCGACATCCATTGGCTGGGCTTCGACTGGGGGAAGTATGAGTATTATGCTTCCGACTATTATGATCAGCTCTATGAAATTGCACTTGATTTAATCAGAAAGGGAAAAGCTTATGTAGACAGCCTCTCTCCCGAGGAGATGAAAGAGTACAGAGGAACACTCACCGAGCCGGGGAAAAACAGCCCCGACAGAGACCGCTCCATCGAGGAGAATATGGATCTCTTTCTGAGAATGAAAAATGGAGAGTTTCCTGAAGGAAAGTATACACTACGCGCAAAGATTGACATGGCTTCTCCTAACATTAACCTGCGTGACCCTGCACTCTACAGAATTAAATATGCAGAGCACCCGAGAACTGGCAACAAGTGGTGTATCTACCCGATGTATGACTTCACTCATCCTATAAGTGATGCAATAGAAGGCATAACACACTCAATCTGTACACTTGAGTTTGAGGATCACCGCCCCGCATATGACTGGGCGACAAGCATCGACAATATCGAACACACACCTCACCAATATGAGTTTGCACGCCTCAATATCACATACTGTCTTATGAGTAAGAGAAGGCTGTTATACCTTGTAAACAACAACTTTGTTTCAGGTTGGGATGACCCGAGAATGCCGACTGTCAGTGGTATCAGGAGAAGAGGATACTCCCCCGAGTCAATGAAAGACTTCGTTTCAAGAGTGGGGGTTGCAAAGGTCGAGGGAACAGTCGATTTCTCGCTTATGGAGTTCTGTGTAAGAGAAGACCTTAATAAGAGAGCAAAGAGACTTATGGCTGTCCTGGATCCTGTGAAGGTTGTTATAGACAACTATCCGGAGGATAAAGTCGAGTACTTCGAGACTCTCGATAACCCCGAGGATGAAAATAGTGCTACTCACTCCGTTGCATTCACACGCGAGATCTACATCGAGAAGGAAGACTTCATGGAGACTCCACTCAAAGGCTATCACAGACTTTATATCGGAAATGAAATAAGACTCAAGGGCGCTTATTACATTACTGCCAACTCCGTCGAAAAGGACGAGAGCGGCAACATAAGTGTCATCCATTGCACTTACGACCCGCTCTCCCGTGGCGGTGAGACTCCCGACGGCCGTAAAGTCAAAGGAACAAGCCATTGGGTAAGTGCCACAATCAACCTGAAGGCTGAAGTGAGACAGTACGATAAGCTCTTCTCAAGTGAAACACCGGGAGCCAGAACAGGTAACTACCTTGACGACATCAATCCCGACTCACTCATTGTTCTCAAGAACTCTTACATTGAAAAGGAAGGCGAGAAGGCAAAAGTCGGAGATTACCTCCAGTTTGTCAGAAACGGCTACTATTGCGTCGACTCAAGGGACAGCAGACCGGAGAGCATGGTCTTCAACAGAACAGTCACTCTCAAGGACAGCTGGTCCAAGATGAAAGCAAAGATGGGGCTTTAAAAAGGCAGAATCGAGTAGGAGGATTTTAACATCCTCCTCTCACACCACATAGCATGCCGGTCG
>CAVFNE010000037.1:8735-14978 GCA_963623755.1 Muribaculaceae bacterium | reverse complement strand
TTAGTCGTTGCCATATACAACACCTCCATTCACCAGCATTATAATATGTATTAAAAACATCAAAGTAATTTTGTGTCGTAAGCTTTCGATAAAGCGGAGTTGTCATTTCACGGTCAGTCGAAAGAACTCTTTTTTGACGGCATTTCCGTTTTCATGTTCATCCCCCACAATTTTCTAAGCTGTGGGAGCACCTGATAGATGGAAAATGGGCTAAAGTTGTCGAGCCACTCTTCCGCTCTGTCTGGGATAAGAAGGGGCTAAATGCTTTACCATGATATAAGAGAAGTTCTTAAAGAGCTCAATGTAAAGAATATCAAGCGTTGACTTTTCTTCCTCATTCGTTTCCACAGCCTTTTCCAGTGCTGCAAAATCCTTATAAATATCTCTCCAAACTTGATGCGATAGATTCTTGTAATCGCTGCGGATGCATGAAAAACCACATCTTTACCATCGCAGAAAACAGAGAATTGCAGCTCTAATGGATAGCATGGAATTACTCGAAGAACAAACGCGTGTGAACAAAAGAGTCAAAGTAAGCGGATATTTTTTTAAGGGTCCTAATTACTCTTCTCTACCGTAATAGCGCATGAGATATCTTTTCTTGAATTCTTCAAACCTGTCTTCTCTTATTGCCTCTTTTATGCGCTCGACAAAGTTATAGAGATACGTAAGATTGTGCTCTGTTGCAAGCATTCCCCCCAGCATTTCATTGCATCTGATAAGATGATGCATATAACCACGTGAATACTCTCGGCATGCGGCGCATGTACATCCTTCAACAAGCGGGCCCTTATCGAATTTGTATTGAGCTTTTTTGAGTGTTAACAGCCCGTCATCTGTAAAGACAGCTCCATTACGTGCAATACGCGTTGCAAGTACACAGTCAAAGAGGTCGATTCCGTTCTCAACGCAATAGAGGATGTAGTCTGGGCTTCCTATTCCCATAACGTACCTCGGCTTTTCTTCTGTTACATATTCAGCTGTATAGGAAAGCATATCCCTAAACTCCTCATATGTCTCGCCAACAGAAAGGCCTCCGATTGCAACACCGGGGAAATCCATTTCAGAAATTGTGAGTGCACTCTCTTTTCTTAAATCTTTGTAGAAATTACCCTGGCATATTCCGAAGAGGTTACCCTTGAATTCCTCCCCGAGTCTATTTCTTTCTTTAATTGACCTTTCAGCCCAGAGCTTTGTTATCCTCCAGGCTTCCTTTGCGTCCTTATATTCAATTCCGGGCGGTGTACAGACATCTAGGCACATTGCTATGTCGCTGCCGATTACTTTCTGTATATCAACAACCTTTTCAGGTGTGAAGATATGCCTTGAGCCGTCGATATGGCTCTGGAAGGTTACCCCTTCCTCCTTGATTTTTCTCAGACCCGAAAGGGAGAATACCTGGAAGCCCCCGCTGTCAGTGAGAATATTGCCGTCCCATGAGGAGAAATTATGGAGTCCTCCGTATTCTTCGAGTACTTCAACTCCCGGACGAAGGTAAATATGATATGTGTTGGCTAGAATCAGCTTATAGCCTATTTCTCTAATCTTATCGTGATAGATTCCTTTGACAGTTCCGTTTGTCCCGACAGGCATGAATGCTGGTGTCTCCACATCTCCATGCGGGAGATGCACAATGCCGATTCTTGCCTTACTGTCACTACTTCTTTTAATTAATGTATATATGCCCATATTAAACTCTCTTTCCACCTTCGTTTATTAAAACGGCAATAGCCAATGTAGAAACTACAGGTAATATCACCGCAAAAATTGGAGGGAAAGCTCCTTGGTGTGCGAAAATAGAGAATACCATATCTGAAACATAATAAACAACAGCGACGCATAAAGATTCAACGACTGCAAAGAGAAGGACATTCTTCTTTATATTGTAATCGAATGAAGCAGATATAGATAAAAGAAGAAGGATGGAGAGCGGCGCAAAAAAGAGCCTGAGGTAATCCGTCGCCTTCTCCTGCCATGCTTCTTTCTGTGTTGTCTTAAGGCGCCTCAGGTACTCGAAGGCACGATTCAGGCTCATCGTCTCGACATTGATGTTTTCAGCCTTGAAATAATCGGGCTCGATAGTCAAATCTTCAAGAAGCAATTTTTCATAATGCTCTACATTAAATTTTCCGTCACTACCACGCTCATATAGCGTAGCATTCTCAAGTGTCCAGAAGCCTGATGAGTAATAGCCGTTCGATGCAATGATACGCATATAGAGTGTGCCATCAACTTCTTTAACAACTATCGGAGATACTATCCTACTGTCGTAATCGACGTAACGCTGCGTGTAGATAACGTAACCGTTTTCTGCCTTAAGAACAATATTTCTGCTGTCCTGAGTCGACTCGGCCCCGAAAAGTTCCTCAGCCTTTCTAATTCGCGCGCTCTCGAGTGCCTTAAGGGCTGATTCATTAATTATAAAACCGAATAGTGTCATAACCAATGCCAGTATGAAGATCGGGAAAAAGAGCTTCCATTTACTTATCCCGGCATTTAAAAGGGCAATACGCTCGTTATTCGCGCTGAGAGTCGACTGGAAATAAGTGGAGGCAAATAAAAGCGATATCGAGAAGACCATCAGAAAATACTGGGGAATACATAAAAGCGCGTATCCCAATACATCGATGAACGCAACTCCACCTGTTATTATCGAATCCATCCTTTGAAAGAGCTCAACTCCTGCAAGTATCAATGAAAAGACAAGAACGGCAATAAAAGCAGTCTTGAGGATTGATGATATAATATAACAATTAAGCGTCTTCAACTTCTGCCCTTCCTGTTGATATAGATGAGAATAAGTGCCAGTATGGCAATAAAGATATCAGGTAAAAGGATTAATATATACGGACTGAATGTGATGTCGAATATCAGCAGTTGACAGGCAAAAAGCATATACCAATATGCAACGGCAATCAGAATTGCAATTGCAAATCCTGTCAGTTTTCCGTGCTTCACCCTGATATTTGATAGCGGGAGCGTCAGAAGCGTCAACACAAAACAGGCAAGAGAGAGAGCACATTTCTTTGTCAGCTCGCTTTTATAGTACTGCCCGTAAAAATTCACCGGAAGGCTCCCCATATTCTTTACAGCAGAAAGGCTGTTTTCAATTGTTTTTATATTATCATCTGAAACAAACTCTTCCTTTCCGCCTTTTATAATATTACTTACCAGAAGAAGGTTATCCTCAATTGTCTGGTAATATTGCCCTCTGTCTTCATTCTGCCTTTTATTTCTCTCTTTTATGACAGCCCATAAATCTCTGGAAGAGAGATTAACGGGACTTGTGGATGTAAGAGAGGGAATCTGGGATGAGAAGTCAAGATAAAACGTAGCACTGTCACTTGTCGCGTATGAGAAGTTGCCGTCACTTGATACATCATTGATTAATATCTCGGGAGAAGAAAGAGTCAGGGCATAGACAAAAGAGACAGGGTCGATTATCTCGATTGTGCCGCGACTGCTTATAACAGTCTTTTCATAGTCCCTTTCGTCTTTTGTAATAAGAACTATGTCTTCGATTGTATTTCCCTCTGCATTGCCGTTGGAGAGAATAACAGACCCGATGCTGTTTGTCGAGTTGCTCTCTATCTCCATTGTCGGCATCTCTGCCATCAAAACCGCGAGTTTATCTCTATAAATAACACTTGTGTACGGTTGCAACACGTCAGAGACAAGAAATGTGCATAGAGAAAGAATTAATGATATCACGATAAGGGGTGTATATATACGTGAGCGCGGGAGCCCGAGACTCCTTAGTGCCAACAGCTCGTTCGAGGAGCTCATATCGCCCAAGACCATACTTGAGGCCGTGAGTGTTGCAAATGGAAATGTATATACAAGAAACTGGGGCATGTATAAAAGAACCATTTCGGCCATGGATGAAAGGGAAATGTTCTTAAGTAGTATTTTCTGAACAAGCAGAAGAATTGAATTGACAAAGAATACAACGAAGAAAAATAGAAAAGAGACAGCAAAATTCTTCAAAAATTCCTTTGTCACATATTTAGAAAGAAGAAAAGATGAATGCGATACTCTCATCGCTACTTCACTCCCGTTGAACCGAACCCCCCTTCTCCTCTGGAGGTTGAACTCAGCTCATTTGTCTCTACAAAAACACTTTTCACAACGGGAGAAATAACAATTTGAGCTATTCTGTCTCCGTTGTTAATTGTGTAGTCCTTATCACCCAGGTTGATGAGATTAACTTTTATTTCACCCCTGTAATCACTGTCTATTGTCCCTGGGGTATTCATAACGGTTATACCGTATTTATACGCCAGTCCACTGCGGGGTCTTACCTGTATCTCATAGCCGAATGGAATCTCAGGAAATAACCCCGTAGGAACAAGCTGATGTTCGCCCTTTTTAAGAATTACCTCAGAAGAGAGATAGGCGCGTAAATCTGCCCCCGATGAGCCATCGGTCTCATATGAAGGGAGCATAACACTATCACTCTTCTTCTTGAATCTTATAACAGGCGACACAATCATTTATCCTTCTTTTCTCTCTTATCAAAGTTTCTATCTTTGTTGAAGGGATGGCGAGAATTGTTGTTTCTTCTTCTCTCTCCGCCTCTTGCACCCTTCTCTATATTCTCTTCCTTCTCGTCACCTTCACTCTCTGAGTTGTCTTCAAGAGCATCGATGTAGGAGAGGTTGAGTCTGCCCATTCTGTCGATTTCAATAAGCTTTACATCAACTTCCTGGCCCACAGTAAGTACATCAGTTACATTCTTAACCCTGCCCTTACCCAGTCTTGAGATGTGGCATAGTCCTTCTTTTCCCGGAAGAATTTCGATAAATGCACCGAAGTCGACAATTCTGACAACTTTTCCGTGATAAATCTTTCCTTCTTCAGGCTCTTCAACAATAGAGAGTACAAGTCTCTTTGCTTCCTGGGCACATTGGTTGTTCCTGCCGTAAATCATGACTGTCCCGTCGTCATCGATGTTAATCTCGGCTCCGCTCTGCTCGGCAACACTTCTTATTGTCTTTCCGCCTGTACCGATAACGGCTCCGATTTTGTCCTCAGGAACCTTGACAGTGAGAATCTTCGGCGCGAGTTCGCTGATTTCGCTTCTAGGGGAAGGAAGGGTATCAGCCATAATGGAAAGAATGTGCATTCTTCCTTCCTTTGCCTGGTTGAGTGCCTTTCTCATAATCTCGGGAGTTACACCTGCAATCTTTATATCCATCTGGAAAGCAGTAATACCATCCTTTGTACCTGCAACCTTGAAGTCCATATCACCAAGGTGATCTTCTTCTCCCAAGATATCAGATAGAATTACATACTTCGAGTAATCTGCGCCTTCTGTGATAAGGCCCATGGCAATACCTGCAACAGGTTTTGAGATAGGAACTCCTGCATCCATAAGAGAGAGACATCCGCCGCATACTGAAGCCATGGATGAAGATCCGTTGGACTCCATAATTTCGCTGACGACTCTGACTGTATAGGGGAAAACATCCTTCTTTGGAACAACTGCTTCAAGAGCACGCTGCGCAAGGTGTCCGTGTCCGATTTCACGGCGTCCTGTTGTAAGGCGTCCGCATTCCCCTACAGAGTAAGGAGGGAAGTTATAGTGAAGCATGAAGTTTGAGTAAGTCTTCTCGCCGTCGATGTTGTCAAAGAGCTGCTCGTCGTTGACGGTTCCGAGTGTTGTTACTGCAAGTGACTGTGTCTCACCACGTGTAAAGAGTGCCGAGCCGTGAGTGCATGGAAGAACACCTACTTCACAGGTAATAGGCCTTATTTCTGTTACCTTTCTTCCGTCAGTTCTGACGCCGTCGTTGAGAATTGAAGCGCGGAGGATATTGTATTCCATATCCTCGAACATCTTATCAACCTGCTCTTCCCTGCCACACTCCTGGGAAATGAGAGAGGAAAACTTCTCTTTAACTTCTGCGTGAACGTGTGAAAGAGCATTGCCGCGGTTCATCTTACCCTTGACAAAACTTGCTTCCTTTTCAAGCGGGTATGCATATTCCTTAACACTCTCCATCCAGCTTAGGTCCTCTTCTTTGATTTCCATGAGTGGGAGCTTTTCCTTTCCGCAGAGCTCGCGCATCTTTGTCTGAGCTTCGCAGATTTCTCTAATTACAGGCTGAGCTTGAGCAATTGCATTAAGCATATCGTCTTCGCTGACTTCGTGAGCGCCACCTTCAACCATTGTTATTCCGTCATGTGTTCCTGCTACTACGATATCAAGCTCTGACTGTGGAATTTCCTGGAATGTCGGGT
>CAVFNE010000037.1:0-8725 GCA_963623755.1 Muribaculaceae bacterium | reverse complement strand
TGGCAACCCTTACAGCTGCAATCGGTCCGTAGAATGGAATATCTGAAATTGTTACAGCACATGATGCTGCATTTATTGCTACGATATCAGGAGTATGTGTCATATCCGACGAAACTACTGTCGGAACTATCTGAATCTCTCTTCCGAATGCCTTGTCGAAAAGAGGACGCATAGGTCTGTCGATAAGACGGGAAACAAGAATCTCCTTATCTTTCGGTTTACTTTCTCTCTTTAAAAATCCTCCGGGAATCTTTCCTGCTGCATAGTACTTCTCATTGTATTCAACAGATACCGGTACATAATCAATAGGCTCACTGGGAGCTTCCCCGCAGCAGACAGTCGCGATGACAACACTTCCGGCATAACGAGCAAATACACAACCGTTAGCCTGCTTTCCAATCTTGCCTGTTTCAAAGACAAGGTCTGTTCCGCCGACTGTTACTTTTACTGATGTTACGTTTGACATAAAAACCCTTCTTTCTTTCTTTTATTGTTCTTTTTATAAATATGTAAAGCCAGAGGTGACTCTGGCTCTTAATTTTATTTTCTGATTCCAAGCTGAGCAATCAATGATCTGTATTCATCGATGTTCCTGTTCTTGATGTAGGCAAGAAGTCTTCTTCTCTGTCCAACAAGCATCAAAAGTCCTCTTCTGGATGCGTGATCCTTGGGGTTGACTTTGAAGTGACCCTGAAGGTCATTGATTCTTGCTGTGAGAAGTGCAACCTGTACCTTTGCATCTCCTGTGTTTGCTGTGTTTCCACCATACTTTTCGATGATTTCTTTCTTCTGTTCACCTGTTAACATTTTTCTTTCTCCAAAAAACAGATTGAGTCTAATTGTCCGTCGTCCTCAAGCAGTGAGAAAATATCTTCCTCAAAAGAAGTAATCACAACTCTTTTCTTCTCGAGAAGAATTCTGACTTTACCCTTTTTCCCGGAAAACACCCTCAACTCACCCCAATAAACTCCCGGTGGCGGCAGAAGCTGTTGGATGGAAGACGAACTTATAACCAGACTATTCGAGTCAAGACTGTAGGTTATAGGCATCAGGTCAACTCTATAGTTCCGGCCGGTAAGAGATGGAATACATCCAACCTCACCATTCTCTATCACCCTTCTTACAAGAGTTGACGAGATTCTCTCTCCACCCTCGGTAAGAATTGATTTTTCTATCAGGACCTCCACCCTCTTTCCATATTCTTTAAAGAGATTTTCAAGGTCCAGGCAGGAAGCAGAAAAGCGGGGACAGCCGAAGCGAAAATCCTCACCCACCACTATTGCCACAGGATTTAATGAAGACGAAATCATCTTTATAAATCCACTAGCTGAAATTTTACTGAAATTGGATGAAAAGTCAATTATTACAAAGTAATCAACTCCCATTTTTTCTGCATTTAAGCGCCTGAGTCGAAGAGTATCTACATTCTTCGGTTGAGCTGTTTTCGGATTTATGTTGAAAGTAATGAGAACACGCGTGGAAGGAAAATACTTATCAGATAAAAGAGCCATATCGCCTAGGAGTCTCTGGTGGCCCTTATGCATGCCGTCGAATACCCCGATTGTGAGTATGGACTTTTTTCTTAAAAGCATTTTACTTTCAATCAATTCTTCAAAGGATATAGTCCTCATACTCCCCTCGCCATCACCTTTATTCTCTCACCGTTTTCACAATAGCCATAGAACTTATCACCGATATATAAATAGCAATACGAGCGGTTATCATATTCTTCTCTTTCAATCCACTCACGTCTAATAGTGCCGTTTTCTATTTCTTTTCGTCTCTCTAAGGGAAAATAAAGAGAGCCGAAGAGCTTTGTCTTCTCAATGAGTTCTTCCGTTTCTAATTCTAAATCTGAAAGTGTAAACGGCCCCACTTCTGTCCGCCTCAAAGAACTGAGGTGGCCGCATGAGGAGAGAGAGAGGGCGATATCACGCGCGAGGGAGCGTATATATGTCCCCTTACTCACCCTCACATCAATCAAAGCCTCGTTTCCCGAAAAGGAAATAAGCGAGATACTCTTAATCTCGATATCTCTCTCAGGCATTTCTACTTCCCTTTCTTTACGCGCTTCTTTATATGCCCGCTTTCCATCAACATGTATTGCAGAATAGACGGGGGGAATCTGCTTCTGGACTCCGAGAAAGGTTGGGAGGACTCTTCTTAAATCATCTTCACTAGGTATATGGGCCGAAGTTTTTACAACTTTACCTTCTCTATCGAGTGTATCTGTTTCGCTGCCGAATTTAATTGTTGCCGTATAGCGCTTATCAAAGGATGAGAAGATGGGGTTGAGCTTTGTCGCGCCGCCGATTAAAACGACCATAAGGCCGGAGGCAAACTTATCAAGTGTCCCCGCGTGTCCTATCTTCTCACCTTTATATATTCTTTTGTATTCACCTAGAGACGAGAAGGAGGTTATGTCCTCCTTCTTATCACTCAATTGTATTTTAAAGAGATTACTCATGTAAGACTAACTCGTCTATCATTCTGTTCAGCTTCTCACCCTCTATATATGAGTTATCCTTGACAAAGGTAAGAACCGGTGTCTTCTTTGTTTTTAAAAGTTTAGCAATCCTCTGCTGGATAAATCCCGAGGCACTGTTGAGGGCCCTGACGGAATTATCCAGAACAGAGTTATCTGCAATATAGGAGATGTAGACTCTCGCCTGACTGTTGTCGGGAGAGAGTTGAACTTTTGTAACCGATACAAGACTCGATAGGTTGTGGTTCTTCACTTGTCCGCTGACAATGAGAGAAGAGACCCCTTCCAATATTTTATTTTCCAAGCGTTCCTGGCTGAATTCACTCATCGAAGTTCAATGTCCTCTTAATCTCTTCTGTCTCGACGATTTCGAGAATATCGCCAAGCTCTAAATCCTGCCAGTTCTCGAGGCCGATACCGCACTCGAATCCTTCCAGGACTTCCTTCGCGTCATCCTTGAATCTCTTGAGAGAGCTGATTTTGATCATATCCTTATTAATCTGGATGGAATCTCTGATAACCCTGACAAGGCTGTTACGTTTGACCTTACCCTCAGTAACCATACAACCGGCGATGAGGCCGACTTTAGGTACCTTGAATGTATCTCTCACTTCAACCTTTCCGATATCGACTTCCCTCGTCTCTGGAGAGAGCATACCTTCCATTGCCGCCTTTATATCGTCCACAACATCATAGATGATATTGTACTTCTTGATCTCAACCTTCTCTTCGTTGGCAAGAGCCTGGGCACGCGGTGTGGGTCGGACGTTGAAGCCGATGACGATTGCGTTCGATGCCGAAGCAAGGGTGATATCACTCTCAATGATTGCTCCCGCTGATGCACGGATGACATTGAGCTTGATTTCAGGCGTACTGAGCTTCTCCAATACTCCCGTAAGAGCCTCGACAGAGCCCTGTACGTCACCCTTGATGACAACATTGAAGTCTGTGATGTTACCTTCCTTGACCTTCTCGTTGAAGTTCTCGAGTGTAACTCTGCTCTTAGCACTTCCCTCTCCCAGCCTCTCGAGTTCCTGGCGCTTGGAAGCAATGCTTCTTGCTGTCTTTTCGTCTTCGGTAACCTGGAACGGATCTCCGGCAGACGGGATGTTCGAGAGTCCTATGATTTCCACCGGAGTCGAAGGACCTGCTTCACTTATCTTTGTTCCCTTATCATCAAACATGGCTCTTACACGCCCGGAATATATTCCAGCAACATAGTAGTCGCCCTGGCGCAGTGTCCCCTTTTCGATGATGACTGTTGCAACTGTACCTCTTCCCGGGTCAATTTTACTCTCGAGAACCTTACCCTGAGCACGGCAGTTGGGATTAGCCTTCAACTCGAGCATCTCTGCCTGAAGTAGAATTGTATCGAGTAAATCGTCGATACCCAGCTTCTTGAGTGCAGATATCTCACAGTAGAGTGTAGTTCCACCCCAGTCCTCAGGCATGAGACCCAAATCTGAGAGCTGCTGCTTTACCCTGTCAGGGTTGGCTTCAGGAAGATCACACTTGTTGATGGCGACTATGATAGGAACCTTTGCAGCCTTTGCGTGGTCGATGGCTTCTCTTGTCTGGGGCATGACACCGTCATTTGCTGCAACAACCAGTACTACGATATCTGTTACCTGTGCGCCGCGGGCACGCATCATGGAGAATGCTGCGTGGCCGGGGGTATCGAGGAAAACGATATCGCCCTTATCAGGCACGCTGACTTTATATGCTCCGATATGCTGCGTAATTCCACCGAACTCACCCGCAACGACGTTTGTACTTCTGATTGCATCCAACAGTTTTGTCTTACCATGGTCTACATGGCCCATGATTGTGACAATCGGCGGTCTCGGGACAAGATCTTCATCTCTATCCTCTTCTGTTTCTATGACTGTCTCGTCATAGAGAGACACAAGGTGTACCGAGCATCCATATTCGTTAGCGATGATTTCGGCAGTGTCGTGATCGAGGGGCTGGTTGATTGTAACCATCATCCCCATCTTGAAGAGCTTTGTGATGATGTCACTTGCCTTGAGATTCATCTTCTTGGCAAGGTCACTGACAGTGATGTTCTCCATGATGTCGATACTTGACGGAACGGCAGCGCGCTTAAGGTCTTCCTTTTTCTTTCTCAAAAGTGCAAAGTCGACCTCTTCGTCTCTATCCCACTTGTTGTCCTTATCCTTCTTGTTTCTTGTTGAGGAATTTCCGCTCTTTCTGTTGCCGTTTTTCTGATTGAGTTCAATAGGACCTGCCTGTCCGACCTGAGGCCGTCCTCCATTCTGGCCGAAGCGCGGAGTGAATCCTGGTTTCTGGCCGTTACGGTTGAAGGTAGTTTTGTTCTGGTCCGGCGAATATGAGCGCGGAGTACCCGGACGCGAAAATTGATTCTGGCCGTCACGATGAAATGGCTTACCATCACGCTGAAAGTTATTATTATTCCTCTGATATCCCTGGTGGGGGTTATTCATATTCCTGCCGCCGACAATACCCTGCACACGTGGTCTCTGGACAGTGTCAGGCTTAGGCTCGGGGGTGATATCGGAAGCGTGGATGATAACGGGGCCGGAGTGAATTGTAGATTGAATACGGGTATTCTGGATATGTGAACCGTTACCCATAAAGGACTTACCGTCAATAACCTGATTGCGGGAAGGGGGAGTATTTTTCGTCTCCGGAGTCGATGGTTTTACCACCTTCTTCTCTTCTTGAGGTGTAGCCGGCTTTTGGGTTTCCTTTACCTTTACTACAGGCTTGAGAGTGGGCTTAGGTGGAGTCTTGAGTTTGACGACAACTTTTTTCTTCTCGACGCTCTCCTCCGCGTTCGCTCTCACACTCTGCTTCTCCTCCTCTTTTACAGGGGATGGAACATTAGCCTTTTTAATGATGTTAACTTTTACTTTGTTCTTTTCTTCAGTCATAATCACCTTTATTACTCTTCAAATTCAAACTCAGCACCGCAATGAGGACAAACAGTAGAAGAAGATGGAACCATCTCATGGCAGACCGGACACTCGAATGTTTCCGCCTCTTCATCCTCAGTTACAATCTCGACATTATTTCTGACTGTGTCAATCTCATCCTGACTCAAACCCTTGGATAAAAGTTCATCATTTGTATACTCGAAGAACTCTTCGATTGACCATATGTCTATATTATGAAGCTTCTCAACAAGCTTTTCATCAAAGCCGCAGTCAGCAATCGGAGTCTCATCATCGGCAATGCCGATTTCCTTGTTTGTAAGACCTTCACTATGAGGAGCCTCAACGCTCTCTTCTTCAGGCCCAGTCTTGAAGAGCTGTCCGACATTTTCATGGATGAGCATAGTAGACTCCATCTCATTGAATTGTGTCTTTGTCTTGACATCGATAATCCAGTCACAGAGAGCCTTTGCCAGCTTTACGTTGACCCCTCCCTGTCCGATTGCAAAGCCCTGCTGTGAGTCGTCTACGATGGCGATTGCATACTTACTCTGCGGGTCTACTTCAACAACCCTATTGACCTGTGCTGGGACAAGAGCATTAGCGATGAATACAATCGGGTCTGAATCATAACGGATGATATCAATCTTCTCGCCCTCGAGCTCGTTCATGATAGTCTTAATTTTCAAGCCGTCCTTACCCACTGCTGTACCAACCGGATCTGTGTCGCTCTTCTTTGTGTCGACTGCAATCTTTGTCCTGACTCCGGCCTGTCTTGCAATTGCCTTGATAACAACAGAGCCGTTATCGATTTCCTCCCTCAACTGCTGCTCGAAGAGAACCTTGACAAATTCCTTACTCGAACGGGATAGGTAAATCTTGACACCCTTCTTCTTTTTTCTGATTTTTCCTGTCTTGGGGTCTCTTATACTCTCATCGTCTCCCTTGTCTACCTTCTCAACATAGAAACGTAGTGTATCGCCAGCAACATAGTTTTCTCTGCTCGACTGTCCACGAAGCGGGAAAACAGCAAGGTTTTCGTCTCCGAATCCGATATCTACAAACCAATCCTGGCTGGTCCTCCCCATCTTCTTGAGTTCACCCTTGATAAGGCTGAATTCCATCTGCTTAGCCTTGAAATATGTCTTATCATCGCTGATTTCTCTTGTTACAGCCTGACCGCGCTGCTTAGCTGACTGAACTGCCGAGTACTCAAAAGACTTCGGGTCGAGTGAGATTTCGAGTTCGTCCCCGACATCTATTCCACTCTGCTCTCCGGCAAACTCCAATGCTTCATCGAGAGGAATCTGTGTAACTGCATTGTAGTAGTCCTCTTCGTTGACAACTTCCTTCTTTGCAAATATCTCGACAAAGTACTGCTTTTTCTTGTCACAGTAGAATTTAACTTCGACGTTTTCATCAGTACCGAATTTTCTCTTGTATGCTGATTTGAGCATGTCCTTAATCAGAGATGTAACTTCCTTGAGTTTCATATCACGCTCAAGCATCATTGAGTTGATCTCGCTAGTCAGATTAATCATTTTTATCCTCCCAAGAATAATCAAGCTTAGCCTTAGCTATTGAATTAAAATTTATTTTTATCTCATCGCCGGTCTCTTTAGTGTCTTCCTTTAAATAAGAAGTAAGAACAACTTCTCTCTTATCGGCGGATTGTATAATTCCTGTAATATATTGACTCTCCTCTGTTGAATAGAGCCTCACCCTCTTACCGGTAAATACAACAAACTCATATGTATCTTTGAAATTTCTACCAAGTCCGGGAGACGAAACCTCCAGTGAGAGTTCCCTCTCTCCAAGTAGGACACTGAATCTCGGATAAAGGATGTTGTATGCAGCCTCCAGTTCATCCAAGGTTATATCACACTCTTTTTTGTATAGGACAACGTTGATTTTCGTCGTCTCTCTACCCTCCGACCTCGAGACTTCGACTGCGTGGAGGTTTATGGAGGAGACCAGGGACTCGACATCAACAAAAAGATCCTTCTTTTCAATTTGGCTCTGTAGCATTCCTTCCCTCATAAATAAAGGGACTCGGCTTAACCGGTCCCTTTTAAATTACTTTAAATGAAACTGTAATTATAGTTAAACTTCTTTTTCTTTTATGTCAAGATAAAAGAAGAAAATTAGACTGGAGTCCAATTGATATTTCGTTACTATTCACACCCATTATTTGAATTCTGATTTCTGCTTCCATTCTCAGCTCTGATAAATTTCCCAGGAGCAGAACGAACGCCCTGTATTCCCTGCCCGTCTTATAGAACCCGTTACAGCACGCTTGGTCACTAGACCACAGTTTCTTCACTGCAGCTGTAATCGCGGTGACAGTACAAGCGTTGAAAATCATCCCTCCAACCTTCTCTGAAATCTCTCTGGGAGACAGTATGTCGCTCTTATTACCCCCTCAGCCTATATTGGACACATTACGTCTTCCTGTTTGTTAGACTGCAGATTTCGCTATTGTTCCTTCTCTTCCAGGCCTCACGCTTTGAGCTTTAAAATGTGCTTTAAAATTAAGCTGGGAGATGCGCCCCTTGAACACTTTCAATTCGAACATGCCTGACATCAAACACAAAAAGTTGGGAGCTGTTTTTCCTTGCGTCGCTACACTATCTTTTGATATTTATTAAAGCCATCTCCACCCTATGTTCCCTTACAACGATAAAAGAATCCGCTCCCAATTATACGGAAAACCTAAATCCTTTAGTTCGATAGAGTTCTGATATTTAGTTACTAGTCCCTTTATTTCAGGAACAACAAACCTCTTCCATTCAACTTTATCCGAAAACATTAAACCCATAGCGATAATCTGTTCAAAAATCATTCCACTGGAATTTGTATCTGAATATTGTGAGCAAACTGCAGGTGTCCTCCCAAAGTTGTAGCCGTAAATGCGCATGTAATGAGCTAGGTGATTCCTTGTATAAGTCAGATTCTCAATCCAACTTGTAAGCTGTATAACTCCCGTGTGGTATTCTTTCGCAATTCCCTTCTGCAATGGAGTTATCAGATTCTTGTATAGCTTATACATGTTCCCGATGGTCATTATTTCCACAGCTACCCAAATCGGAAGATTACCATCATATTTAGCATTGTGATGTTTTATAAAAGGTAACCCAGAATTGTCAACCTTAGCTTTTTCAAAGAGATTGATAAATTTTGTCAATTCATTTGGATTCTTGTATATCTTGGAATCCAAGTAAATTAGAGGTTCTTGAGGAAAAGCAGAAGATAAAGAATAAGAAAACCTGGTTTTCAAAGTTTCTTCTACATTTTCAAGAGCATACATCAGAATACGTGTCAACTT